>DATBMD010000002.1:0-11622 GCA_036555085.1 Gaiellaceae bacterium
CGAGACCTCGAGCGGCTCCCGATCCGCGAGCAGCAGGCTCATGCGCGCGAGGATCGCTTCGTAGTCGCGAATCGTCGACTCCGTCGCGCCGTACTCGTTGCGGAACCAGCGCAGGTAGCGACCGACGAGCTGGCCGAGCGACGTCGCGCGGTAGGACTTGTCCTTCACCGCCTCGCGGATGATGCGGGCGGCCTCCCCGAGCGTCAAGCCGGGGCGCCCGTTGCTCGAGCGTGACCCCGTGTCGCTCACCAGCGGCGAGTCCCTCGACGCGTGCGCGAGTGCGTCGAAGAGCGTCAGCTGTGCGCCGACACCTACCGAGACCCGTGCTTCGCGGGCCCGTGTCGCCATCCCTAGAGGCTTGCTGGCGAACTTCGCCAATACTTCGCCACGACTTCGCCACCCGCCTGCCGATCGACTCCGCGCGGTGGGAGGGACTGTCGCGAGACCGACGCCGTGGCCCCTCGCCGAGTCGACGCCACTGCTCTTGGCCGGCGAGACATAGATGCACTTTCGAAAAAGTGCATCTGTGTCCGGCCTGCTAGTGCACTCAGGATCGCCGTTGGTTTGCGGCGAGACGTGGGTGCACAAAGTCCACATACTCGACAAAGACCACATTGCGAGCTATAGTCCGTTCAGCGATGGCTACTAGAGAGTTCCTGAACGTTCGCGACGCAGCTCGGGCTCTGGGCGTGCACGAGAACACGGTCCGCAACTGGGAGGCTCGCGGCCTCTTGCGTGCCGTCCGCCTTCCCGGAAGCGGCTTCCGACGCTTCGCGGTCGAGGATGTGGAGCGTCTGCGCGCTGAGATGTTCGAGCAGCTCGCCCCGGTGACAGAGGGCCCTGTCGTGCACCCAGGCCTCAAGCGCAGCGGCCGCCTGGTTTTCGGCGACGCGACCGAATAGCTCGGACCGGAACCGGCCGGAGGCGCCGATAGCCTGGCCAGGCGATGCCGCCTAGACCGGAACGACCTGCCGACGCCGACTACTACGAGCGCGAGCGCGTCGAGCTCGTCAGCCAAGGCGACCTCTTCCGCGACGTTCCGCTGGCGTATCCGATGCCGGCGAGCGAACTCGTCATCGATGAGGAGGAGGGCCGAGGAGGCCGACGCTTCCTGAGCGGCTCGCTCGAGTTCGGGCCGGCGATGCTGATCACGCCAAGCTGCTCGCTCGCCGCTCAGCGCGAGGCCGGGTACAGCCATCCCGTCCGCACCCTCGTTCCGGTCATTCCGCTCGAACATCTGATGGGGCGGGGCGTGATCAAGCAAACCGCCCTCAACGACTTACGTCGGTTCGACCACCTGATCAACTACATGTACGTGCCGGCGCTCGAGGTCGACGAGCTGGAATTCTCAATGCCCGAGAGCGTCGCACTTCTGTACATGCCCGTCACGCTTCATCATGCGTTCCTCGAGGGCCAGCGTGTCTCGCAGCTGGCCTACCGCGGTGCACAACAGCTCCAGCGGAAGCTCGTGTGGTTCTACTCCGGCTGGCTCGAGCAAGATCTCGACACGTTCGATCCGCCGATGGACTGAGCTCCACGAGAACTCGCTGGGCGAGACCCGTGATACTCGAGCTATGCCGTCCGCGAACTTCTACGCCGTCCGAGACGACGTGGCCGACATCCTCCGATACGCCACGGAGCACCTCGGACTCGAGTTGCATGAGGCGTATTCCGCGATGAATGAACCTCTGCGCCAGTTCGCGTCAGGGGACGAAGCGATCGAGGCGCTCGACCTGGGCGTTGACCCATGGGGCCGGGGAGAGTCGACGCAGCTTGGGCTCTGTTCTCCGCGTCTCGGGCCAAAGCACGTGGAGCGCCGCCGGCTGAAGCTCGAAGGCAATCCGGTCCGAGAGGAGCTTGGCGGCTGGGGCGTTATCTATTTCTTCTTCGGCGGCGTCCACGAGGGTGCGATTACTCCATCGCGCTACTCGGTGAACAGCGAGAAGCGCGCACATGCCTGGGAGGACACTTATGCGGACCGCTTCGGTGCCGTCGACCTGTGGGATTGGGCCGAGCTGGAGGCCGTCTCTCGAAAGCTGCGGTACCACGTCGCAAGGCGCCTCGCCGCGGGCAAGACGCAACCACCGGTGGTCCACTACGTGTTGAAGCACGCCGATGAATTTCGCGCGGCGGGCTACACGCTGACGGATGGAGCGCGGCGGCCCGTCCGGCTCCCGTAGGGGACCGGCGATCGACGAGAGGACTACCTGCTGAGCCCGGTAGAGCGGGTGCAGTCAGAGGGAATCCTTCGCGGGTTCGATTCCCGCCGCCTCCACTCTCCCCGCTATCGGCGCTTCGTATCCGCCGCAGGCCGACGATGGCATCTCACGAGCGGCGCTCGTGAATGATGGCCGACAACGGCGTGCGCTTTCCGGCGGTTGCCTGGGCAAGGAATCCGTGAACGCGGAAATAGGATCCGGGGGTGGACGTCGTCGCGGTCGACGCTTACATGCAGGCGCGCGCCGACGACGACACGTTCTCGGGCGTCGTGCGGATCGAGCGGTCGGCGGAGGTGCTACTGGAGCGCGGCTACGGCCTCGCCAGCCGGGCATGGGGCGTTCCGTGCAGCCCAGAGCAGCGCTTCGACACCGCGTCCGTCACGAAGCTCTTCACCGCGGTGGCGGTGCTGCAGCAGGTCGAGGCCGGCGCATTCTCCCTGGATGTCTCGGCGACGGGCTACCTCGGGCTGGAGGGCACGGCGATTGACCCGGCGGTCACGCCGTATCACCTGCTGACGCACACGTCGGCATCGGTGACGACGCAGACGAGGAAGACGGCGTCGCCTACGAGACAGTGTTCGCCGAACGGCCGAACTACTCGATCACGGAGACGGTCGACTTCCTGCCACAGTGCGCACACAACGAGCCGAAGTTCGGGCCGGGCGAGGGAACGCGGTACTGCAACTGCTCGTACGTGCTACTCGGGCTGATGGTCGAGCGGGCCTCGGGGATGCGGTACCGCGACTACGTGGTGCGGCACGTGTTCGGGCCGGCGGAGATGGATCGATCGGGGTTCTTCCGGCTGGACCGGATCGAGCCTGACGTCGCCGAGGGTGCCGACCCCGTCACGGACGCGTCGGGCGCCCTCGTCGGGTGGCGCCGGGGAATCTACAGCTACCCGCCCGTCGGCTCGCCGGACGGTGGCGCATATGTGACAGCGCGCGACCTGATCGCGTTCCACGACGCGCTGCGGAACGGCAGGCTCCTCGGCGAGGAGCTCACGGCGGCGATCCTCCGGCCCAAGGAGGACTACCGCGAGCTACCGACGGGCTCACACCGCACCGGGTACGGGTTCGAGTTCGAGGTCGACCGCAACGGCGAGGTCACGACCTACTGGAAGAACGGAGTCAACGTCGGCGTCAGCGCGGCCCTCGCCTACTGGCCCCGCCAGGACGTGACCTTCGCCGTCCTCAGCAACCGCGAGGACGGCGCCTGGACGCCGATCGAAGCAATCAGGACTGCGCTGCGCGACGACCTTCGGGAGACGAGCGGCCCCGCACCGGAGGCGCCAAGCGAATGACACCTTGCGCGGGTTCGATTAGGTGGAGGCCGCAGGAACCGTCGGTTCGGGCCAGCTTGCTTGCCGTATACAGAGCGTATACAATTGGGCGATGGCGGCGACCGTCACCATCCGCGTGACTCCGGAGACGCGCGATCTGCTCAACCGCATCAGCGCGCGGCGCGGGATGAGCGCCGGCGAGCTCGTGGAAGAGCTCGCGACGCAGGCGGAGGATCTCGCGCTGCTCGAGGCGGCTGAGCAGCATTACGACAACCTCAGGAGCGATCCGGAGGGGTGGGCCGAGTACCGGTCCGAGATCGCCGCCTGGGACGCCACGAGCGGCGACGGCCTGTCGCCCGGGTGACGGTTCCGAAGGCACACCAGGGCGAGGTCTGGTTCTGCGACCTGGATCCAACCCGGGGGCACGAGCAAGCCGGATCTCGACCCGCGGTTGTGCTCTCTGTCGACCACCTCAGCGCCGGCGCAAGTGAGCTCGTGATCGTTGTTCCGTTGACGAGGACGAGCAGACCCAGCCCTCTCTACGTCCAGATCGATCCGCCCGAAGGCGGGGTGCGCGAGCAGAGCTTCGCAATGCCCGAGATGGTCAGGTCGATCTCTCGCGAGCGCCTCGCCGTGCGATGGGGCACAGTGTCGCCCAGCGTCCTGAGCGAGATCGCTCGCAGGGTTCACCTCCTGACGCGATTGACCTGACCGCCATCGTCCCTGAACGCGGGCCGTCGCGCCCCGGGCCTGCGGGCGGGTCGCCCGCGGCCGGTTCCGAGGCTACGCCCGGCGACCTTCGAGCGCCGGGGTCTCGCGGATGCCGCCGTGACCGAGGTTGACCTCGGGCAGGATCCGGTCGAGCCAGCCGGGGATCCACCACGCGTGGGCGCCCAGCAGCCGCAGGGCGACGGGCAGCAGCACGAGCCGGATCAGCGTCGCGTCGAGCAGCACTGCAACCGCCAGCACGACACCCATCTCCTTCGGCGGGATCGGTCCGGAGAGCGCGAACGTGAGGAAGACGACGACCATCACACCGCCGGCGACGTTGATCATGCGCCCGGTGTGCGCGAGACCCGCGATCGCCGCCCCGCGGGCGTCTCCGCTCTCGTCGAAGTGCTCCTTGACGGTCGCCAGGAGGAAGACCGTGTAGTCCATCGCGAGCGCGAACACCAGCGCGAAGAAGAAGATCGGCGCCCAGGCGTCGACGAAGCCCTGCGACTGGAACCGGAGCAACGACTCGAGGTGGCCGTCCTGGAAGACGAGCTTGCCGACGCCGAGCGCCGCCCCGGTCGCGAGGACGTTCATCACGACCGCGGCCGCAGAGATGAGCGGAGCGCGCAGCAGCCCGAGCAGGAGCAGGAAGCCGATCACGAGCACGACTGCGTAGACGAGCGGCGTCCGCGAGCTCAGGGCGCGTTCGAGGTCGTGATTCTCCGCGGCGCCGCCGCCGATGACCGCGCCGGCCGGCAGCGTGCTCCGCAGACGGTCGATCGTTCGCGAGAGGTCGCTCGTCGAGGGCGCCGCCCGCGGGATCGCCGGCAGGAGCGCCATGCCGCCGGACGTCTGCGCGTGACCGATGGAGGCGATGCCCGGGTCCGCCCGCAGGACTGCCACCACGCCGGGCAGCTCGGACTGTGGAGCGACGACCTGCAGCCGGGCGAGGAGCCCCGGGCCGTACGCCTCCCGGACGAGGTCGTAGCCTTGCCGGGAGCTTGCGTCCTCGGGGACGACCAGGATCGACGGCATGGCGGTTCGCAGGGTAAGGGCCGGCGCCGCGAGCAGGGCGAGGGCGGCGGCCGCACCCGCTCCGTACAGCAGCGGCCGGCGCCAGATCCGCTCGCCCCAGCGTGCATAGCCGTCGCTGCGTCGGCGCAGGCTGCGGTGCGCGAGGCGCGGGACCGGCAGCCGATCGACGCGCGGGCCGAGCTTGGACAGGACGGCGGGAAGCAGCGTCAGCGAAGCGGCCAGCACGAAGCCCACCGAGAGCGCGATCCCGAGCGGGACGGTGCGGAACGTCGGGCTCGGGACGAGAGCCACCGCCATCAGCGCCGCGAAGACCGCGAGGCCGCTCGTGAAGACGGCCTTCCCGGCGGTCTCCATCGCGACACCGGTCGCCTCACGCGGGTTGGCGCCGCCTGCGAGCGCCTCGCGGAAGCGGACGACCACGAACAGCGCATAGTCGATCCCGAGCGCGATCGCGAACATCAGCGCGAAGTTCATCGCCCAGATCGAGATGTCCATGAACTGCGCGCCGACGAAGAGGACGCCTGCAGCGGAGGCGAGCCCGGCCATCGTCAGGAGAAGCGGTAGTCCTGCGGCGACGAGCGTGCCGAACGCGACCACGAGGAGGACCATCGTCAGCGGCCAGGAAAGAGCTTCCGACCGCAGCATGGCCTGCTTGTTGTTGGTGTTGAAGTCGGCCCACATCGCCGCCTGGCCGGTCAGCCGGACGGTTGCACCCGGCGCAGCGGCCGCGGCGAGCGGTTTCTCGAGACTCTCGGCGGCGTCCACCATCCCCGTCGGGCCTCGCGCCGCGAGGCCCTCGATGATGCCCGTACGTCCGTCCGGCGCAGCCTGGATCGGAAGGACGCGACGCACGGCGGCGGAGGCTTCCAGCACCCGCCGGACACGCGCGACGGTCTCGCGCGCCGCCGGTGACCGAAGCCCCCCGTCGGCGCGGACCACCGCGAGCAGCGCGTAGCTGCCCTGACCCGGGAAGTGGCGGTCGACGAGCTTCGCCTCCCGGTCCGATTGCGAGCCGACGGCCATCCAGCCGGCGCCCGAGAGCGCATGATCGGCGAACGGCGCCAGCCCGCCGAGCCCGAGCGTGATCGTGAGCCAGACCAGTACGACGGCGAGGCGATGGTCAGCCGTCCAGAGCCCGAGCCGTCCGAAGCGTCCGAATGTCGTCTCCATTGCACGGACGGTAGGTGCGCGAGGTGCTCTGGGACAATCCGGAGTATTCCCTAGGCCACCGCTCGGAATGTACGTTCTGCGCGTAGTGGGCGTGCAGGCTTCGAGCCGCTCGGATGCCGGGCTTTCGCCCCGGAGACTCCGTGCGGCCGAGCTGATCGGCGCGTTGTCGCTGGCGACCGATCTCGGTGTCGGGGAGCCGCTCGAGCATGGGCTTCGCACGACCGTGATCGGGGTGCGTCTGGCGGAGTCGCTCGGTCTTGGAGAGAGCGATCGTCGCGCGGTCTACTACGTCGCGTTGCTCCGCTACGCGGGCTGCACGGCAGAGTCGCATCTGGACGCTGCGCTGTTCGGCGACGAGATCGCGGTGCGGGCTGCGATGGCGCCGGCGCTGTTCGGCTCGCGCGCCGAGCTGTTGCTGGCGGTCGCGCGCACGATGCACGCGGGTGAGCCGGCCCGCTGGCGCGCGGTGGCCGTCGCGCGGGCGCTCGTCCAGCTTCGGAGCTCCTTCCGCAAGGGCGCTGCCGGTCACTGCGAGGTGACACAGGCCCATGCGCTTCGGCTCGGCCTGGGGACCGAGATCCAGGCTGCGCTCGGTGACGTGTTCGAGCGCTGGGACGGGAACGGCTGGCCCGCAGGGCGGCGCGGTGAGCAGGTGCCGCTGCCGGTGCGGCTGATGCAGGTGGCCGAGGACGCCGACCTCCAGCACGGCCTCGGCGGGCTGGAGCGGGCGGTCTCGGTCGTGCGCAGGCGTGCGGGGGCCGCGTTCGACCCGGAGGTCGCCGACGCGTTCTGCCGGGCTGCGCCGGAGCTGCTCGACGGCCTGTACGGCGCCGCCGTCTGGGAGCGCGCGATGGCGGTAGAGCCGGGAGAGCCGGCGATGCTGGAGGACGAGCTCGTCGACGAAGGGCTGCGGGTGCTCGGCGATTTCGCCGACCTGACGATCCCCTACACGCTCGGGCACTCCGCTGCGGTCGCCGAGCTCGCCGCGGCCGCCGGGAAGCACGCGGGGCTCGACCTGGGAGAGTGCGTCGCCCTGCGCCGGGCGGGCCTCGTCCACAACGTCGGGCGGGTCGCCGTGACCGCGAGCATCTGGAACAAGCCGGGCCCGCTCTCGCCCGACGAGCAGGAGAGAGTGCGCTTGTACCCGTACTACACCGAGCGCGTGCTGCAGCGTCCGGAGTTACTGCGCTCGCTCGGCGAGATCGCCTCCCGGCAGCAGGAGCGGCTGGACGGTTCCGGCTACCCGCGCGGAGCCGCGGCCGGCGACCTGTCGCCCAGCCACCGGATCCTCGCCGCCGCGAACGCCTACCAGGCGATGGTCGAGCCGCGACCCCACCGTCCCGCTCATGCACGCTCACGGGCCGCGCAGCTGCTCCGCGACGAGGTGCGCGCCGGGAGGCTGGACGCGACGGCGGTAGCCGCAGTGCTCGAGGCTGCGGGGCAGGAGGCGGGGGCGCTCTCGCCGCCGCGCCCGGCGGGTCTGACCGACCGCGAGGCCGAGGTGCTCGCGCTGCTGGCGAGCGGGCTGATGACCAAACAGATCGGGCAGCGGCTCGGAATCTCGCCGAAGACGGTCGACCAGCACATCCAGAACCTCTACGCCAAGATCGGCGTCTCTACGCGAGCGGCGGCGACGCTCTACGCGACCCGGCACGGCCTCGCCGTCCTCGAGCCGGCCGGACGCTGAGCTAGGGAGAACTCCGGATTTTCGCCGGCGCTGCGACTGCGTATCGTCGCGTCGTGACCAAGCAATCGCTGCAATCGAGCAGCGACTCGACCACATGAAAGGACTGACGATGGCCTATCTCGAGATCACCCTGCAGATCGATCCGAAGGATCGCGCGGCGGCTGCCGGCGTGTACGGCAAGTACAAGCCGCAGTTCCTCGCCGACGTGCCGGGCGCCCAGTCCAAGGACCTCCTGGTCCGGGACGAGGACGTCCAGGTCCTGCACGGATTCGACTCCGTCACCCACGCCAACGACTACCTCGTCAGCGACCTGTTCACCGGCGACGTGGTGCGCGAGCTCGGGCCTCTCCTTCGGGCAGACCCCGACATCCGCGTCTTCGACGTCGCGTAGCAGCGGGAGTCGTTCTCCGATCTCTCGGTCAATTGACCTCGACGTTCTCCGCGCGAAGATCGGTGCGAGTACTTGCCGTGCAGGTTCGAGTCGCGCGGCCTCCGTGATTCTCTAGCCGACCGCCTTCTTCACGAGCGCGCCGATTCGTGCCTCGTTGGCGGCGGTCAGCTCCTTCAGCGCGAAGCCGGTCGGCCACATGGCGCCCTCGTCGAGGGTGGCCTCGTCGGTGAAACCGAATGTCGCGTACCTCGTCTTGAACTTGTCCGCGCTCTGGAAGAAGCAGACGACCTTGCCGTCCCTGGCATACGCGGGCATCCCGTACCAGGTCTTCGGCGAGAGCGCCGGCGCGCTGGCTCCGACGATCGCATGAAGCCGTTCGGCCATGGCGCGATCCGGCTCCGGCATCTCGGCGATCTTCGCGAGCACGGCGCGCTCCCCGAAGGCCCTGTCCTTGTTCGCGCGCTCTTCCGCCTTCAGCTCCCGGGCGCGCTCCTTCATCGCCGCCTTTTCCTCGGCCGTGAATCCCTTGGACTTCTTGCCGGTGGCGGTGGTGCGCTTGGCCGGCTTCTGCGTGGCCTTCTCTGCGCTCATGGTTCCCTCCCGTGCAGGCTTCCTGCCATTGTCGGGGTCAGATGTATCGTTTGTACCACAAATGATTGTCCGCGCGGAGTAATTCTGCGAGGATGATACGCGATGCCAGGGGATGCCTCCGCCGAGATCGAGGTCGCCGAGTTCGCCGGCCAGCTGCTGTTTCGGCTCTGGCGGGCGACACACACCCAGACCGCCGCAGCGCTGCAGTCGATCGGCCTGACGCCGCCGCTCTTCGCGGTGCTCAACTACCTGCAGGCGCGCGAGGGCGCGATCCAGCAGCAGATCGGCTCGGCGATGGGGATCGACCCGAGCACGATGGTGTCGCTGGTCGACCAGCTCGAGCGCACCGGGCTGGCCGAGCGGCGGCTCCATCCGCAAGATCGCCGTGCGCGCGAGGTCCTGATCACGCCGAAAGGACGGCAGGCCCTGATCCGGGGGCGCGAGCTGGCGGAGGAGGTCGAGGGCCACGTCCTCCAAGGCCTGTCGCGCGCAGAGCGCCGCCAGCTGGTCACGCTCCTTCGAAAGGCGTTCGCGGCGGTACCACCGCAGCCGCTGTGGAGCTCCGATGAGGGGGACTGAAGCCTCCGCAGCGACGAACACTGACGTTGATGCGGACGGTGCGCGGCTTCGTGCAGTCGCCGCTGTTGGGTGACGCTAGCATCGTCGCATGGGCGCCTTGCGTGAGCCGGTGCCGTTCGAGGTGTATGAGGCGGGCGTGTACCTGCACGGTACGAAGGCAGACCTCGCGGTGGGCGATCTGCTGGCCTCGGGGCGCGAATCGAACTTCGAGGCCGGCCGAGTGATGAACTACGTCTACTTCAGCGCAACTCTCGACGCCGCGGTCTGGGGGGCCGAGCTCGCCAGCGGTGAGGGCCGCGGGCGCATCTACGTCGTCGAGCCGACCGGGGAGTTCGAGGACGACCCGAACTTGACCGACAAGAAGTTCCCTGGGAATCCAACGCAGTCCTTCCGTAGCCGCGAGCCGCTGCGCGTTGTCGGCGAGCTTGTCGACTGGGTCGGTCATTCGCCCGAGAAGCTCGAGGCCATGCGAGCCGCACTCGATGCATTGCAGCTGAACGAAACGGCACAGATCGAGGATTAGCTCGCCGCAGTCGCCGCCCGCGACGGTAACCCTACGTCGCGACGGCCCGAGCCTCGGAAGAGCGCGCGGACGGCGAGAGGATCGGCGAATCCCGCCGGAACCCCCAGACTGCCGCGTAGATCCCCAGCGACAGCTCCCACACGAACTCGGGGATGACCAGGATGGCCGGCACGGTGGTGCCTGCGCCCCACCAGTCGAAGAGCGTGCCGATGCTCGAGACGAGGAGGAGCGGCCCCCCGACCAGTCCGAGCCAGGCCAGGCGCCGCGGGACCAGGCCGGAGCGGTACATCAGGTAGCCGAGTATCAGCCCGTTCCCGAACGGGACGGTGAAGCCGGGGCCGAACAGGAACGTCCAGTCCTTGAGCGCGGCCAGCGAGACGGCGAGGTCGGCCGCGTCCGACGAGTCCTCGCGCAGGCTGACGACCCCGAGCACGAAGATGATCCCGGCAGCGAGGAAGACGCATTCGACGATTCGAGCAGCGACGTAGCCGAGCGCGAGGACTTCGTTCTGGCGTCTCAGGATCGGGAACACGACCACCGCGGTTCCGACGTTCGCGAGGATCAGCAGGAACTCGAGCAGGGCGCCGAGGTAGATCTGGTTGTCCTTCCCGCCGCCGGCGATGTAGGCCGCCGGGTCGTCCAGAACGGGTTGGAAGAGAGCCAGGGCCGGGATCGATGTGAGGAACGTGATGATGAACAGCACTCCGAAGATCCGAGCACGCCTCTGATCGTCGTTCACCCTGACACCTCCTCGGTCCGAGACTTGGTTCGCCTGTCAGCGATGGTTCCGCGTTGCCAGCTTCGCCAAACCTACTTGGCAAGAGCAGACTCGAGTGTCGGTTCCCCGCTTGGTCAGCGAAACGAGAGACGGCTGGGCGGCCAGTAGGTGAGCCTCGCCGGGCCGATCAGATCGCCGCGAGGCACGGTTCCCCAGATGCGCGAGTCACAGGAATGGATGCGATTGTCGCCGAGGACGAAGTAGTGGCCGGGCGGCAGGCGCGGCCACGTGCCGTTCTCGTCACCGCGCAGACGGGCGTCGACGTACGGCTCGGACAGACGCTCGCCGTCGACGAAGATGACGCCCTGGCGCTGCGAGACGACTTCGCCCGGAAGCCCGATCAGGCGCTTGACGAACGCCGAGCCTCCGCCCCCCGCTTTGCAGCGGTCGGCCGCGGCAGGAGCGGTGAAGACCACGATCTGGCCGCGTTTCGGGTCGCCGAACCTGTACGCGAGGCGGTCGGCGATCACGCGGTCGTTGAATCGCCCCTGACAGAAGGCCACGGGTCTGGCGCAGTGGAGCGT
Organism: Gaiellaceae bacterium; assembly: GCA_036555085.1. Lineage (GTDB taxonomy): Bacteria > Actinomycetota > Thermoleophilia > Gaiellales > Gaiellaceae > Gaiella. The sequence goes on from DATBMD010000002.1 coordinate 11,491, forward strand.
CGGCTCCATCGAAGGTGACGGAATGACGTAGGGCTTGGCCACATGCGCCTGGAAGGCGAGGACGAAGACGACAGCGAGCGCGATGGTGACGAGCCAGTCGACGATCGTCCGCCACGGCTGCGGGATCCGGCC
>DATBMD010000013.1:0-2804 GCA_036555085.1 Gaiellaceae bacterium
GACGCGTTCATGGAGTCGGTCGTCGAGGGGAAGGAATGGAGCCTCACCGCCCGCACCGACGGCACCGTCGTCGAGACGGTCGAGGCGCGGAAGCTGATGAAGGACATCGCGGCGGCCGCCTGGGAGTGCGCCGACCCGGGCGTGCAGTACGACACGACGATCAATGCCTGGCATACCAGTCCCAATACGGGAAGAATTACCGCATCTAACCCGTGTTCCGAGTACCTGCATATTGACGATTCCGCCTGCAATCTTGCCTCGCTGAATTTGATGAAGTTTAGGCGTGAAGACGGCGAATTCGACGTCGATGCATTCCAGCACGCCGTCGACGTCATGTTCCTCGCCCAGGAGATCATCGTCGGCTACTCGTCGTACCCGACCCCGGAGATAGGCCGGAACGCGTTCGACTTCCGTCAGCTCGGGCTCGGCTACGCGAACCTCGGCGCGCTGCTGATGGCACGGGGCCTGCCCTACGACTCCGACGAGGGACGTGCCTACGCGGCGGCGATCACCTCGCTCATGACAGGGCGTGCCTACCGGAAGTCGGCCGAGATCGGGCGCAGGATGGGCCCGCACGCGGGGTACGCGGAGAACACGGCCGCGATGCTGAACGTGATCTCGAAGCACCGTGCGGCGGTCGGGAACATCCAGCACGCCGAGTCCGTGCCGGACGACCTCATCGCTGCGGCACGCCAGGCGTGGGACGACGCGCTCGACCTCGGTGAGGTCGCGGGCTTCCGAAACGCGCAGGCGACGGTGCTTGCGCCGACCGGCTGTCTCGTCGGCGACAGCCTGATCTCCACCAGCCGCGGTCTCGTGCGCCTGCGCGGGCTCGGGGACACCGTCGGGCCGAAGTGGCAGGACCTGGACCTCGAGGTGGCGACCGACGAGGGCCCGCGGCAGGCGACCCAGTTCTACGTCAACGGCTTCGAGCAGGTCGTCTCGATCGAGACGCACCGCGGCTACCGGATCCAGGGGACGCCGACGCACAGGATCAAGGTCGTCGACGCCGACGGCGAGTGGGCGTGGCGGCGCTTCGCGGAGATCCGGCCCGGCGACAGGGTGCCGCTCATGCTGAGGGGCCGGGTCGGCGAGCCGCAGACCGTCGAGCTGCCTCCGCTCGGCGACCTGCACTGGAACGCCGACTTCCGCACGCACGTCCCGCGGGAGCTGTCGGCCGAGCTGGCCGAGCTGGTGGGCTACTTCATGGGCGACGGGTCGCTGCACGCGAAAGGGTTGCGCTTCTGCGTGGCCAAGCAGGACGACGACGTCGTCGAGAGGCTGGTCGACCTCGTCGCGGCGCTGTTCGGACTCGACGCGACAGTCACCGACAGGCAGGGGTATCGGGAGATCGCCGTCAACTCCGTTCCGCTCGCGATCTGGTGGGAGGCGTGCGGCTTCGCGAAGCTGCCGCCCTCGGCCGAGCACAGCGGCAAGGGCTGGCACGCGCACATCCCGAATGCCGTGCTCCATGCGAACGACCCCGAGGTGTACGCCGCGTTCGTCCGCGGTCTCTTCGAGGCCGACGGGACGACGACCAACGGTTACGTGTCGTGGAGCACCGTCAGCGAGAGCTTCAGCCGCGACGTCCAGAGCCTCCTGCTAGCGCTCGGCTTCGTCACGACCCGCAAGGTGGACGGAACGGTCTCGAACTGGGGCTCGCACGAGCGGTACGTCCTGCGGCTGCTGAACGTCGCCGCGTCCGAGCGCTTCCTGGAGGAGATCGACTTCATGTCGGTTCGCAAGGCGGCCGCTCTCTGGACGGGCGACCACCGGCAGGCGTCGCGCCACGACCACATCCCGGTCACGCGGGCGCTCCTCGACGAGCTCGCTCCGGAGAACGACTCGCTCCGCAAGACGATGCTCATGGCCCTCGCACGGCGCGGGGACATCTCGCGGCGCTCGGCGACCCAGCTGCTGGAGCGGACGGAGAGCACCGAACTGGCGCACCTGCTCGACTTCTTCTACGACGACGTGGCGACGGTCGAGACGCTCGACGATCAGCCCACGTTCGACCTCTCCGTTCCCGACAACGTCACGTACGTCGCCAACGGGTTCGTCAGCCACAACACCATCAGCTTCATGATGGATTGCGACACGACCGGCGTGGAGCCCGACTTCTCGCTCGTCAAGTCGAAGAAGCTCGTCGGCGGCGGCGAGATCACGATGGTCAACAAGACCGTCCCGATGGCGCTCGAGAAGCTCGGCTACGCGCCGCGCGAGATCGGGGAGATCGTCGCCTTCATCGACGAGCGGAACACCGTCGTCGGCGCGCCTGGCGTCAAGCCGGAGCACTACCCGGTCTTCGACTGCGCGATCGGCGAGCGCGCGATCCACTACCGCGGGCACGTGAAGATGATGGGCGCGGTCCAGCCGTCGATCTCGGGCGCGATCTCGAAGACGGTCAACCTGCCGGAGGAGACGACGGTCGATGAGGTCGCCCAGCTGCTCGTCGAGGCGTGGCAGCTCGGCGTCAAGGCGATCGCGATCTACCGCGACAACTGCAAGGTCGCGCAGCCGCTGACCGGCTCGAAGGAGAAGGGCGAGCCGGGCGCTGTCACGATCGCGGGGCTCGCCCCGGTGGCGCTCGGAGCGAAGCCGCAGCGCCGGCGACTGCCGGAGGACCGCGTCGAGGTCGGCCGCAAGTTCCGCGTCGGCGAGTCCGAGGGCTACATCCACGTCGGCCTCTACGACGACGGCACGCCCGGCGACATCTTCGTCGACATCGCGAAGGACGGCACGACGATGGCCGGCCTGATGAACTCGCTGATGATCGCCGTCTCGATGGGCCTCCAGTACGGCGT
>DATBMD010000057.1:0-7372 GCA_036555085.1 Gaiellaceae bacterium
CCTGCTCGCGGACTTCGAGCGCGGGCTCGCCGCGGCGTCGCTCGGCTAGAGGCAGACGTCGTCCGGCCGCACCGGCACGCGGGTCAGCGGACGGCCGGTCGCGTCGCGGAGCGCCGAGACGATCGCCGCGGTGGAGACGACCGTCGGCGGCTCGCCGACGCCCTTGACGCCGTAGGGCGCGTCCGGCTCCGGGTCCTCGACGAGCTCCGCCACGACGGGGGGCATGTCGAGCATCGTCGGGATCAGGTAGTCGGTGAAGCTCGCGTTGAGGATCTGCCCGTCGCGTGTCTGGATCTCCTCCATCAGCGCGAGCCCGAGCCCCTGGGCGGTGCCGCCCTCGATCTGGCCGTACACCGCCTGCGGGTTGACGGCCTTGCCGACGTCCTGCGCGGTGCCGATCCAGACGACGCGGGTCAGGCCGAGGTCGACGTCGACCTCGGCGACGACGCGCATCGCAGCCACCGCGAGGGCCACGTGCGCGCGCTCGCCGGTGATCTGGCCGGTCTCGGGGTCGAGCGGCCACGTGCGCGGGTGGCGGTAGACGCGCTCGACGTCGACCTCCGTGCCGCCGCGCCGCTCGCGCTCCTCCAGCGCGGCCCGGCAGGCGTCGCGCACCGCTCCTGCCACCATCCACGTCAGCCGCGACGCGGACGCCGAACCGGCCGAGCCGACGGCCGCGGTGGTGTGCGGCGCGACGACGACGTCGTCGGTGCCGAGCTCCGTGCGCGCGACCTGGAGCATGACGCCGGCGACGCCCTGGCCGACCTCGGTCGCGGCGCAGTGCACCTCGGCCGAGCCGTCGGCGCGCAGGACGACGCGCGCGGCGCACGAGTCGTCGAACCCCTCGGAGTAGCAGAGGTTCTTGAAGCCGACGGCGAAGCCGACACCGCGGCGCACGCCCTCCCCGCGCGTGGTGTTGCCGGCGCCGCCGGGCAGCCTGAGCGGGTCGCGCGGAAGCTCCTCCGGCTCGGGAACGGGAATCGCGGCTGCACGGCGGATCACCTCGGCCGTCGGGAGCGACCCCGTGATCACCTGGCCGGTCGGGAGCGCGTCGCCGGGCCCGAGGGCGTTGAGCAGCCGCAGCTCGACCGGGTCGATCGCGAGCGCGTCCGCCAGCCGGTCCATCTGCGCCTCCGCGGCGAAGCACGTCTGAACGGCGCCGAACCCGCGCATCGCGCCGCACGGCGGGTTGTTGGTGTAGACAGCGGTGCCCTCGATCAGCGCGCCATCGGCACGGTACGGCCCGAGCGCGAACGAGGCGGCGTTCGAGATCACCGCGGTCGAGCTCGAGGCGTAGGCGCCCCCGTCGACGAGGATCCGGGCCCGGACGCAGACGATCCGCCCCGCCTTCGTCGCCCGGTGCTCGAACCAGAGCTTCGCCGGATGGCGGTGGACGTGGCCGACGAAGGACTCCTCCCGGCTGTAGACCATCTTCACCGGGCGGTTCGCGTGCAGCGCCAGCATCGCGCCATGGATCTGCATCGACAGGTCCTCGCGACCGCCGAACGCGCCCCCGACGCCGGCGAGGTGGATCCGCACCTGCTCGGGCCGGAGGCCGAGGCACGGCGCCACCTGGTCGCGGTCCACGTGCAGCCATTGCGTGGCCACGTGGATGTCGACGCCGCCCTCGCCGTCGGGAACCGCGAGCCCCGACTCGGGCCCGAGGAAGGCCTGGTCCTGGCTCCCCACCTCGTAGACCCCCTCGACCGCGACGTCGCCGGCCGCGTCGGGATCGCCGTGGCGGATCACGAGGTGCCGGACGACGTTCGGCCGCGGATCGTCCAGATAGCCGTGGCCCATCGTCGGCCGGTCGGGATGGAGCGGCTCGGCCTCGGTGGCAAGCTCCGGGTCCGACACCGGCTGGAGCTCCTCGTAGGCGACGCGGATCGCCTCTGCCGCGCGCCGCGCCTGCTCGGGGTGCTCCGCCGCGACCAGCGCCACCGGCTCGCCGAAGTAGCGGACGCGGTCGATCGCCAGCACCGGCTGGTCGGCGAACTCGAGCCCGTACCGCTTCCGGCCCGGCACGTCCTCGTGCGTCAGGACGGCGTGCACGCCCGGCAGCGCCAGCGCCGGGCCGATGTCGAGCGCGACGATCCGCGCGTGCGCGTGCGGGCTTCGCAGCGTGTGCCCCCAGAGCATCCCCGCGGCCTGGAGGTCGCTCGCGTAGGCGAACTCGCCCGTCGTCTTCGGGATCCCGTCCAGGCGGCGGACCAGCTCGCCGATCCGACCGCGCTCGAGGCGGGTTGCCGGCGGCGCCGCCGTCACACTCTTGGCACGAAGGCGTTTCACATTCGTTCGAGGTTCGCGATTAGGATCGAAAGTGGGTGGTGGGATGGGGTGCCCCGAGCGGGAGCCGCCTCGGACCTGTCGGTTTCGGTCACGTGGCAGCCGCCCGCACGGCGTCGAGGATCTTCTGGTAGCCGGTGCAGCGGCAGAGGTTGCCGGACAGCGCCTCGCGCACCTCGTCGTCCGACGGGCTGGGGGAGCGCGCGAGCAGGTCGACCGCGGCGACGACGAGGCCCGGCGTGCAGAAGCCGCACTGGACCGCCCCCGCCGCCACGAACGCCTCCTGGACCGGGTGCGGCCGGCCGCCGGCGGCGAGCCCCTCGACGGTGACGACGTCGTGCCCGTCGGCCTGAGCGGCCAGCACGAGGCAGGCGCAGACGAGCGACCCGTCGAGCAGCACCGAGCACGAGCCGCACTCGCCCTGCTCGCAGGCGTTCTTCGAGCCGGGCAGCCCGAGCCGCTCCCGGAGCGCGAACAGCAGGCTCTCGCCGGCCCAGACGTCTGCCTCGCACCGCTCGCCGTTGACGGTCAGCGAGACCCTCACGCGAGACACCGCTCCAGCGCGCGGGCCGCGAGGACCCGCAGCGCGTGCCGCCGGTAGGCGGCGCTGCCGCGGACGTCGTCGATCGGGCTCGCCGCGGCGGCGACGCGCTCGGGGAACGAGGCACGCTCGGAGAGGGGCGCCGACACGAGCAGCGGCACGGGCGACGCCGATCCGAACGACGCGCGCAGCTCGTCGCGCTCGCGGTCGGCAACGAGCGCGAGCGAGCAGACCGAGATCACCATCGCGTTACGCGGGCCGACCTTCATGAACGTCTGCCGCGCGCCGCTGGGGCGGAGCCGCACGGAGACGATCAGCTCGTCCGGCCCCAGCGCGGTCCGCTTGACCCCGAGCAGGAACTCCGACAGCGGCAGCAGCCGCGTGCCGCTCGAGCTCGCCACCTCGACCTCCCCGTGCTCCACGAGCAGCGGCGGCACGGCGTCGCCGGCGGGCGACGCGGTCCCGAGGTTGCCGCCGATCGTGCCGCGGTTCCGGATCTGCGGCGAGCCGACCGTCCGCGCCGCCTCCGCGAGCGCCGGTAGGGCACCGGCGAGCTCCCCGGACATCGCCTCCGTGTACGTGAGAGCGGCGCCGAGCACCAGCGTGCCGTTCTCCCGCCGCCAGCCGCGCAGCTCCGCCACCTCGTTCAGGTTCAGGATCACGTCCGGGCGCGCCCGGTCGAAGTTCAGCTCGATCATCACGTCTGTCCCGCCCTGGATCGGACGGGCCCCGGGATGCTCGGCGCGCAGCCTCAGCGCCTCCGCCAGCGACGTGGGAGTCAGCACCTCCATGGCGCTGCCAAGCGTAGTACGTTGCCGCCCGTGGACTCCCTGCGCCGCCGGCTGGCCGTCGCACGGGGCGACGAGCCCGCAGACCTGGTCGTCCGCGGCGGGCGCGTGCTGTCCGTCTTCACCAAGGAGTGGCTCGACGTCGACGTCGCGATCGCCGACGGCGTCGTCGCGGGCCTCGGGCAGTACGGGGGCTCGGAGACGCTCGACGCCGCCGGCCGGTACGTCGTCCCCGGCTTCGTCGACGCACACATGCACCTCGAGACCTCGAAGCTGCTCGTGGACGAGTTCGCGCGCCTCGTGCTGCCGCTCGGGACGACCGCCGTCGTCGCAGATCCGCACGAGATCGCCAACGTGCTCGGCACCGACGGCGTCCACTGGCTGCTCGACGCGACGGCCGACCTACCGCTGGACGTCTACTTCACGGCCTCGTCGTGCGTCCCCGCGTCGGTCTTCGAGTCCCCGCGCCGGCCGCTCGCCCCCGGTGACCTCGAGAGCCTGCTCCGCCGGCGGCGCATGGTCGGGCTCGCCGAGATGATGAACTTCCCCGGGGTCATCGCAGGCGCCGAGCACGAGCTCGCGAAGCTCGCGATCGAGGGCGTCGACCACGTCGACGGGCACGCGCCCGGGGTGCTCGGCCGGGCGCTGCAGGCCTACGCCGCCGCCGGCATCGGCTCCGACCACGAGGCGTCGACGGTCGAGGAGGGGCGGGAGCGGCTGCGTGCCGGGATGTGGCTGTTGATCCGCGAGGCCTCGGCGGCGCGAAACCTCGAGGCCCTGGTCCCGCTCGTCACCGAGTACGGCACCGACCGGATCGCGTTCTGCACCGACGACCGCGAGCCGGAGCACATCGCGGACGACGGGCACGTCAACGCGATCGTCCGCGACGCCGTCCGCTACGGGCTCCCGGCCGAGGACGCCGTCGTGCTCGGCTCCTTCAACCCGGCGCGCTGGCACGGCCTCCGGCACCTGGGCGCGATCGCTCCCGGCTACCAGGCCGACCTGCTGCTCCTGCCCGACCTGGAGCGCTTCGTCCCGGAGGCCGTGCTCAAGGCAGGCAAGCCGGTGGGCGAGGTTCGGCACTCGCCTGTGCCCGACTGGCTGAGGCAGACGGTGCGCCTCGCCCCGCTCGAGGACGACGCGTTCCGCCTCCCCTGGCCCGGCGACGAGCACGCCACCGCGCGGCTGATCGGAATCGTGCCCGGACAGATCGTGACGGAGTCGCTGACCGCGCTGCCGGCCCTGGAGGACGGAGCGGTCGTCGCCGACCCGGCGCGGGACATCGGCAAGATCGCCGTGCTCGAGCGCCATCTCGGCACCGGGCGCATCGGGCTCGGCCTGGTGCGGGGCCTCGGTCTCCGGGCCGGCGCGCTCGCCTCGAGCTTCTCGCACGACGCCCACAACGTCGTCGCGGCCGGCGTGGACGACGTGAGCATGCGCACCGCGGTCGAACGGGTCGCCGCGCTGGGCGGCGGCATCGTCGTCGCCGAGGGACGCGACGTGCGGGCGGAGCTGCCGCTGCCCGTGGCGGGGCTCCTCTCCGACCTCCCCCACCGCAGCGTGATCGAGCGCAGCCACAAGTGCGTGGCGGCGGCCCGCGAGCTCGGCTGCACGCTCGACTCGCCGTTCCAGTCGCTCGCCTTCCTGGCGCTGTCGGTGATCCCGCACCTGAAGCTCACCGACCGGGGGCTCGTCGACGTCGACCGCTTCGAGCTCGTCCCGCTCGCGACGTGACGCTCTACGCGAACGCGTGGGTCGTCGTCATGGACGACGCGGGCACGGAGCATCCGTCCGGGTGGGTGCTCGTCGACGACGGCGTCGTCCGGGACGTCGGCGCCGGCCCCGAGCCGGAGTCGAGCCAACGGATCGACCTCGGTGGCGCCGTCGTCACACCGGGGCTGGTCAACACCCACCACCACCTCTACCAGACGCTGACGCGCGCCCGGGCCCAGCAGGCCGACCTGTTCTCCTGGCTCCGCGAGCTCTACCCCGTGTGGGCGCGGATCGACGCCGAGGCGGAGTACGCCGCCGCCCGCACGGGCCTCGCCGAGCTGGCGCTGTCCGGCTGCACGACGGTGTTCGACCATCACTACGTGTTCCCGCAGGGCCGCACCGGCCTCGTCGAGGCCGAAGCGCAGGCGGCGCGGGAGCTCGGCGTCCGCCTGGTCGCGGCGCGCGGGTCGATGGACCTGGGGGTGTCGGACGGCGGCCTCCCGCCCGACGAGCTCGTCGAGGACCTCGACGCCGTCCTCGCCGACACCGAGCGGCTCGCGCGCGAGCTCCACGAGCCCGGGCCCGGCGCGCGCGTCCAGCTCGCGGTGGCGCCGTGCTCGCCGTTCTCGGTCACGACCCGGCTGCTGAAGGAGTCGGCGGCGCTCGCGCGGCGGCTGGAGCTGCCGCTGCACACCCATCTGGCGGAGACCGTGGAGGAGGACGACTACTGCCGCGAGCTCTACGGCTGCACGCCCGTGGACTACCTCGAGCAGCTCGGCTGGCTCGCCGGAGACGTCTGGTGCGCCCACTGCGTCCACCTCTCCCCCCGCGACGTCGAGCGCTTCGGGACGTCCGGGACGGGCGTGGCGCACTGCCCGAGCTCCAACCTCCGGCTCGGCGCGGGCGTGGCCCCGGTGCGCGACCTCGTCGACGCGGGCGTCCGCGTCGGGCTCGGCGTCGACGGCTCCGCCTCGAACGAGCGCAGCGACCTGTTCCTGGAGGTGAAGCAGGCGCTGCTGGTGGCCCGCGGCCGGGGCGGCGGCGAGGCGATGACCGTGCGCGACGCGCTCCGGCTCGCCACCCGGGGCGGCGCGGCCGTGCTCGGCCGCGACGACATCGGCTCGCTGGAGCCGGGGAAGCAGGCGGATCTCGCAATCTGGAGGACCGACGGCCTGGAGCTCGCCGGCGCCGACGACCTCGTGGCGGGGCTCGTGCTCTCGGGCCCGCACCGGGTCGACCGCCTGGTCGTCGGGGGCGAGGACGTCGTCCGCGGCGGCGCGCTCGTCCGGGCGGACGAGGCCGAGATCGCTCGCAGTCATCGGGCGCAGGCGACAAGATTCGCGCCATGAGCGCGTCCCTCTCCACACACGTCCTGGACACGTCGACCGGGCGCCCGGCGGCGAGCGTCCTCGTCGAGCTCTACTCCGCCGGCAACCTCGTCGCCTCCGGCCGCACCGGCGACGACGGCCGCATCGCCGAGCTCGCCGACGGCCTCGACCCCGGCGTCTACGAGCTCGTCTTCCACCCCCCGTCGACCTTCTTCCGGCGGGTGGAGCTCGAGGTCGACTTCGGGGACGGCCACCACCACGTCCCGCTCCTGGTCTCGCCGTTCGGATGCGCGAGCTACCGCGGCAGCTGACCGCCGACGAGCTCGCGGAGCTCTTCGAGGGCCGCACGCGCTTCGTCGAGCTCCTGAGCGAGGTCGAGGATCCTCTGGCCCGGGCGGGCGACGTCGCGCGCGACCTGTCCCACGCCGAGCGGCTGGAGGTGCTGAACGCGCATCCGGCGATCGGGCAGCGGACCGGCCTCTCGGCACGCTCGAGCGCGGAGCAGGGAGCGGACGCCGACCCGGACGTCCTGGCGGAGCTCGAGCGCCTGAACGCCGAGTACGAGCGGCGGCACGGCTTTCGCTTCGTGGTCTTCGTCGACCGGCGGCCGAAGGCGGAGATCCTGGACGTGCTGCGCCAGCGCCTCGGCCGCCCCACCGACGTCGAGCTCGAGACGGCGCTCGACGAGCTCGTGGCGATCGCGGTCGACCGGTGGA
>DATBMD010000068.1:0-16464 GCA_036555085.1 Gaiellaceae bacterium
CCCGAGCAGCGTGATCTCTCGAACGCCCTCGCCGGCCAGCCGGGTCACCTCGGCGACGATCTCCCCCGGCCGCCGGCTCTGCTCGCGGCCCCGGACGGCCGGGACGATGCAGTACGCGCACGAGGAGTTGCAGCCCATCGAGACCTGCACCCAGGAGTGAAAGCGGCGCTCGCGGTGCATCGGCAGGTGAGCGGCGAAGTGCTCGTGTGTGCCGAAGCGGCCGCGCGCGACGCCCTCCCCGCCGGCGCCGAGCCATTCGCCCAGGTGCGGGATCGAGCCGGGCCCGAAGGCGACGTCGACAAATGGGTACCGCTCGAAGATCCGCTCGCGCTGGGCCTCGGCGTAGCAGCCGCCGACGGCGATCACGAGCTCGGGGTTCCGCCGCTTCCGCGCAGCCGCCTCCCCGAGGTAGGCGGCCAGCTTCTGGTCGGGCTTCTCGCGGATCGTGCAGGTGTTGAAGACGACCACGTCGGCGCTCTCGGGCGAGGTTGCCTCGCCGATGCCGAGCGACTCCAGCAGGCCCTTGATCCGCTCGGAGTCGTGCGCGTTCATCTGGCAGCCGAACGTCGTGACGTGGTAGCGACGCATCGCCGGCCAGTGTAGCCCCGTCGCCCCGTGGCCTAGGATCCCTGAAGAGCCTCCGATGACGAGACCGCTGCGGATCCTCTACGGCGCGTGCGGCGAGGGCCTCGGCCACGCCACCCGTTCCGGCGTCACGGCAGCGCACCTGCTCTCGCAGGGCCACGAGGTCAAGGTCGTCTCGTCGGGACACGCGTACGGCTACCTCTCGGAGCGCCTCCCCGACGTGGAGCAGATCTGGGGGCTGACGTTCGCGCTGGTGGACGGCCAGGTGGACACGTGGCGGACGGTGACGCAGAACCTCCGCGGCTCGTTCACCGGACTACCGGCCGACTGGAGGCGCTCCTCGGAGATCGTCCGCTCGTTCCACCCGGAGCTGGTGATCACCGACTTCGACGGCTTCGCGTACGCGCTCGCGAAGCTGCACCGCCTACCCGTGCTGAGCCTCGGCAACATCCAGATGGTGTCCCGCTGCAGGCACGACGGCGAGATCCTGGCCGGAGCCCACAGCGCATACACGCAGGCCCGGACCTTCGTGCGCGCGAAGGTGCCGCGGGCGAGCCGCTACCTGATCCTGACGTTCTTCCATCCCCCCGTTCGAGGCGCCCGCACCGAGCTGGTCGAGCCGGTCCTGCGCGCCGAGGTGATCGGGGCCGAGCCCGAGCGCGGCGAGCATCTCGTCGCCTACGGGAGGATGGCGCAGGAGTCGATCGAGGCGCTCGCCGCAACCGGGGCCCAGTGCAGGATCTACGGCGCCCGCGAGGGCCTCGAGAGCGACGTCGTCGAGGGAACGCTCACCTTCCGTCCGTTCTCGAACGACGGCTTCGTGGAGGACCTGCGCACCTGCCGCGGTGTGGTCGCCTCGGCCGGCTTCTCGCTCATGAGCGAGGCCGTCTACCTGCGCAAGCCGATGCTCGCGATCCCGCTCGCGGGCCAGTTCGAGCAGATCATGAACGCGCGCTACCTCGAGCGGCTCGGGTACGGCGTCGCCGCCGACCGGATCGACGAGCCCGCTTTGGAGCGCTTTCTGGAGCGGGAGGAACGGCACACCGAGGCGCTTGCCGGCTATGCACAGGACGGCAACGACGCGACGCTCGCGACCGTCGATCGCGCTGTCGGCGAGCTCGTGCCCAGCCGGGCCTGACCCCGCGTACCATCTCTCGGGTGCTCAGGGCTTCGGCCCTCATCGCTGCCTGCCTCGCCGCGCTCGTTCCGTGGCCGGCCGGGGCGGCCGCGAAGAAGCCCGTCCGGGCGACGTTCGTCGGCGACTCGGTGGCAGCGTCGATCTCGTACGTGTCGGCGGCTCGGGCACAGCTGCGGCGCGGGCTCGAGGTGCGCTACGACCTGCGCGTCTGCCGGCGGCTCGTGCAGCCGAGCTGCTCGTACCAGGGCTACACGCCGACGACGGCGCTGCAGGCGGTGCAGGGCTACGGGCGCGCGCTCGGCGCGGTGCTGATCGTGAAGGTCGGCTACAACGAGTCGGCGCAGGGCTACCGGGAGGGGATCGACCGGGTCATGCGCGCCGCGCTGGCACAGGGAGCGAGGGGAGTCGTATGGGTGACCCTGCGCGAGCTGCGCAACACCTACCGCTGGACGAACATCGCGATCAAGACGGCCGCGAAGCGCTGGCCGCAGCTGGTCGTCGCCGACTGGAACGCGTACAGCAGCGGCAGGCCCTGGTTCGGCCACGACGGGCTCCACCTCACGAGCACCGGCGCGACCGCGCTGACCGCCTTCCTGCGGCCGTACGTCTTCGAGGCTTCGCGGGCTACGCGCTGACCTCGCCGCGAACGGCCCAGGCAGGCAGGTCGCGCCGTCCGGGCTCGCTCGCCCAGGCGTCGCGCTGCTCGACCACCAGGCCGTCCGGGCCGAAGCGGAGGAGCGAGGTGCCCGCGAGCGTCTCGACCGCGCCGTCCGTGGCGGTGACGACGGCCCACCAGTCGACCGACGCGCGGTGGCCGTCCACCACGGGCTCGCCGAAGCGGCACTCGGCCGCCATCTGGTCGGCGAACGCCCAGGCGGCGTACTCGCCGGGTGCCTGGTGCTCGCGGAAGGGATGCGAGTGGAAGATCGCGTCGGCCGCGTAGAGCTGGGCGATCGCGTCCGCGTCCGCCGCCGGCCAGGAACGCCCCCAGACCTCCACCCAGCGGCGGGCGGCAGCGCGAACGTCCGCGCCCGTCATTCGTACGAGACGAGCTCGAGCAGGCTGCCGTCCGGGTCGCGGACGTACACGTGCCGGCCGGGCGCGAACGTCGACGTCGTCTCCGCGGGCTCGCGCTCGACCGCCACCCCGCAGCGCGCCAGGTGCGCCATGGCGTCCTCGAGCGGCCCCGGCCAGATGAAGCAGAGGTCGCTGTTGCCGGGCTCGACCGGCCGCATCGCGTTCAGCCCGTCGAAGCCCGGGCCGTGGACGTTGAGCTGCCAGCCCTCGAACCGGTAGCGCGCCGTCCACTCGTCGACGACGTCGACCTCGGCGCCGAGCACGTCGCGGTAGAACGCGTTCGACCGCTCCCAGTCGGACACCGCGATCACGCAGTGGTCGATGCGGAGACCGAGACCTACTTCGCGACCTCCACGGCGCGCGACTCGCGGATCACGATCACCTTCACCTGGCCCGGGTACTCGAGCTGGTCCTCGATCTCGCGCGCGATCTCGTGCGACAGCAGCACCGCGCCGTCGTCGTCGACCTCGCTCGGCTCGACGATCACGCGGATCTCGCGTCCCGCTTGCAGCGCGTACGCCTTCGCGACCCCGCGCTTCGCGGTGGCGATCTCCTCGAGCGCCTCGAGCCGCTTGATGTAGTGCTCGAGGCTCTCGCCGCGCGCACCCGGACGCGCCGCGGAGATCGCGTCGGCCGCGATCAGGAGCACCGCCTCGACCGTCTGCGGCTGCACCTCGTAGTGGTGCGCCTCGATCGCGTGCACGACGCCCTCCGACTCGCCGTAGCGGCGCGCGAGCTGCGCCGAGATCAGCGCGTGCGAGCCCTCGACCTCGTGCGTCATCGCCTTGCCGACGTCGTGGATCAACGCCGCCCGCTTCGCCGTGCGGACGCTGGCGCCGAGCTCGGACGCCATGATCCCGGCCAGGTGCACCACCTCGAGCGTGTGCTTGAGGACGTTCTGGCCGTAGCTCGTCCGGTACTTGAGCCGGCCGAGGACCTTGACGAGCTCCTCGTGGAACTCGCCGCAGTTCGCCTCGAACACGGCTTGCTCGCCCGCCTGCCGGACGTACTCCTCGAGCTCCGCCTTCGACTGGTAATACGTCTCCTCGATCCGCGCCGGGTGGATCCGCCCGTCCTCGATCAGCTTCTCGAGCGTCATCCGGGCGACCTCGCGGCGGATGCCGTCGAACGACGAGAGCACGACCGCGTGCGGAGTGTCGTCGATGATGAAGTCGACGCCGGTCAGGTGCTCCAGCGACCGGATGTTCCGGCCCTCGCGACCGATGATCCGTCCCTTCATGTCGTCGGACGCGAGCTCGACGACCGTGACCGTCGTCTCCGCCGTGTGGCTCGCGGCAACGCGCTGGAGCGCGTCGGCGACGAGCGAGCGGGCCCGGCGGCGGGCGTCGGCGCGCGCCTCCTCCTCCATCTGGCGGACGCTGCGGGCGAGCTCGTGCCGGATCAGGTCCTCCGCCCGCTCCAGCAGGTGCTGCTTCGCCTCGCCGACCGTCAGCCCCGAGATCCGCTGGAGCTCCTTGAAGGCGTCGTCGCGCGCGACCTTCAGCTCCTCCTGGAGCTGCTTCAGGTGCGTCTCGCGGTCGGCGATCCCCTGCTCGCGGCGCGACAGCTCGGTCAGCTTGGCGTCGACCTCGGACTCGGTCTGGCTGATCCGCTCCTCGATCTTCGCGATCTCGACCCGCCGGTCGCCGACCTCGGACTCGATCTCGGCACGGAGCTTGACCGCCTGCTCGCGGGTCTCGATCTGGGCCTCGCGCCGCGTCGCCTCCGCCTCCCGCGTCGCGTCCTCCAGGATCCGGCGCCGCTTGTCCTCGGCCTCGCTCAGACGGGAGCCGCTCGCCGAGCGCAACCAGAGGGCGACCGCAGCGCCGCCGACGACGGCCCCGACCAGCACCGCGATCACCGTGAGCATGCCGCACTCCTCGAGCCGAGGGATCAGATTGCCGCGGCGGCGCCGCGGTTGCTCACACCCGGCACCTCGCCTCCACGGCGACGTCCCGGAACCGGCGGTACTAGCTCAACGCTCGGGCTGGCTCGCAGCCCTCCGAGGCGGCCGTAGGGGTCGTCCGGGATCGATCAACGAAGTCGGGTAGTGGAGTAGCACCGGTTCAGAAAAACGTTCTGTGCAGGAGAAACGTCGAATGGAGCGTCCCTATCCTACCGCGCGGTCGGCGGTAGCTGCAATCAGGTCCTCGAGGGTCTCCTCGCCGAAGCCCTGCGCGACGAGCCGTCTGAGCGTCCGGGGGGTCGCGCCCTGGGCTGCCAGCAGCCGCTCGGCGCGCTGCGGCTCGGGCTCGAGGGACGCGATCGCGGCCCGAACGAGCTCGGGCGGGACGCCCTGCCGCTCGAGATCGGACGCGATCAGCAGGTTGCCGCGACCACGGGCGGCGAGCGCCGCAGCCCGTCCGTGCGCGTACCGCTCGTCGTCGACGACGCCGGCGCGCGCAAGGACGGCCAGCGTCTCCGCGCGCTCCGCCGGTGCGAAGCCGCGGGCCGCGAGGCGCCTCGTGAGCGTCGCCCGGGTCTGGTCGCTGTGGCGGAGCGCCCGGGCGGCGGTCGCGAGCGCGTCGGCGCGGCGCAGCTCCCGCCGCAGCGTCCGGGCCCGCTCGCGGTCGAGGTCGGCGCCGACGGCCAGCCCTGCGAGCTGCGCGGCTTCCAGCGGCACGTCGCGCCAGCGGCGTCCGTCCAGCTCGACCGCGACGCGGTCACGACCGACCCGCGAGAGCGCAGTGACCTGCGGCATCGCCGCGCTACGCCTCGGCGGTGACCTCGACCTCGGCCTCGGCCTCGACGTCGACCGGCATCGCCGCCTCCGCCGTCTGCGCAGCCTGGAGCTGCGGCAGCAGCCGCGCCGACACGACCTGCTCGCCCGGCGCCTCGGCCTGAACGCGCGCGAGGATCGCCTGGACGACGTCGGGGTGCTCGCCAAGGAAGGCGGCCGCGTTCTGCCGCCCCTGCCCGAGCCGCTCGTCGCCGAAGCTGAAGTACGAGCCGGACTTCTGGACGATCTTCCGCTCGAGGCCGACGTCGAGCACCGTCCCCTCCCAGGGGATGCCGGTGCCGTAGATGATGTCGAACTCGGCCTGCTTGAACGGCGGCGCCACCTTGTTCTTGACGACCTTGACGCGGACGCGGTTCCCGATCGCCTCCGCGCCCTCCTTGAGCGTCTCGATCCGGCGGATGTCGAGCCGGACCGAGGCGTAGAACTTGAGCGCGCGCCCGCCGGGCGTGGTTTCCGGCGAGTTGTGGACCACGACGTTGTTCGCGAGGTACGTGTGGCTGTCCTCGATCTCGAGGTCGTAGCGTTGACGCTTGTGGGGGGCCGGTGGTGTCGAGTACGTTCGAAGCACTCGCGCCGGGATCGGACGGATGGTCGTCCTTGAGGCCAGGCGTGTGCCATTCAGATGCACGTCGCTCCGATCGGGATGCCAGTCGAAGCGCCCACGGAAGTCCGGATGAAGCTTGTACTCAACGCAGGGATGAACGTACGAAGCGATGCGCTCGTGAAACTGTCTGGTCCGTTCGCCGCTGAAGAGCAGCCCCCGCTGAGTCACCGTCGGCCGACTCATTCCGAGCTCCTCGCAGCGACGGGCCAGAAGCTCTCGATCATCACGACCCAGGCCCATCGCGTAGATCTCCGCCTTGCCATGACCCCAGCGCTCGTAGGTCCCCGAGAATGTGCCGTCATCCGCATACCAGACGGCAATCGCACGGGCATCGAGCCCTGCCACCAGCGGCTCGGTCACGGAGCTCTTGCGGCCACTGCCTTGATAGACGGCGTCGCGAATCCAGGTCAGCTGTTGCATCGGGATGGAGTCGAATCCGTATCCCCGCCCGGTGGGCTTGATGTCGTGCACGAACGGCGCGAGGAATTCGTGCTTCCACTCGAGGTAGTCACGCTGGGCTGCACCATGGCCCACACGGAACTTCACGTTCTTGGTCGAGACTCGACGAAGCGATCCGTCGCCCAGAGCACCCCCGAGTATCAACTGGGCCTGATCGGTGGTGAGCGAGTAGTGCTTGGCACCGATAAGCACCTCGTCGCCTTCCTGGATCTCGAAGGCGTGACGCTCTCCGTCGGGAGTGAAGACGATGTGGTTCGGCGTACAGGTCAGTAGGTGTCGGCCTTGCTTCCCTTCGATCTCAAATCGGAGCCACTCGTCGGTCTCGCCGTTCTTGAAATAGTTGACGATCCGCTTCGGTGAGATGGTCCCTGTTTCGGGATCCAGAGCCATGACCTGCAGCGGAAGTCGCTGATTGACGATCCTTGCAATCCGCTCAGAGGATCCGTCGGCGAGCCGAACGCGGGTATTTGCTGAAAGGCAGCCGAACATGACCCCGATTTTCTCGCGCAGCTGGTTCGTGAAGAGCGCGATCGTGTCGGTGCGGTTGAGCGTGCCGGCGAGCTTGCGCAGCGCCTGGCTCATCAGGCGCGCCTGCAGGCCGACGTGGCTGTCCCCCATCTCGCCCTCGATCTCCGCCTTCGGCGTCAGCGCCGCCACCGAGTCGACCGCGACGACGTCCAGCGCCCCCGAGCGGATCAGCAGCTCGGCGATCTCGAGCGCCTGCTCGCCGGTGTCGGGCTGGGAGACCAGGAGCTCGTCGATGTCGACGCCGATGCGGCGGGCGTAGGACGGGTCCATCGCGTGCTCGGCGTCGATGAACGCGCAGATGCCGCCCCGGCGCTGCGCCTCGGCGATCACGTGGTAGACGAGCGTCGTCTTGCCCGAGGACTCCGGCCCGAAGACCTCGACGATCCGCCCGCGCGGGAGCCCCCCGATCCCGAGTGCGAGGTCGAGCGGCAGCGAGCCGGTCGATATCGCTCCGATCGAGACCTGCGCCTGGTCGCTCATCCGCATGACCGATCCCTTCCCGAACTGGCGCTCGATCTGGCCGAGCGCGACCTCGAGTGCCTCTTCGCGGTTCATCCCTTCATCCTCCTAGCGGTGTCGACTCGAGCACCTCGTAGCGAGCGCCGGACGGGTGCAGGCGTGAAAGGTAAGCAGCGGCGTCGGACGGCAGGAAACGCCCGAGCTGCGGCGGCTCGGGCTGCAGGCGGGGGCGCTCGCGGAACCGCAGCACCGTGACGTGCGGAAGCCAGGCCCGAGCCTCGCGGCGGTAGACGCCGAGCGCCTCGAGCCGCCCGTGCACGTCGGCCGCCAGGCCCCCGGCGGCGCCGGACGGGTCCTCGAGCACCACCATGCCGACGCTCCGCGTCTCGCGGTACCGGCCGCCCACCAGCTCGAACGGCTCGGCGGCGCCGGCAGCGGCGCGCAGCGCGCCGGCGATCGCCGGAAGCTCGCCCGCCGGGCGACCGCCGAGGAACGCGAGCGTGACGTGCAGGCTCTCGCGCGGCACCCGCCGCCCGGCGATGAGGCTCCGGTCGCCCCAGGCGGCGAGGGCGTCGAGCACCGGCGCCGGCAGGCGGAGAGCGAGGAAGAGGCGGAGCGTCGCATCGCCCTCGACGCTAGCGGCCGCTTTCACGCGCCTTCGTGCCGGCTTCGTGTCAGAAGGCGCCTGACGAGGTGCAGCGCCGCCACGGTCGAACGGGAGCGGATGAGCTCGCGCTCCCCCGGCAGCTCGAAGCGCAGAGCCTGCTCCCCACCCGGCCCGCCGGCGTGCAGGAAGACCAGCCCCACGGGCTTCTCGGCCGTGCCGCCGTCGGGGCCGGCGACACCCGTGACCGACACCGCGACGTCGACTCCGAGCCGCTCGCGCGCGCCGGCGGTCATCGCCGCGGCCGTCTCGGCGGAGACCGCGCCGTGGGCCTCGAGCACGTCCGCCGGAACCCCCAGCTCGCGCTCCTTCACGTCGTTCGAGTAAGCGACGACGCCGCCCCTGAAAGCCGCGCTCGAGCCCGGCACGGATGTCAGCCGCGCGGCGACGAGCCCGCCGGTGCACGACTCCGCGGTCCCGATCGTCAGCCCGCGCTCGCGGCAGAGCTCC
The DNA here is from genome assembly GCA_036555085.1 of Gaiellaceae bacterium. Lineage (GTDB taxonomy): Bacteria > Actinomycetota > Thermoleophilia > Gaiellales > Gaiellaceae > Gaiella. The sequence goes on from DATBMD010000068.1 coordinate 8,705, forward strand.
AGCACGAGCTCCTCGATTCGCCGCTCGTCCTCGGTGAACAGGTACCTCTCGAGCGGCTGCCGCAGGCGGCCCGCCAGCTCCTCGGCGCGGCCCTCGGCACCGGGATCGACGACGAGGTCGACGTGGATCTCGAAGTCGCGCGCGCAGATCGTCACCTCGACCCCGTCGCCGTCCCCGCCCGCGTCGGCGAGCGCCTTGGCGACGGCGGACTCGCTCGCGCCGTAGAAGCGCAGCACCCGGCGCCCGGGGGACGTCGTCCGTCCGAGCACGCGCCGGAAGGGCTCCGTCTCGAGCGCGCGCGGCCAGAGCCGGCGCAGCTCGCCGGGCGGGCCGGGCATGATCACGACGACGCACTCCGACACCTCCAGGAGCAGCCCCGGAGCGGTGCCGGCGAGCCCGAGCACGAGCGCGCCGTCGGGGAGGGTCGCCTGCTTCGCGACGCCGTCGGCGAAATCGGCGTAGGGACGGCGCAGGCGCTCGGCGATCGTCCTCGAGAACGCCTCGATCTGACCCTCGAGCTCGGCGTCGACGACGAGCCCGCGCCCGGCCGCACGCGCGACCAGCTCGACCGTGCGGTCGTCGTGCGTCGGCCCGAGCCCTCCCGACACGAGCAGCACGTCTGCCGCGAGGCCCTCCTCGAGCGCCGCGAGGAGCTCATCCGGCCGGTCGCCGACGATCGTGATCCGGCCCGGCTCGAGCCCGAGCCGCAGCGCCTCGCTCGCGAAGAAGGGCCCGTTGCGGTCGGCTCGCTCGCCGCGGACGAGCTCGCTGCCCGTGACGACGATGGCCGCGCGCGGGCGGGCCAACTAGCCGGCCGCGCGTACGCCGCGCTGCGTCACGACGTACGCTCCGCCCGGCGGCAGCTGCACCCGGTTCCCGTTCAGCTTCACGACGACGTTCGCGGGCGAGCCGAACGAGACGTAGAGGCTCCGCTTGACGAAGCGCTGCTGCTGCCCCCGCTCGAGCGTGCCGCTGTAGAGCTGCTCGCCGCCGCGCGAGCCGGCGCGAACCTCCATGAACGAGTCGCCGCGCATGGCTTGCACGACGACCGTCGCGCGCATGGCGCCGGCCTCCTGCGATCCCGCCGCCCGTTGCGCGGCCGGGGTGAGATTGGGCACCCGCTCCGCGTCGTCGCCGCCGAACTTCCAGGCCGCGATCACGAGCGCGGTCACGACCGCGATCAGCCCGAGAGCGACGACGAGGACCCGCGACTCGCGGCGTTCACGGCGCGACCGCGAGCGGGGCGAGGTCGCCGACGTGCGCGTCGTGCGCAGCGGCGTCTCCTCGTCGCCGGCGACGAAGCGCGAGTTGTACTCGTCGACGTAGAGCTGGCCGTCCAGGCCGAGCGCGTCCGCGTACGTGCGCAGGAAGCCCTTGACGTAGGTCTGCCCGGGGAGCTGCTCGAACCGCTCCTCCTCGAGCGCCCGCAGGTACTTGGCGCGGATCTTCGTGCGGAGCTCCAGCTCGTTGACGTCCAGGCCCTGGCGCGCGCGGGCCTCGCGCAGGCTGCTGCCGATCTCGAACATGCCCTCGGCAGTGTAGTCGGCGCAAGGAGCGGGGCCTGCACGCCTGTGCAGGCCCCGCTCCGCGCAGAGATCCTTGAAGGCGTCCGCCTTCGGCGGCCGCACGACCCCGGCTTGGCAACCGGATGCGCTACTCCCTGCTGCCGACGTACTCGAGCAGCTCGTAGACTCCCACGGCGATCGCGGCGCTGGTCGCGATGCAGAAGCCGAGGATCCCGAGCACCCGGCCCACCGTCGCCGTGCGGGCCCCGCCGAGGCGGCCGAGCGTCCGCTCGTCGAGCTTGCGGGCCGAGCGGGCGGTGGCGACCGCCGCCGCCCCCAGCGCCATCCCGAGCGGGATCGCGAAGCCTGCATGGAGGAGGTCGTACGACTCGGAGTAGCGGGTCAGCAAAACCGCGACCGGCATCGTCGCCGTCGACAGCGCCCCGAGCAGCACTGACCAGACGGCGCGCCCGTTCACTGCGCGACCGCCCTCACTGCTTCTTATACGGGCGTCCAACGGCGGCGGGCGGGATCGAGCGGCCGATCACCCCGGCGACGGCGATCAGGGTGAGGACGTAGGGCAGCGCCTGGAAGAGCACCGAGTAGATCTGCCAGTCCTGAATCTGCGCGAGGCGCTGGGCGAGCGCGCTCGAGAAGCCGAACAGGAGGCAGGCGGCCGCCGCGGTGAACGGGCGCCAGTTGCCGAAGATCAGCGCGGCGAGCGCGATGAAGCCGCGCCCGGCGGTCATCTGCTCGTTGAACGAGTTGACGAACCCGATCGAGAGGTAGGCGCCTCCCGCGGCGGCCAGCATCCCCGAGAGGATCACGGCGCCGTAGCGGATCGCGTACACGTTGATCCCGACCGTGTCGGCGGCGCGCGGGTGCTCGCCGACGGAGCGGATGCGCAGGCCGATCGGCGTGCGGAACATCACCACCCACGTCAGCGCCACGGTGAGCAGCGCCAGCCAGATCATCAGGTTGAGGTTCCCGAAGATGTCCCCGACGAACGGGATGTCCTCGACGAAGCTCAGGTGCACGTTCGGGATGCTGGGCGTGTCGGTCGGCGTCCCCTCCGTCCCGTAGACGTCGATGAAGAGGTAGCCGGTGATCCCGGCCGCGAGGAAGTTGATCGCCGTGCCGCCGACGATCTGGTCGGCCCGCAGGTGAATCGAGAAGAAGGCGTGCACCAGCGCGAGCGCCGCCCCCGCGGCGATCCCGATCAGGAGCCCGAAGACCCAGGAGCCGGTCTTGTCGGCGCCGTAGATGCCGAAGAAGGCGCCCATCAGCATCATCCCCTCGAGGCCGATGTTGACCACGCCCGAGCGCTCCGAGAACAGGCCCCCGATCGCCGCGAACGTCAGCGGCGTCGCGTAGCGGAGCATCGCCGCGAAGAGCGCCGACCAGACGACGACCGCCTCGAGATTCCCGACGCTCGTCTGCTGGGCGAGGATCGCCATCGTGATCCCGAAGGCGCCGGCGACGATCGCGAAGATCCCGTAGCGCGTGTCGCGGCGGGCGACGGCGATCGCGCCGAGCGTGATCGCGAGCAGGCCGAGCGCGAGGCTCGGGTAGAGCGAACGGGTCGTGGCGGGCGGCAGCGAGATCCACGCCGCGAGCAGGCCGGTCAGGATCCCGACCCAGGCGATCGCGCGAGTGCCCCGCGGCACCCGGTCGAGCAGCCGCCCCCCCAGGCCCTTGCGCGGCTGCCCGGCCGCCGGCGCGCGCGCCTCGGTCTGCTGCTCTGCGCTCACTTGCCAACCTTCGGTTGGACAGTCACGCCGGCGTGCTCATCGGCGGCGGGGTCTGCGCGGGCCGCGCGGGCTCGTCCGGCCCGCGGGCGCGCCGGAGCTTGTTGAGCAGCGTCAGCACGATGATGTCGGCACCGACGAACAGGACGACGAGGCCCTGGATCAGGAGCGTCAGGTTCGACGCCAGCTCGGGCTGGAAGATCTCCGGGTCGAGGTTCCGCGTCGAGGTGCCGTTGACGAGCGCGGCGAAGAGCAGCGCCGACAGGCCGACGCCGACGGCGGTGTTGCGGCCCAGCAGCGCGACGGCGATGCCGATGAAGCCGATCGTCGAGGTCTGGATGTCGCTCGTCGAGATCCTGAACTGCCAGCCGAGGATGTCGAGCGCGCCCGCCAGGCCCGCGAACGCGCCGGAGATCGCCATCGCGAGGAAGTAGTTGCGGGAGACGTTGATGCCCCCGTACCGGGCGGCCTCCGGGTTGAAACCGACGGCGCGGACGCTGTAGCCCAGGGAGGTCCGGTTGAGCAGGATCCAGTAGAGGACGAGCGCGGCCAGCGAGACGAAGATCCCGATCGAGAGCCCCTGCAGCAGCGGGTCGCCCCAGAAGACGGGCAGCTTCGCCCCCTCGACGATGTCGTTGGAGATCGGGACGGACTCCTGCGTGTCGTTCTGGAGGGGGCCGTTGAGCCCGAACAGGAACTGCCCGACCCAGATCGCGATCCAGTTGAGCATGATCGTCGAGATCACCTCGTGGACGCCGACCGTCGCCTTCAGGAGCCCGGCGATCCCCGCCCACACCGCGCCGGCGAGCGTCGCGACGACGGCCGCGAGCATGATGTGGACGAAGGAGTTCATCTCCGCGAACGACGACCCGATCCAGACCGCGAAGTACGCCCCGACGAAGTACTGGCCCTGCCCGCCGATGTTGAACATGCCGCACCGGAAGGCGAACGCGACGGCGAGGCCGGTGAGGATCAGGGGCGTCATGATCAGCAGCGTCTGCTGCAGGTTGAGCTCGGCGAGGAAGCGGTCCTCCGACGAGATCCAGGGGAGCAGGTAGTTGAGGCCGGAGCCCTCGAAGATCGCCCGGTAGGTCGAGAGCGGGTTCTTGCCCGTAGTGATCAGGACGATGATCCCGCCGACGAAGAACGCGAGCAGCGCCGTCAGCACCGGCGCGAGGATGCCCGCCGACTTCTGCGCGACGTCCCAGCGCTCCATCCAGTTGAGCTGCCGCGTCTCAGGCCCGAGCCCGCCGGGATCCTCCGGTGCTGTGCTCAGCGGGTCGGGAGGCACCCGCCCCTGGTCGTCGCTCACGCAGCCTCGGCTTTCTCTCCGCGCGGCTCGCTGCTCACGCAGCCTCCCGCCGGCGGCCGCCGGTCATCGCGATGCCGAGCTCCTCCTCGGTGGCCGTCGGCGGGAACTCCCCGACGATCTCGCCCTCGTACATGACGAGGATCCGGTCCGAGAGCGAGAGGATCTCCTCGAGCTCGAGCGACACCAGCAGGATCCCGCGCCCCTCGTTGCGCTCCTCCACGAGGCGCCGGTGGACGAACTCGATCGCGCCGACGTCGAGCCCGCGCGTCGGCTGCGCCGCGATCAGCACCTTCGGGTCGCGGTCGATCTCGCGCGCCAGCACGACCTTCTGCTGGTTGCCGCCCGAGAGCGCGCCGGCCGCAGTCTGCGGGCCGCCGCCGCGGACGTCGAACTCCGCGATCAGGCGTCGCGCGGCCGCGACGAGCCGGCGCGGGAAGAGCCAGCCCAGGCGCGAGGCAGGCGGCTTGCGGAAGTCGTGCAGCCCGATGTTCTCGGCGATCGAGAACTCGAGCACGAGCCCCCGGCGCTGCCGGTCCTCGGGGATGTGCCCGAGACCCGCGTCGAAGTGCGACTGGGCGGAGCCGCGCGTGACGTCGCCGCCGGCGACGACGGCCCGGCCGGACTCGACCTTGCGGAGGCCGGTCATCGCGTCGATCAGCTCGGTCTGCCCGTTGCCGTCGATCCCGGCCAGCCCGACGATCTCGCCGGCGCGGACCTCGAACGAGACGTCCCGCACCTTCTCGATCCCCCGGTCGTCCAGGACGCTCAGCCCTTCCACCTGCAGCAGCGGCTCCCCGGGGCTCGAAGCCTTCTTCTCGACGCGCAGCAGCACCTCGCGGCCGACCATCAGCCGTGCCAGGCCCTCCTCCGTGGCGCCGGCCGCCGGCAGCGTCTCGACCAGCTTGCCGCGCCGGAGCACGGTGATGCGATCGGCGATCTCGAGCACCTCGTTCAGCTTGTGGCTGATGAAGATGATCGACTTGCCCTGCTCCGTCAGCGACCGGATGATCGCGAACAGCTCCTGCGCCTCCTGCGGCGTCAGCACCGCCGTCGGCTCGTCGAGGACGAGGATCTCGGCGTTGCGGTAGAGCGCCTTCAGGATCTCGACGCGCTGCTGCTGGCCGACCGTGGTCTTCTCGATCGTGGCGTGCGGGTCGACCGCGAGCCCGTACCGCTGGGAGAGCTCCGCCACCCGCCGTTCCGCCGCCGCGAAGTCGAGCAGGACGCCCTCCCGGACCGGCTCGTTGGCGAGGACGATGTTCTCGGCCACCGTCATCACGGGGATCAGCATGAAGTGCTGGTGCACCATCCCGATCCCCTTGTCGATCGCGTCCCGGGCCGAGCCGAGGTGCACCTGCTTCCCGTCGACGACGATCTCGCCCGCGTCGGGGTGGTAGAGGCCGTAGAGCACGTTCATCAACGTCGACTTGCCGGCCCCGTTCTCGCCCAGCAGCGCGTGCACCTCGCCCTGGCGGAGATCGAAGCTGACGTCGTCGTTCGCGACGATCCCCGGGAAGCGCTTCGTGATGTGGCGCATCTCGAGGACAACGGGCCGCTCTGCCGCCATGGGCGCCGATTCTACGGTGCGCCGCGGGCGGCGTCGCGGCAGTGCTAGAGGCGGCTAGCTGCTTGCACCGGGAACCCCGTAGGGGCCGGACCTGTCCGGCCCGCTAGTGCGACGCGTGGACAGAGTCGTTTGCGATCGAGAAGCGGTGAATGATCACGAGACGCCGCCCTAGCTGCGCGGCGGGGTGACGTCGCCGTCGGCGATCTGCCGGGAGACGTCCTCGAGCGTCGCGACCAGCTCCTCGCGGTTCGGCACGTCCGCGCTGACCTCGCCGTAGCCGATGCCGCCGTTCGCGACGTCGAACAGCGTGTCGCTGCCGCCCTCGAACGTGCCGTCGACCACGTCGCCGATCGTCCGGAACACGGCCTCGTCCACCTTCTTCGTGGCGCTGGTCAGGATGTGCGGGCCGAGGAACGACTGGTCGTTGTCGACCCCGATGCCCCAGACGCCCCGCTCCTTCGCCACCTGCAGCGCGCCGAGGCCGCAGCCGCCGGCGGCGGCGAAGACCACGTCGGAGCGCCGCTGCACCTGGCTCAGCGCGATCTCGGTGCACTTCGCCTGGTCGACGAAGTCCTCCGAGTAGGCGGAGAGCACGCGCGCGTCCGGGCTCGTCGCGTTCACGCCCGCCCTGTAGCCGGCGAGGAACGCGACGACGGCCGGCACCGCCTGGCCGCCGATAGAGCTGACGACGCCGGTGTCGGAGACCGACGCGGCCGCGACGCCTGCCAGGTAGCCGCCCTCCTGCTCGGCGAAGACGAGGCCGCGCGCGTTCATCGGCTTCCCCTTCAGCGCCTCCCACGGGAAGTCGATGATCGCGAAGCTCGTGTCCGGGAACTGGCCGGCCACCGTGGCGAGCGCGTCGCCCATCAGGAAGCCGTTGGCGATCACGAGGTCGTAGCCCTGCCGAGCCGGCGTGGACAGGTTCGGGACGTAGTCGCTCGCCTGCTCGGAGATGAAGACGCGCCCGTCGATCTCGAGCTCGGCCTTTGCCCGTTGCAGTCCGTCGTTCGCGAGCGCGTTGAAGCCGCGGTCGTTCAGGCCGCCGATATCGGTGACAACGGCGACGCGGATGCCCCCACCGTCGCCGCCGTTCTCGTCGCCGCCGCCGCCGCACCCCGCGGCCGCGACTGCGACGAGCACCACCAGAAGGAGAGCCCCGAGCCGCACACCGTGGTCATACCCGGGCGCGCTGCCCGCGAAACGCGACGGGCGGCTCCTGCCGGAGCCGCCCGTTCGCGCGAATGGTCTTCGAGGCCGAGGCCCCGCGAGATCACTTGGACGGGATCTTGATCTTCCCGGCCGCGATCTGCCTCGAGACCGCGGTCAGCTTGGCGATCAGCGCCTTCCGCTTCGGGGCCTTGGTGCTGACCTTGCCGAAGCCGACGCCGCCGTTCTTGACGGTGAAGATGCCGTCGGTGCCGCCCTTGAACGAGTCCTCCTGCACCTGCTCGATCGTCGTGAAGACGGCGAGGTCGACCTTCTTGGTCGCGCTCGTCAGGATGTGCGAGCCGAGGAACGCCTGGTCGTTGTCGACGCCGATGCCCCACTTGCCCTGCTCCTTGGCCGCCTGGAGCGCACCGAGGCCGCAGCCGCCGGCGGCGGCGAACACGACGTCGGCGCCCTGGGAG
>DATBMD010000090.1:0-2788 GCA_036555085.1 Gaiellaceae bacterium
GTCGTCGGCTCGTCCAGGAAGACGATCCGCGGCCGGTGCACGAGCGCGAGAGCGAGGTCGAGGCGGCGCTTCATCCCGCCGGAGTACGTCCGGACCTTCCGGTCGGCCGCCTCGGTCAGGCCCACGCGCTCGAGCAGCTCGCCGGTGCGGGCCGCGCGAACGTCCTTCGGGAGCCCCTGGAGCATCGTCTGCAGGCGGAGGTGGTCGCGGCCGGTCAGCAGCGGGTCGAGCGCCGCCTCCTGGAGCGCGGCGCCGATCGCCGCCCGCACCCGGGGGCCCTCCGTGGCCACGTCGTGGCCGGCCACGCTGGCGCGGCCGGCCGTGGGCGGCAGCAGGGTCGTGAGCATCAGCACCGTCGTCGACTTGCCGGCGCCGTTGGGCCCGAGGAAGCCGTAGATCTCCCCCGGCGCGACGTGCAGGTCGATCCCGTCGACGGCGCGGAAGCCCTTCTTGAACTCGCGAACCAGGCCCTCGACGCGGATGTCGTTCGGTTCCGGCACCGTGACAGCCTAGTGCGGGAGCTCCGCGAGCCTGCCCCGGTACTCCTCGACGTCGATCTCGCCGCGCGCGAAGCGCTGCGCGAGGATCGACCGCGCCTCGTCGTACGGGTCGACACGGCCCCGCCAGCGCCGGCCGCCGACTACGAAGCGGATCACCACGAAGACCACGAGCACCCAGAACAGGAGCCAGAGGGGAGCCAGCCACGGCCATCCTCCCCAGTCCTCGGTCGCCAGCAGCTCGAGCATCGTCCCTCCATTCGTTAGTGAACTATCTTTTAGCATAGCAATGATTAGTGGAGCATCTTGATGCGTGGTTACGATCGGCCCGTGCGACCACGCTTTTCGGGCCCGCCGCTCGGGCTCAGGCTCGCGCGGACGTCGAAGACGGTCGGCCGCGCGTTCAACGACGCGCTCGCGACCGCCGGCGGGTCGTTGCCGATCTGGCTCGTGCTCTCCTCGCTCCGCGGCGGCGCGCGGCCGGCTCAGAACCAGCTCGCGCTGGCGATGGGCATCGAGGGGCCGACCCTGACCCGCCATCTGGACGCGCTCGAGGAGGCCGGGCTCGTGCGCCGGGTGCGGGACGTCGACGACCGGCGCGTCGTCCGCGTCGAGCTCACGCCCTCCGGGGAAGCGCTGCACGCCGCGCTGCTCGAGGTCGTCATCGACTTCAACCGGCGGCTGCGGCAGGGTCTCTCGAGCGACGACATCGCCTCGCTCGAGCGCATGCTCGCCCGGCTGGAGGCGAACGTGGCGGGGTCGGACTGAGGCGGTGACTGAGGGACACGCTCCGGATACCGGATGTCCCGCAGGGAGCTGGTGGAGTCTCCCCGATGCCGCGGGCGAGCCTCGCTGCGAGGCTCACGTGCGAGGTGGTCAAGACGACTCACGGGACGTCGCCGAGCCGGTTGCCGGCCGGGCAGAGGCGCCTCGTGCTCTTGCCACGGACCCAGCTCGGAGAGTGGGCAGTGGGGCTTGCGGCGGCGAGCATCGTGCTGCTCTCGAGCTGGGGCTTCGTGGGACGTCTCAGTGGGGTTGCCGGGCTTGCGATGGGCCTCGCCGCGGGCGTCGTCTCACTCGCCGCGATCGTCCGGCGCGATGAACGGGCGCTCGTCGTCTTTGCCGCGTTGCTGCCGTTACTGAGCGTCGTGGGCTTCCTGCTCGCCGAGCTCGTCGGCCACGATTGACTTACGTGGCGTCGCCTGGGACGAGCCAGAGCGTCGCGAGCGGCGGTAGCACAAGCTCGGCGGACCAGGGCTGGCCGTTCCACTCGCGCCGCTCGGCGACGACGCCGTCGCCGTTGCCGACGTCGGTGCCGGCGTAGAAGCGCGAGTCGGTGTTGATCGCCTCCCGCCAGCGCCCGGCGCCCGGCAGCCCCACCCGCCGGCGCTCCCGCACGACCGGCGAGAGATTGGCGATGCAGACCAGCTCGCCCGCCCTTTCGCCGGACCACCGGACGAACGCGACCACGTTGTCGCTTGCCGCATCCGCCTCGAGCCACGCGAACCCCTGCGGGGCGAAATCCACCTCCCAGAGCGCCGGCTGCTCGCGGTACACGCGGTTCAGGTCGCGCAGCAGCGCCTGCACGCCGGCATGGTCGGGGTTCTCCAGCAGCCACCAGTCGAGCGAGGCATCGACGTTCCACTCCGCCGGCTGCGCGAGCTCGCCGCCCATGAACAGCAGCTGCTTGCCCGGATGCGCCCACATGTAGCCGTAGAGCGCGCGCAGGTTCGCGAGCTGCTGCCAGCGGTCGCCCGGCATCTTCGTCACGAGCGAGCCCTTGCCGTGGACGACCTCGTCGTGGGAGAGCGGCAGCACGAAGTTCTCGTCCCAGGCGTAGACCATCGCGAACGTCAGGTCGTTGTGGTGGTAGCGCCGGTGCACGGGCTCGCGGGCAAAGTACGAGAGCGTGTCGTTCATCCAGCCCATGTTCCACTTGAACGTGAAGCCGAGCCCGCCGTGTTCGACCGGCCGCGAGACGCCCGGCCACGCCGTCGATTCTTCGGCGACGACGAAGGCGCCGGGATCGCGGGCGTGGACGAGCGCGTTCAGCTCCTGGAGAAAGCTCACCGCCTCCAGGTTCTCGCGCCCGCCGCGCTCGTTCGGCACCCACTCGCCGGGGCCGCGCGAGTAGTCGAGATAGAGCATCGAGGCGACGGCGTCGACGCGGAGGCCGTCGGCGTGGAACTCCCGCAGCCAGTAGAGGGCGTTGGCCAGCAGGAAGTTCCGGACCTCGTGCCGCGAGAGGTTGAAGACGAGCGTCCCCCAGTCGGGATGCGCGCCGCGGCGCG
>DATBMD010000091.1:0-4443 GCA_036555085.1 Gaiellaceae bacterium
ACCCGGCGCATCTCCTCCTTGCCGAGCCGCGGCGCGCTGTCCGGGCGGCGCGGCCTGCCGGTGACCTCGGCGATCAGGTCGTCCTGCCGGATCTTCTTTCCGGCCCGGCGGGCTCGCCGGGCGGCGCCGCGCACGAAGCGCTCCACGTCGGCTCCGGTGAGACCGAATGTCAGCTCCGCGAGGGCGCGGGTCTTCACGCCCTTCCCCACCTCGTTCTCGTCCCGATACGGCTCGAGGTAGTAGTCGTAGATCTGCTCGAGGCTCGCGACGTTCGGCAGCGGGAGCTCGACGACCTGGTCGAGCCGCCCCGAGCGCCGCAATGCGGGATCGACCTTCTCCGGGTAGTTCGTCGCACCGATCACGATCACCGGGTCGACGGTGTTGATGCCCTGGATCTGCTCGAGCAGGGCGTTGATGACCTGGGTGTGGTAGCCGGCGTTCTCGCCGCTCAGCTGCTCGCGGCTGCCGATGCCGTCGATCTCGTCGATGAACAGGATCGCCGGCGCGTACCTCCGGGCCTCCGTGAAATCGGCCCGCATCGCCCTGAGATGGGAGTCGAGGTAGCCCGCCGACTGCCATCCGGCGGCGCTCGCGACGACGAACTTGATGCCGCACTCCTTCGCCAGCGCGCGGGCGAGCGTCGTCTTGCCGGTCCCGGGCGCGCCGACGAGCAGCATGCCCTTGTCGACCGCGCTCCACTCGATGCTGCCGGCCTGCGCGGCCCGGATGTCGGCGACGATGTCCTCGCAGATCTGCCGGGCCTCGCCGAGCCCGTGGAGCTCGCTGAGCTTCGGGCCGATGTCCGGCGTGACCTGTGCGAGACGGCTCTCGACGCGCCCGCGCAGGAACGTGACCGCCTCGCTCGCACTGAGGCTGAGGCGGCTCGGCATGTGGAAGTCCGCCGGCACCAGATAGCGGGTCCAGTCGGCGCCGGGCGCATCCCACCCGGCCGGCGGCTTGGCCCGGAACACGCGCTCGAAGATGCGGGCGAATCGAGCGCGATCGATCCGCGGGAGGGTGAGCTTCAGGTCAGAGATCCGCCGTAGCGGCTCGGGGACGTCGGAGACCCGCTCGCACCCGATCACGACCGCGGCATCCCCGAGCGCGAGCTCGTGTGCCGTGCGCTCCACGTCGTAGACACCGCGATAGGCGTGCAGCGAGACGAGATGCAGCCTGGTCGCCGGGTTTTCGTGGGCGACCACGCATCGCAGCTCGTCGCCCGGGTTCACGCTTGCCCTCGCGACCGCGCCGCCCGCCAGCGCGCCGTTCGGCCCGTCGAGCAAGCCGGCGACGATGTCCTCGACGAACGGCAGGTCCGACTCGACGATCACCACCGGCATCGAGCTCGCGACGAGCGCGGCCAGCCGCTCCAGGGGCTTGTCCGTTCCCGTCTGGGCGTTGAAGTGCTGCAGGAGCGCGTTTCGCTCGGACCCGCGCAGGGCGTCCTCGAGCAGGACGGCGACGATCGCCTCCGTCACCTCACGATCGCCCGGGAACTGCACGGGCTCGGCGCTCGTCTCGGCCGGTTCCAGCGACGCGTACTCCGTCACCGCGCCCGGCTCGATCGGCGCGACAGGCTCGTCGTCGACCATCTCGACGAGGCCGTCGGGCTCGACTGCGAAGGTCGCGCGGAAGAGGCCCCCGTCGTAGGCGACCGACCCTTCGAAAGTCCACCGGCCACGGTCGTCCTTCGGGCCCGCCCTCAGCGGCGCCTCGTCCTCCACGAGGACGAAGGCCCCGGCCTCGCCCCGCACGAAGTAGAGGAAGAAGCGCAGGTAGGCCTCGACCGTCCCGTCGCTGAGCTGGAGCGACTCCGCTTCGTTCGTGTCGTGGATCGGCGCCGAGTCGCCGTTGAGCCACCGCGTGTGCTCGGCGCCGTGCAGGACGAAGGCGCTCTTGCCGTCGAGCTGGAGCTCGAGCAGCCGGTAGTTCTCGTAGAACGGCAGCTGAACCCAGCGTGCCCCAACGATCGCCGATTCGGCGAAGGCTTGCGGAGACTCGGCCGTCAGGCGTGCTAGCGCAGCTGAGGCCTGCTCGTCAGGAGCCGGTTCCCAGGCACCCCCCCAGGGGTCGAGAGGGCTGTCCAAGCTGCGGCGACCCTAACACCGGGCAATCCGCGCTCCAATGAAGTCCGGACGTTCGTCTAGGAGGAAGGCAATCGAGGGGGAGGCCGGAGAACCTCCCCCTCGGGCCGCGTGCCTCCCCCCTTACTGCCGCCTGCGCTTCGCGGAGACGCACTTCCCGAACGCAGACGCGGCCTTGCCGCCATAGCGGGCCGTGAATGCGGTTCGGTCGGCTGCGCGCTCCGCCTTGCAGGCCTTGGCAGCCTTCATCAGAGACGCTTCCTGCGTGGCGCTCGCCGTCTTCGCTTTCGACGAGACGCACTTGCCGTAGGCGTTTCTGTCATTGCGGTTCTTGCCGTAGAACTCGGCGAAGGACTTGCCGTCGTGGGTGGCCCGGAACTCGGCCTCCGGCATGTCCAGCTCCGACTTGCAGGTCTTCGCTGCATTCGTCCGGTTGGCGGCTGCGGCGCGGGCGTGCTTGGAGACGCACTTGCCCATCGCGTTCGTGCCGGTCCCGCCGGGGGAGTACAGGGACTTGAAGTTCGCGGGCTCGAGCGTCGCGAGCTCGCTCTTGCAGAACTGCGCCGGGCTCTTGCCTGGCGCGCTGTTCTCGGCCAGTGCCGCCGGCGGGAGCATGAGCGCCGCGGCCAGGACGAGCAGTAGCTGCATTGGCTTCATCGGTGATGCTCCTTCGCTGAGGGAGGGTCGAGGGGTCGCTGTCGGGGAGGTAGACCCTCACGGCGCCCGGAACCGGCCGTTGGGGTCGTAAATTTTCGGTAAGCAGCGTTTTTCCAGCCGGGACCCCGCGCATAGTTCGGGTGATGTCGGCACTTCTCCGCGGGCGCGGCTCCTCGAGCTTCGACCGGCTCTACCGGCGCCACGTAGCAACCGTGTACCGCTACGTCTACGCGGTTCTCGGCAACCACGCGGACGCCGAGGACGTCACGCAGCAGACGTTCCTGAACGCCTTCCGGTCGATGGCGGAGGGCACGAAGCCCCGCAAGGCCGAGAACTGGCTGGTGACGATCGCGCACAACGAGGTGCGGCGGCACTTCCGCAGGACCCGCGGACGCCCGCTCGAGGTCGAGCTGGACGACCGGCTCCCGCATCCGCCGAAGGAGGTCGAGGATCCGAGTCTCGCCGACGTGCTGCGCGCCCTTCAGCATCTACCGCCGGAGCAGCGCGCCGCGCTCGTCATGCGCGAGTTCGAGGGAAGGCCCTACAAGGAGATCGCGCAGATCCTCGGCGTGACCCAGGACGCGCTCGAAGGGCTGATCTTCCGGGCGCGGCGCGGGCTCGCCGAGCAGCTCGAGGGCGCGCTGACCTGCGCCGAGGCGGAGGATGCGCTCCTTCGGCGCCTCGACACCCGCCTGCGGCGCCGCGAGACGCGGCGGCTGAAGGACCATCTCCGCGAGTGCCAGGCGTGCGTCCGGTTCGCGACCGTCCAGAAGCGCCAGCGCTCGCTGCTGAAGGGACTCTCGATCCTGCCGATCCCCGCCTCGCTCTACGCGTTCCGGGGCGAGCAGGCCGCCCTCGCGGCGGGCCTCGGCGGCGGAGGCGGCGCAGCGGCCACGACCGGCGTGGTCGGACTCGCGGCGAAGGCTGCGGCGGTGACGGCGAGCGCGGCGGTCGTCGGCGGTGTCGGCTATGGGGTCACGACGGGCCCGGCAACCGCCGCGAAGGCCGAGCCGACCGTGTCACACGTCGCCGCCGTCAAGCAGACGCGCGGAGCGCGGCGCGCGGCCGACGTGCCCAGGACGAAACGGCCGAGGCTCGCAGCTCGGACGAAGCGCCGAGCGAAGCAGCCGCCGAAAGCGACGACGCAGACGATCTCGCTCCGTCGTGTCCAGCCTCCCACCCACGCCGCGGAGAGGCAGGCGAAGGGTCATCGACCCGAGCGGGTGGGAGCACCGAAGGAGCATCCGGCGACCCCGAAGCCGAAGCCGGTCAAGCCGAAGAAGCCGAAGCCCGTGCCGCCCGGACAGGCGCGGAAGACCGACGACAGCGTGAACCCCAAAGCCAAGCCGCCCCATCCTCGGCCGGACCACGCCGAGAGGAAGGCGATCCGCGAGGAAGCGAAGGCCGCGGCTCAGACCGAACGCGGCAGGGAACCCAAGGAGCCGGAGCTCAAGTAGACGCCTTCCAGGCGCGGTACTCCTCGCGCATGCAGACGAAGCACGGCCGGTAGCCGGCGGCGATCGCGGTCGCCTCGTCCGCGAAGAACACGCGGTGCTTGACTATGTGGCCCTTCGCGAGCCAGCGGAGCGCGGACGGGCAGTCGAGCCGCCCGTAGATCTTGTTCCGCCGGTGCCCGCCCAGCGTCCCCGCCGTCTCCGAGAGCACCTCGGCGCCGTCGGGCCCGACCAACCGGTAGACCTTC
>DATBMD010000114.1:0-4445 GCA_036555085.1 Gaiellaceae bacterium
AGGTGGCCCGCGCGCGGCGGATGCTCGACAACGAGGGGTTCGTCGCGAACGCGCCGGCGCACGTCGTCGAGGCGGAGCGCGAGAAGCTCGCCCGCTACCTGCGGGAGCTCGAGGCGCTCGGCGGCGCCGACGCCGCCTGACCGCAGGGTCGCCGTGGACGATCACGTCGAGTGGCTCGCGGGGCTCAGCCCGTGGCCGACCGGCGGCTTCGGCGTCGAGCGGATGCGCGCGCTGCTCGCGGCGCTCGGCGAGCCCCAGCGCGCCAACCCGGCGATCCACGTCGTCGGCACGAACGGGAAGTCCACCGCCACCAGGACGATCGAGGCGCTGTTGCTGGGCGAGGGGGTGTCGGTCGGCGCGACGGTCTCGCCGCACGTCCGCCGCTGGTCGGAGCGCATCCGCGTCGAC
Organism: Gaiellaceae bacterium; assembly: GCA_036555085.1. Lineage (GTDB taxonomy): Bacteria > Actinomycetota > Thermoleophilia > Gaiellales > Gaiellaceae > Gaiella. The sequence continues at coordinate 409 of DATBMD010000114.1, forward strand.
GGCGAGGAGGTCGACCTCGACGCGGCGCTGAGCCGGGTGCGCGAGCCGGCCGAACGGCTCGCGGCGACGCAGTTCGAGACGGTCACGGCGGCCGCCCTGACGGCGTTCGCAGACCGCGGCGTGGACGTCGCAGTGGTCGAGGCGGGCCTCGGCGGCCGGCTGGACGCGACGAACGTGATCGCGGCCCGGGTGGTGCTGCTCACGAACGTCGGCCGGGATCACACCGACGTCCTCGGCGACGACCTCGAGGGGATCGCGCGGGAGAAGCTCGCGGTGGCACATGTCGACAGCATAGTTGTCGTACCGGACAACAGCTGGATGCAGCTGCTGCCGGTCAGGCGTGCGGCAATCGGCGGCGCGCACGAGGCCGCGGAGGCGTTCGTCGGCCGCCGGATCGACCGGAGCGTCGCCGTCGCGCTCCCCGGCCGGCTCGAGCTGCGCGCGGGCGAGGTCCGGGACGGGGCGCACAATCCCGACGGAGTGCGATGGCTGGCACAGCGACTCCCCGCGTCGGACTACACCGTCTGTGCGTCGATTCTCCGGGACAAGGACGTCGACGAGATGCTCGCGCTGCTCGCGACGTGCGGGCGGCGGCTGGTCGCGACGAGCTCCTCGAGCCCGCGGGCGCTCGACGCTCGCGCGCTCGCCCGCCGCGCCCGGCCCCACTTCGAGCGGGTCGAGGCCGTGGCCGATCCGCGCCGCGCGCTCGCCCGCGCCCACGCGCTCGGCGAGCCGGTGCTCGTGACGGGCTCGCTGTACCTCCTGGCCGATCTCGAGGCGGCGGAGGGGCCCTCGGAGGAGGATCGCGCCGGTTGACGAAGCTGTGGGAGCGGTTGACGGTGATCGCGTTCGCCGCGTTCGTGCTCGCCGTGATCGTCGGCTCCGCCTTCCTGCTCGGGTATATCGTCGGCAAGCTATTGCTGTAGAGCGACAGTGATCTACGCGACCGAGAACAGCGACGCGCTCGACGACTTCTTCCAGTCGGACACCTGGGGCGTCATGCGGAACCTCGGGATCTTCCTGCTGGTCGTCCTCTGGCTCGCGACGGCCTACTGGGTGCTGAAGGACGCGCGCCGGCGCATCGAGGATCCCTGGCTCGTGGCGATGGCGGCGCTGCTCGGCCTCGTGCCGCCGTTCCTCGGCCCGATCATCTACCTCTTCTTCCGCCCCCCCGAGTACCTCGTGGACGTTCAGGAGCGCGAGCTGGAGATCCGGGCGATGGAGGAACGCCTTGCCCGCGGCACGCTCCAGTGCCCGGTGTGCCGCGCGCGGGTGGAGCCGTCGTACCTCGTCTGCCCCGTCTGCACGACGCGGCTCAAGCAGGCCTGCGAGTCGTGCGACGCGCCGCTCGAGGCGATCTGGCAGGTCTGCCCGTACTGCGCCACGCCGGTGCCCCCGGCCACGCTGCCGACGGACCTCCTGCAGCCGCTGCCGCGGCGGAAGCGGCCGTCGGACTGAGCGGGCTCGACTAGACTCGGCGCCCCATGGCGATCGAGACCACGCTCGTCCTCGTCAAGCCGGACGGTGTCGACCGCGGGCTCTGCGGCGAGGTCGTGCACCGACTGGAGCGGCGCGGCTACGAGCTCCGTGGCGCACGCCTGCTGAAGCTCAGCCGGTCTCTGGCGAGCCGGCACTATGCCGAGCACCGGGGCAAGCCCTTCTACGGCGAGCTCGTCTCCTTCATCACGTCGGGGCCCGTGCTCGCCCTCGCGGTTCGCGGCGAGGGTGCGATCGCCGGCGTTCGCGCGCTGATGGGAGCCACGCACCCGGCCGACGCCGCGCCCGGGACGATTCGCGGCGACCTGGCCACGGAGCTCTCGCAGAACATCGTGCACGGCTCCGACTCGAGGCAGAGCGCGCGGCGGGAGCTGGCGCTCTTCTTCCCCGATGGCCTCCTCTGAGGCCGACGCGGCAGCGAACCGCGCCGTCTGGACGCAGGCCAACGCCGACTACACCGACGCGCGCGCCGAGGAGGGCTGGGCGAAGGACGAGATCGACTGGGGCGTCTGGAACGTGCCGGAGTCGCTCGTGCGGGCGCTGCCCGACGTGGCCGGCAAGGACGTCGTCGAGCTCGGCTGCGGCACGGCCTACTTCTCCGCCTGGCTGGCGAAGCGCGGCGCCCGTCCGGTCGGCGTCGACGTCACCCCGGCCCAGCTCGAGACGGCGCGGCGGGTGATGGCCGCCACCGGGATCGAGTTCCCGCTGGTCGAGGCCGACGCCGGCGACACCGGCCTGCCGTCCGGGAGCTTCGACCTGGCGATCTCGGAGTACGGAGCGTCGATCTGGGTCGCGGCCGAGCGCTGGCTCCCGGAGGCGGCGCGGCTGCTGCGCCCGCATGGCGAGCTGGTCTTCCTCTGCAACTCGACGCTCTCGATCCTCTGCTCGCCGGACGCCGGCCCGACGGAGCAGGCCCTGCGCCGTCCGCAGTTCGGTGGGTTGGGCCGGATCGAGTGGGCGGACGACGAGGGGGTCAACTTTCACTACGCGCACGGGGACTGGATCCGCCTGCTGCGCGGCAACGGCTTCGAGGTGGTCGACCTGATCGAGCTGCAGGCCCCGGAGGACGCCGAGGACCATCCGTACTACACCGTGGTCCCGGCGGACTGGGCGCGATCCTGGCCGGCCGAGGAGATCTGGCGGGCGCGGAAGCTCCCGTGACGCTCGTGCTCGCCTCGACGTCGCCCCAGCGCCGGGCGATCCTCGAGCAGCTCCGGATCCCGTTCGAGGCGGTCGCCCCCGACTACGAGGAGCACGATCCGCCGGACGCCCCGCCGGTGGCGCTCGTACGCAGCCACGCCGAGGGCAAGGCGCGCTCGGCGCACCGTGACGGCAGGGTCACGCTCGGCGTCGACACCACGGTCCATCTCGACGGGCGGGTCTACGGCAAGGCCGCCGACGCGCAGGCGGCGGCCGGGATCCTGCGGCAGCTCTCCGGCCGAACGCACGACGTCCTCTCCGGCGTGTGCCTGCTGGGCCCCGGCTTCGCGATCGTCGAGCACGAGGCGACGGCGGTCACCTTCCGCTCCCTCGAGGAGCGCCTCCTCGGGACCTACCTCGCGAGCGGCGAGTGGAAGGGGCGCGCGGGGGCGTACGCGATCCAGGGCCTCGGCGGCCGGCTGGTGGAGCGAATCGACGGCGACTACCTCAACGTCGTCGGCCTCCCCGGCGCGCTCGTCGTGCGCCTGCTGGAGCGCCACGCCCCGAACTTGCTGGACTTTCCATAGCTACACTCGTCCGACCGTGGGTTGGTTCAGCGCCCTCACCGGCTTCGGCGGACGCGACATGGCCGTCGACCTCGGCACCGCCAACACGCTCGTCTACGTCCGGGGCCGCGGGATCGTCCTCTCCGAGCCCTCGGTCGTGGCGATCGACCAGCGCTCGGGCGAGGTGCACGCCGTCGGGGTCGAGGCGAAGCGGATGCTCGGTCGAACGCCGGGGACGATCTCGGCCATCCGCCCGCTCAAGGACGGCGTCATCGCGGACTTCGACGTCACGGAGCAGATGCTCCGCCACTTCATCCCGAAGGTGCACCAGCACCGCTTCGCGCATCCGCGCGTCGTCGTCTGCGTGCCCTCCGGCGTGACGGGCGTGGAGAAGCGTGCGGTGGAGGAGGCGACCCTGTCCGCGGGCGCGCGCGCCGCCTACCTGATCGAGGAGCCGATGGCCGCCGCGATCGGCGCCGGGCTGCCCGTGGCCGAGCCGACGGGGAACATGATCGTCGACATCGGCGGCGGCACGACCGAGGTGGCCGTGATCTCGCTGGGCGGGATCGTCGTCTCCCAGTCGCTCCGCGTGGGCGGCGACGAGATGGACGAGGCGATCGTCAACCACATCAAGAAGGATTACAAGCTGCTCGTCGGCCAGCAGACGGCCGAGGAGATCAAGCTCGAGGTCGGCTCCGCGCACCCGCTGAAGGAAGAGGTGCAGGCCGAGGTCCGCGGCCGCGACATGCTCACCGGCCTGCCGAAGACGGTGATCATCACGTCCGAGGAGATCCGGCGCGCGCTCGACGAGCCCGTGAGCCAGATCGTCGACGC
>DATBMD010000137.1:0-6153 GCA_036555085.1 Gaiellaceae bacterium
CGCACCGCCGGCAGCGCCGCCGCCAGCGCCGCCACGTACGCGGCGAACTGCGCGCGGGCCTCCGGCGTCACCGGGGTCGTGCGCGAGCCGGGCTGATAGACGGACAGCACGACCCGGATGCCGGTCAGCTCCGCGGCGAACGCGACGTTGCCGAGGATGCGGAGCTCCAGCGGCGTGGGCGCGACCTCGCCCGGCGTCCAGTTCGAGCTGACGCGGACGGAGTCGAAGCCGGCGAGGCGCAGCAGCGCCAGCCGCCCGCGCACGACCAGGGGGTCGGTCGACCGCACCGAGTCCTCGGCGACGCCGAGCAGCATCGCCGGCCCGCCGCCGGCGGCGGGCGCGGCGAGGGCGAGGGCGACGACGAGAGCTCCGAGCAGCCGCCGGGTCATCCGTGCCGGATACGCTAGCCCCGATGGGTGAGGAGCTCCGCAGCCAGCTGCGGTCGCTGCCCACGGGCCCGGGCGTCTACCTCTTCCGCGGCGAGCGCGGCGACGTGCTCTACATCGGCAAGGCGAAGTCGCTGCGGGCGCGCGTGCGCAGCTACTGGAACCGAAGCGGTGACACGCGCGTCGGCATCGAGCGTCTGCTCGAGCGCGTGCGCGGCCTCGAGGTGATCGTCACGCAGAGCGAGGCCGAGGCGCTCCATCTCGAGCAGAACCTCGTCAAGCGGCACCGCCCGCCGTTCAACGTCCGGCTGCGCGACGACAAGTCGTTCCCGTACATCGCCGTCACCGTCGCCGACGAGTACCCGCGCGTGATGTTCACCCGCGAGCGCCACCGCCGCGACACCGTCTACTTCGGGCCGTACGCCAACGCGAAGAAGGTGCGCGAGACGCTCGACGTGCTGAACCGCGCGTTTCAGTTCCGGCCCTGCGAGGGGCCGAAGCCCGGCCGCCACTCGGGCATCCCCTGCCTCGACTACCACATCGAGCGCTGCACGGCGCCCTGCGTCGGGGCGATCTCGGCCGAGGACTACCGGGCGATCGTCGACGGCGTCGTCGAGTTTCTCTCAGGCAACACGAAGCCGATCGTGCGGGAGCTCGAGAACGCGATGCAGGCCTCCGCCGCGGCCGAGCGCTTCGAGGAGGCCGCGCGCTACCGGAACCGGCTCTTCGCGATCCAGAGCCTGGCCGAGCGGCAGGCGGCCGACAAGCGGGCGGTCGGGACGATCGACGTGATCGGCATCGCCGCCGCGGGCGACGCCGCCGCCGTGCAGGTGTTCCCGCTGCGGGACGGCAAGCTGATCGACCGCTACGCGTTCCACCTCGAGAACGTCGGCGGCCAGGACACGGCGACGATTCTCGAGGCGTTCTGCCTCGAGTACTACGGCTCGGCGCCGAGCATCCCGCCGCAGCTCGTCGTGCCGCCCGAGGCGGGCGACACGCAGGCGCTCGAGCGCTTCCTCTCCGACCTGCGCGGCGCGCGGGTCGAGGTGCGCGCGCCCGCCCGCGGCGAGAAGCGCCGCCTGGCCGAGCTGGCGGCCGAGAACGCGCAGCTGGCGCTCGCGTCGGAGGCGACGCATGCCGAGCAGACGCGCCTTCGGCGGGTCGAGGCGCTCGAGCAGCTGCGCGAGGCGCTCAACCTGGAGAGCCTCCCGCTGCGCATCGAGTGCTTCGACATCTCCAACATCCAGGGCGCGTCGATCGTCGGATCGATGGCCGTGTTCCAGGACGCCGTTCCCAAGAAAGCGCACTACCGCACGTTCTCCGTCCAGGGCCAGGAGGGGCAGGACGACTTCGCGGCGATCGCGCAGGTGGTCTCCCGCCGCTTCGCGCGGCTGCGCGACGCCGCCACCCGCGAGCGCTGGGACGAGAGCTTCGGGGCCGTGCCGAACCTCGTCGTCATCGACGGCGGCAAGGGCCAGCTCGCGGCTGCGCTCGAGGCGATCCATGCGACGTTCGACGTGCCGCGGACCGCCGTCATCGCCCTCGCCAAGCGGGACGAGGAGGTCTTCTTGCCGGGGCGGCCCGAGCCGGTCGTGCTCGACCGGCACGACCCGGGCCTGCAGCTGCTGCAGCGTGTCCGCGACGAGGCGCACCGCTTCGCGATCTCGTACCACCGTCAGCGTCGCGACACGCGGGCGTTCGAGTCGATCTTCGACACCCTCCAGGGCGTCGGGCCGGCCCGCCGTCGGGCGATCCTGAGACACTTCGGCTCGGCCGACCGCTTTCTCGCCGCCTCGCAGGAGGAGCTGGAGGGCGTGCCCGGCCTGCCCGCGAGAACCGCGCGCGCCGTCTACGCCCAGCTGCACAAGACCGGAGGTGGCCGAGAGTGAGCAAGCTCGTTGCGGGCACGGTGCTCGTCGTGCTCGTCCTCGCGGTCACGCTCGCGGGCGCCGGCTGCAGCGGCGACGACGACGCCACCTCGACGACGACGACCACCGAGCCGCCGCCGCCGGAGGACTTCCCCGAAGACCCGGAGGCCCGCGAGACGCTCGACCGCTTCGTCCAGGCGGCGGGCAAGCGGGACACGGCGACGATGTGGAGCCTGCTCGACTCGGCGTCGCAGCAGCGCTACGGCCCGACCGAGGCGGAGTTCGCGGCCGGGCCGGGCAGCGACCTGTCCGTCGTCCTCGGCTCGTTCGCCCGCAAGGGAGGCTCGTACGACCACGTGCTCGCGAAGAAGGTGTCCGACCTGTGGTCGGTCGCGGCGATCAACGGTTTCGTCACGCTCGAGGGGAAGGAGGAGTGGGGGGCGTACGCGGCCGTGGTCGACCACGAGGACGGCGAGCCGAAGATCTCGCTGGCGGGAACGGTCACGTTCACCCCCGTGACCCCGGAGCCCGAGCTCGTCTCGGGCCCGACGCCGTCGGTCGCGACCGAGGTGAGCGCCAGCGAGCCGGTGCTGGACGCGGTCATCTGGGTCGACGACACGCGGATCGCCGCCGAGCTCGCCCCGGACGCGATCCTGCTCACCGGCGAGGTCACCACCCCGCTCGAGCCGGGCAGGCATGCCGTCGTCACCTTTGCGGACACGCAGTCCGGCGCCGGCGCGAACGCGTACAGCTTCGAGTCGAAGTAGCGCTCCACCCGGTTGTGTTGCCCCGCTAACACGGCGAGCGTTGCCGTGGCAGCGGGCGGCTTCGCATCGTGCTCCTAGCGTGACGGTCGTCACCTACCTCGGAGCAGACAATGGGCACTCGCATCCGCAATCTCGTCCTGGCGCTTTCCGTCGTCGTGCTCGCGGCCGCCGGCCTCGCCGGCCTCGCGCGCGCCGAGCCGGGCACGTCGATCCTCGACGTCGACTCCGTGCTGAAGTGGCACGGGTTCCTGGCAAAGCCCCTGAGCCCGGTCGGGAAGCTCTACCTGACGGACGTCTCGGGGATCGAGGGCGCGTGCTCGGGCACCCTCGTCGGGCGCTCGCTCGTCCTGACGGCCGCCCATTGCGTGTTCGCGAACGGCGAGGAGCGAGGTGACCCGCGCGCCGTCGGGTACATGCGCTCGATCGAGTTCGTTCCCGGCCACGTGTTCGGCGAGGACCGGAAGGTCGCCTCCCGACCCTACGGGACCTGGAGCTTCCACAGCGTTCGCGTCCATCCGAGGTACATCACCGGGGACGAGGCGTTCGACTTCGCGCTGATCGAGCTCGCGCCGGACGCGTCCGGACGCCTGGCGGGCGACGTGGTCGGCGCCTACCGTGTCCTGTTCGGGCTCGACTGGCGATCCAGCATGCGGGTGCGCGCGGTCGGTTACCCGGCGGGCGGCTGGTTCGGCTCGAATCCCTCGGCCACGTACGGAAACGGTCAGTACGCCTGCGATTCGACGTACGGCGGCTTCCTCGTGCCGCTCGACGGGGGACGCGACCCGGTGATCCGCTGCACGATGACCGGCGGCTCGAGCGGCGGCCCCTGGCTGCGGCGCGCGAAGGACGGCTGGGACGTCGTCGGCCTGAACTCGCGTGGCGTGGGTCTCGAGATCCAGGGAGACGAGGTCGGGCAGACGATGATCTCGCCGGCATTCGGGCAGGGGTTCGCTGCGTTCTACCGCTCGTTCGCGCGGACGCTCGTCTACGAGTAGCTCCCCTCGTCGCGGTGCTCGGGAAGCGCCCAGATTCGGCTTCGGACAGGCGCCGGGCATGTGCCCGGCGTCTGTTGTCTCGACAACATTCGGCGTGTTGTCCGGGCAAGGGACAGCGCGCAGACGGCGCCATAGCCTCGGGGCATCTTGATCGCTGACTCGAGAGGAGCCCCGGAAATGAAGCGCATCGGTCTCACGATCTCCTTGCTGGTCGTCACCTTCGTTCTGTTCACGGCGAACGCCTCCGCAGCCGGCGGCAGCTTCGCGGACGCCGCGGGCGATGCCTCGGGCGGAGCGCCGGACGTCACGAACATGAACGTCGAGGTGCGTGACGGCCTCGTCGTTTTCTCGCTGGCCACGGTCGGCGTCTCGAATGCAAGCTCGGCCCATCGCATCGAGATCCGGATCGACTGCGACGCCAACGCGAGCACCGGCGACAACGGGACCGAGCACGTGCTGGTGCTCACCGGGTCGGACGGGATGATCCGGCACTGGGGGTGGAACGGCTCGGCGTACGACAACGCGGCCGTGACCGGCCTCGGCGCCACCCTCTACGCTCCCTTCGAGCTGACGATCTCGCTCGAGTCGCTCGGCAATCCCGGCGCGATCGGCGTCTGGGCTCAGACGCAGGACGTGAACACCGGCGGCTACGACGTCGTCCGCAGCGACGCCGGCCACATCCGGGTCGAGCTGGCGGCGCCGCAGACTCCGACGACTCCGACCACTCCCACGACTCCCACGACCCCCACGACTCCGACCACTCCCACGACCCCCACGACCCCGACCACTCCGACGACGCCGACGACCCAGACGCCGACGACGCCGACGACGCCGCAGGCGTCGAACGGCAAGGGCATGGGCGGGCTCGCCAACGGCGGCGGCGCCGGGCTCGGCCGGGCGCCGGCCACCAAGCTGACGGCGACCAAGAGCGGCCTGACCGCGTACAAGGGGCGGACCTACCTCTACGGGGCGATGCAGTTCGAGTCGATCGAGGGGAAGCGGGGCGCGCGGTTCCGGAGCGTGTCCGCGGTGCAGCGGCAGGAGCGCGCGAAGCTGGCGATCACGTGCCGGGGCGAGATCGGCGGCAGGGCGCTCAAGATGTTCGCCGTCCAGAAGCAGCTGACGGCCTACTGCTTCGGGCCGGTCGGCAAGCGAGAGTTCGGGCGCGTGACGATCGTGATGACCGTGAAGGCGGGCAACCAGCGGTTCGCAAAGACGTTCCGGGGCACGTTGCGGCCGAGCTGATCGCGGACGGGGCACGCGGAGGGCCGGCGTCTCGCCGGCCCTCCGCGTGGTCCACGCCGGAGCGGCGCTGTTGTCGCCGCCCGGGCCGCCTCGTAGGGTTGCGATCGTGGAGTGGCGGCTGCTGGAGGGGGTTCCGGGGGAAGAGGTGCGCCGGCTCCTCTCCGTGGCGCGGCGGCGGAGCTTCCGCCGGGGCGAGGTGGTGTTCCACCGGGGCGATCCGGCCGACTCGCTGCACCTGGTCTCGAAGGGGCGCTTCAAGGTCCAGGTGATGACCCCGCTCGGGGACCAGGCGACGGTCGCCATACGCGGCCCGGGCGACAGCTTCGGCGAGATGGCGGTCGTCGGCGCCGGGGCGAAGCGCTCGGCGACGGTGGAGGCGCTGGAGGCGGGGGAGACGTTCTGCGTCGTGGAGAGCGAGTTCGCACGCCTGCGGCGCGCGCACGAGGGCGTGAACCAGCTGCTGATCGACTTCCTCGCGAACGAGGTGCGGATGCTGAACGAGCGGCTGCTCGAGGCGCTCTACGTGCCGGCGGACCGTCGGATCGTCAGGCGGCTCGCCGAGCTCGCCGGTCTGTATCGCGGCACCGACGGCGAGGCGGTGATCCCGCTCACCCAGGACGCGCTCGCCGAGCTCGCCGGCACCTCCAGGCCGACGGTCAACCAGGTCTTGCGCAGCCTGCAGGAGAAGGGCCTCGTCGAGCTCGGCCGCGGCAAGACGGTCGTCCTCGACGTCGAGGCGCTCGCCGGCCGCGAGCGCTGAGCCGGGCGGCGTCGCTCAACCGTCCGGCGGGGTCTCGGCCGGCGTGCCCGCCCGCGCGGTGTCGATCGCGCGCCGGAAGCGGAACGTCCTCAGCGTCGCCAGGATGCAGATCGCGCCGATGACGAGGTTGAC
>DATBMD010000143.1:0-13015 GCA_036555085.1 Gaiellaceae bacterium
TAGGACCGCGGCCGCGAGCGCTTCGCGAACGGGAAGCGCCGAGCGAAGTCGTCGGCGATCTCGTTGAACGTGGCCCAGCGGACCCCGGCGTGCCGGCTCACGTGCTCGATGATCCGCTCGTGCATCAAGAGGACCTGGGGCCGTCCACTGACGTCGGGGTGGAGCGTGAACGTCACCACGGCGTAGTCGTACTCGCGGTAGACCCAGTCGAACTGATCCATCCAGAGCTGCTCGATGTCTCGCGGGTTCACGAAGCCGTGGCTGTTGGGAGCCGTCTTGATGAACATCATCGGGGGGAGGTCGTCGAGATACCAGCTCGCGGGGATCTCGATGAGGTCGGTCTCCTCGCCGCGCTCGAGCGGCACCATCCACTCCTCGGCCCGCTTCGAGTAGTCGATCTTCGTCCACGAGTCGCCGACGCGGACGTAGTACGGCACGAAGTCGCGGTGCATCAGGCTGTGGTCGTACTTGATGCCGCGCTCGAGGAGAAGCTCGTTGGTGACGTTCGAGAACTCCCACCAGGGCGCGACGTAGCCGGTCGGGCGGCGGCCGGCGACCTGCTCGACGAGACCGATGCACTTGTCGAGGACGGCGGTCTCCTGCTCGCGCGTCATCGCGATCGGGTTCTCGTGCGTGTAGCCGTGGATCCCGATCTCGTGCCCTGCCTCGACGACCTGCTCGGTCTCCCGCGGGAACGTCTCGATCGAGTGCCCGGGGATGAACCAGGTCGTCTTCAGGCCGTTTCGCTCGAAGAGCTGCAAGAGGCGCGGCGTCCCCACCTCGCCTGCGAACAGCCCGCGCGAGATGTCGTCCGGCGAGTTCTCCCCGCCGTACGAGCCGAGCCAGCCGGCGACGGCATCGACGTCGATGCCGTACGCGACGAGGATCTCCTTGGCCATCCTGCCCCCTTCCGCTCGAGCGTCGCTGGTACAAAGCGACTCTAATGTGCTCGCTCTGCAGCGTCATCGCGAAGGAGCACTGGGCGGAGCTCGGGGACGGCCGGCGCGACCGCGTCTTCCGCGCGGCCCTCGTCGACCGGGTGCTCGGCCACGCCGGCCTGTCGGTCTCGTCGTGGGCGGGCAGCTACGTCGTGCGGGACGCGAAGGGCGGCGCGGCGGTGGTGGGAGACCTCGGCGCCCTCTGGGTCGAGGCGGAGCGGCTCGCGGGGCATCCGCTCGACCCGCTCGACCCGGCGCTCGTGGCGGCGCTCTCGTCGTGAAGACGCCGGTCTCGGTCGTCACGGGCTACCTCGGGAGCGGCAAGACGACGCTGATCTCGCGGCTGCTGACGCATCCCGAGATGGACGAGACCGCCGTCATCGTCAACGAGCTCGGCGAGGTGGGCATCGACCATCACATCGTCAGCAGGGTGGATGAACGGACCGTGCTCCTCGCGTCGGGCTGCCTCTGCTGCACGCTGCGCGGCGACCTCGCCGACGAGCTGCGCGACCTCGTGAACCGCCGCGACGCGGGCGAGGTGCCGCAATTCCGCCGCATCGTGGTCGAGACGACGGGCCTCGCCGACCCGACGCCGATCGTCAACACCCTGCTCGCCGAGCCGATGCTTCGTCACCAGGTGGAGCTCGACTCGGTGGTCGCCACGGTCGATGCGATGCACGGGCTGCGCGGGCCCGAGTCGCTGAAGCAGGCGGCGATCGCGGACGTGCTCGTGGTCACGAAGACCGACCTGGCGGACGGAACCGAGGTGGGCGAGGAGCTCGCCCGACTGAACCCCGCTGGGGAGCGCGTGGAGGCAGTCCTCGGCGAGGTCGCCCCGTCGCGCCTGTTCGGCCGGCCGCCGCACGATCCGGCGCCGATTCGTGACACAGTGTCTCGAGGAGAGATCGCCCACCGCCACGACCGCGACATCCGAGCGGTCGCGGTCACGTTCGAGGAGCCGCTCGACCGGCTCGGGCTCGGGGTCTGGCTGACGATGCTCCTGCAGGCGCGCGGGCAGGACGTCCTGCGGGTCAAGGGCTTCCTCGACGTCGGCGGCGACGGGCCGCTGCTCGTGAACGCCGTGCAGCACGTCGTCCACGACCCCGTCCACCTCCCCGCCTGGCCGGACGGCGACCGCCGCTCGCGGCTCGTCTTCATCGGCCGCGGATTCACGGCCGCCGAGCTGAAGGCCTCGCTCACCACCTTCTGCCGGGCGGCCGCGCGACCGTCCTTGTGACGATCAGTAGGACCGCGGCATGCCGAGCACGTGCTGGCCGACGTAGGCGAGGATCAGGTTGTTCGAGACCGGCGCGACCTTGTAGAGACGCGTCTCGCGGAACTTCCGCTCGACGTCGTACTCCTCCGCGAAGCCGAAGCCGCCGTGCGTGTCGAGGCAGGCGTTCGCGGCGGCCCACGACGCCTCGGCCGCGAGCAGCTTCGCCATGTTCGCCTCGGCGCCGCAGGCGAGGCCCTGCTCGAAGAGCCAGGCCGCCTTGTAGCGCATCAGGTCGGCGGCCTCGATGGCCGCGTGCGCCTGCGCGATCGGGAACTGGACGCCCTGGTTGGCGCCGATCGGCCGGCCGAAGACGACGCGCTCGGAGGCGTACGCGGTCGCCTTCTCGACGAACCAGCGCCCGTCGCCGATGCACTCGGCCGCGATCAGGATCCGCTCGGCATTCATCCCGTCGAGGATGTAGCGGAAGCCGCGCCCCTCCTCGCCGACGAGCGCGTCCGCCGGCACCTCGACGCCGTCGAGGAAGATCTCGGTCGTCGCGTGGTTCATCAGCGTCCGAATCGGGCGGATCGTCATCGTCCCCGCCGCGAGCGCCGCCCGCATGTCGACCACGAAGGTCGAGAGGCCCTCGGTCCGCTTCTCCACCCGGTCGGCTGGCGTGGTGCGCGCGAGCAGCAGCATCAGGTCGGAGTACAGCGCCCGGGACGTCCAGAGCTTCTGGCCGCGGATCAGGTAGCCGCCGTTCACCCGCTCGGCCGTCGTCTGGATCGACGTCGTGTCGGAGCCCGCCGTCGGCTCGGTCACGCCGAACGCCTGCAGGCGCAGCTCGCCGGCGGCGATGGGCGGCAGGAAGCGCTGTTTCTGCTCCTCGGAGCCGTGGCGCAGGATCGTGCCCATCACGTACATCTGGGCGTGACACGCGCCGGCGTTGCAGCCGGCGGCGTTGATCTCCTCGAGGATCGCGCTCGCGGCGGTGAGCGACAGCCCGGCGCCGCCGTACTCGGCCGGGATCAGCGCCGCCAGCCAGCCCTGCTCGGTCAGGGTGCGGACGAACTCCTCCGGGTAGCGGTCGGGCTCGAGCGAGCGCCAGTACTCGCCGGGGAAGCCGGCGCAGACCTCGCGCACTGCAGCCCTGATCTCGGCCAGCTCGGGTGCCGGCTCGAAGTTCACCGGACGGCGTGTCGCTCGAGCAGGCGCCGCGCGATGATCAGCTGCTGGATCTCGTTCGAGCCCTCCCCGATCAGGAGCAGCGGCGCGTCGCGGTAGTAGCGCTCAGGCCGGTACTCGAGCGAGTAGCCGTAGCCGCCGTGGATGCGCATGCAGTCGAGCGCGTTCTCCTGCGCCGCCTCGGTGGCGAAGTACTTCGCCATCCCGGCCTCGAGGTCGGCGCGCTCGCCGGTGGCCTTCCGCTGCGCCGCCTGGACGGTGAGCAGGCGCGCCGCCTCCGCCCGCGTGGCCATCTTCGCGATCATCAGCTGTACCGCCTGGTGCTGGGCGATCGGCTTCCCGAACGCCTCCCGCTCCTGCGCGTACCGGAGCGCGTCGTCGAGCGCCGCCTGGGCGATGCCGACGCCGCGGGCCGCCACGTTCACGCGGCCCACCTCGATCCCGCTCATGAAGAACTGGAAGCCGCGGCCGACACCGGCCTCGCCGCCGAGGACGCTGGCGGCACGCGTCCGGAAGCCGTCGAAGACCAGCTCGGTCGACTCGACCCCCTTGTAGCCCAGCTTGCCGAGGCCCGGCATCGGGATCCGCAGGCCCGGCGGGCTCGTCTCCGGCTCCTTCTCGATCACGAACCCGGTCATGCCGCGATGCGGCGGGTCGGCCTCCGGGTCAGTCTTCGCGAGCAGCATCACGAGGCCCGAGCGCCAGCCGTTCGTGACCCACAGCTTCTGCCCGGTGATGACGAACTCGTCGCCGTCGCGAACGGCGACCGTCCGGATCGACTGGACGTCCGAGCCCGCATGCGACTCGGTCATCGAGAACGCAGAGCGGAGCTCCCCGGCGGCGAGCCGCGGCAGGAAGCGGGCGCGCTGCTCCTCGGTCCCGTGCAGCCGGATCATCGTCGCCGCGATGAACGAGCCGTTCAGGATCCCCGAGAGCGTCACCCAGCCGCGCGACAGCTCGACGACGATCAGCGCGTACGTGTCGAGGCCCAGGCCGAGGCCCCCGAACTCCTCCGGGATCGTCGTCCCGAATAGGCCCATCTCCCGCATCGTCTCGACGAGCTCCGCGGGGTACTCGTCGCGATGCTCGAGCTGGGAGGCGACCGGGATCACGTCGCGGTCGACGAACTCGCGGACCGCAGCGACGATCTCCTGCTGCTCGGTCGACAGCCCGAGCGCCGTCATACGCGGGCGACCTCCCGCAGCTGCAGCGGCGCCAGCGCGGCCGCGAGGTCCGCCTGCTCCTCGAGCGCCAGCACCGCCTCCTCGAGCGCCGCGGCGGCGGCCTCGGGGAGGGCGAGCGCCGCGTTCTCGCGGTACTTCTCGCGCACCTCGTCCGCGCTCAGCGGGTTCTCGGGGCCACCTTTCTGGTGCGGGAAGTCGACCTCGAACGCGGTCCCGTCGGCGAGCCGGACGGCGACCCCGCCGGGGAAGGCCTGCGGGTACGTCGGGTACTCGCGCGTCTCGTACCGCACCTTCGCGGCAACGGCGAGGACGTCGGGGTCGGCGATCGCCTCGTCCGTGAAGTCCCCGACCGCGACGTGCCCGCGCACGAGCTGCGACGCGACCGAGTACTGCAGCGAGAACTTGCCCTCGTACTCCGAGCGCGGCGTCCGCTTCTGCTCCGCCGGCTCCAGCACGAGCGACACCCCGGCGGCCGGCACCGTGACGAGGACGTCGTCGATCTCGCCTGCCGTGAACGTGCGCCCCGCAGCGCCCTCGGCGGCCGCGCCGAGCGACCCGTGCATGAAGTGGCAGACGGGGAACGGCTTGTAGGCGATCCGCGGCGTCTCCCAGCGCGAGCCGAGGTCGGCCAGCTGCCCCTCGATGTCCACGCTTCCCTCCTCCGCGCCGACGAAGGCGTGGTAGAGGCCGAACTTGCCCTCCAGCACCGAGCGCGGGCCGACGGCGCCGTGATGGGCGAGCCTCGTCGCGAGGTGCGCGCCGTGCGCCGCCCAGGCGGGGTGCATCGGCTTCGTCGGCGTGCCGTCGGCGAGGTACGCGAAGAGCCCGGAAGCGAACGAGCCGGCGATGCCCAACGCCGCCGTCGTCGTCTCCGGGGCGAGCCCCGACAGCTTGGCCACGGCGGCGACGCCCCCGAAGATCCCGCAGACCGCGGTCGGGTGGAAGCCGCGGCGGTGGAACTCGCCCGAGGCCGCCATGCCGACCCGGCAGACCACCTCGTTGCCGGCGATCACGGCGGCGAGCACGTCCCGCCCGCCCGCACCCGCCTGCTCGCCGGCGGCCAGGGCGGCGGGGCCGATCACCGTCGATACATGGCTGACCGAGTCGGAGTGCGTGTCGTCGAAGTCGAGCCCGTGGCAGAGCATCGCGTTCGCGAACGCCGCGTTCGCGGCGGGCAGGCGACGCGCCGACCCGATCACCGTCGCCTGCTCCTCGCCGCCCAGCTCCGCCATCGTCGCGCGGCCCTCGCCGGCGATCCCGGTGGCATGAGCCGCGAGCCCGCAGCCGAGCGTGTCGAGCAGATGCAGCTTCGCCGCCTCCACGACGTCCTCCGGCACGTCGTCGAGCGTCAGTCCGGTCGTCCAGCCGGCGATCGTCTCGGCAGCAGCTCCCATCTCCGTCTCCCTCCTCGCCTCAGGCGCTCCAGTCGTCGTCGGTCCCGGGGAACGACCCGACGGCCTCGGGCGCGTCCCGCTTGTAGAGCATGAACGTTCGCTTGAACTCGATCACGACCTCCCGGCGCTGGTTGATGCCGCGGCAGCGCATCGAGACGATCCCGACGCTCGGGTTCGACCGCGACTCCCGCTTCTCGAGGATCTCGCTCTCCGCCCAGACCGTGTCGCCCTCGAACACGGGCTTCGGCAGGCGGATGTCGGTCCACTCGAGGTTGGCAGCCGCGTTCTCGCTCGTGTCGGGAACGGTCAGCCCCGTCACGAGCGCGAGCGTGAACGCGCTGTTCACGAGCGGCTGCCCGAACTGGGTCCCGGCCGCGTACGGCTCGCTGAAGTGGATCGGATTGGTGTTCATCGTCAGGCACGTGAACCAGATGTTGTCCGTCCTGGTGATCGTCCGGCCGAACCGGCTGCGGAACACGTCACCGGCCTCGAGATCCTCGTAGAACCGCCCGCGCCACGCCTTCGGCGCGGGAGCCGCGTCAATCGACATGCAGAACACCTCGCTTCGCGTCGGCCAGCACCTGCCGCGCGCGCTCGACGACCGGAAGGTCGATCAGCTCCCCGCCGAGCGCGACGGCCCCCTTGCCCTCGGACGCCGCCCGCTCGTACGCGGCGACCACGTCCCGCGCCCGCAGCAGCTCGCTCGGGGACGGAGAGAACGACTCGTTCACGACCTCCACCTGCGCGGGGTGGATGCACGCCTTGCCGCGAAAGCCGAGCGAGCGGCCGAGCCGGCAGTCGCGCACCAGGCCCTCGCCGTCGCGGACGTCGAGCCAGACCTGGTCGACCGGCCCGCGCAGGCCCGCGGCGGCGCCGGCGACGACGAGGCTCGAGCGGGCGTGGAGCAGCTCGAGGCCGTCCGGCCGAGGCTCCAGGCCGAGGTCGAGCCCGAGGTCGACGGCGCCCAGCACGAGCGCGGCGACTCCCGGCGCGACGGCGAGCGCGTGCACGTCGCGCAGCCCCGCGGCCGTCTCGACGATCGCCGCGACCGGCAGGCCCGCGCCCGCGAGCGCGACGGCCGCCTCCGGCGTCGCCTTCGGCAGGACGACGCCGTCCAGCCCGAGCCCGGCGAGGGCGGCGACGTCGTCGTCGAACCACGGGCTGCCCGCCCGGTTCACCCGCACGAGCCGCAGGCAGGGAGCGGGCGCCGCCAGCACCCCGGTCACGACGCTCCGCGCGCGCGGCTTCTCGTCGGCGAGGACGGCGTCCTCGAGATCGGCCACGACCGCGTCGGCGCCGGCGCCGAGCGCCTTGCGGAGCTTTCCCTCGTCGCTCCCGGGAGCGAAAAGGAACGAGCGCGCGGTCGCGAGGCTCGGCATGCCGGTTGACACAGTTGCCGATGTCAGACATAAACACAAGCCCGACCTCCCGAGCGAGAGGAGCCAGTCCGTGCAGGCGGTCGTCTTCCACGAGTTCGGCCACTCCGACGTCCTCGGGCTCGAAGAGGTCCCGGACCCCGAGCCCGGGCCGGGGGAGGTGCTGGTGGACGTCACGGCCAGCGCCCTCAACCACCTCGACGTCGACGTGCGCGAGGGAACCTCGCGCTTCCCGGTCGAGCTCCCGCACGTCCTCGGCGTCGAGCCGGTGGGCCGCATCGCCGCGCTCGGCGACGGCGTCGACGGCTGGCGGGTGGGAGACCGTGTCACGGCCTACCTGATCGCGACGTGCGGAAGCTGCGTCTACTGCCGGACGGGGCGCGAGTCGCTCTGCACCGCGCCCGCCTGGTTCGTCAGCTTCGGGTCGCCCGGCGGCTACGCCGAGCGGATCACGTGCAAGGCAACGCAGCTGATACGGGTTCCCGACGGCGTCTCGGACGTGGAAGCCGCGGCGAGCCACATCGCGTTCTCGACCGCCTGGCACATGCTGATCACCCGCGCCCGCCTGCAGCCGGGCGAGACGGTGCTCGTCAACTCGGTCGGGAGCGGCATCGGCTCGGCGGCCGTGCAGGTGGCCAAGCTCGCCGGCGCGACCGTCCTCGGCACCTCGAGCCGCAAGGACAAGCTCGACCGCGCGCAGGAGCTTGGGCTCGACGTGGGGATCGACTACACGGCGCAGGACGTCGTCGCAGAGGTGATGCGGAGCACCGAGGACCGCGGCGTCGACGTCGTCTACGAGCACGTCGGCGGCGAGCTGTTCCAGAAGGGGCTCGACTCGCTCGCCAAGGACGGCCGCCTCGTCATCTGCGGCGGCCACGCGGGCGAGGTCGTGCCGTTCGACATCATCCCGTTCTTCCGGCGCCAGCTCTCGGTGATCGGGTCCTTCGTCTTCACCCGCGACGAGGTCGAGACGTGCTTCGACCTCGTGGCGCGCGGGCTCCTCCGCCCGCAGGTCGCGGCGACGTTCCCGCTCGAACAGGTGCAGGAGGCGACCGACCTGCTGGAGAGCCGGGACTTCTTCGGCAAGATCGTTCTGACACCGGGAGGCGCATCGTGAAGAGGCTCGGCGTCGACGTCGGCGGCACGTTCACGGACCTCATCTACGTCGACGACGAGGCCGGGACCGTGCTCGTCCACAAGATTCCCACCACGCCCGCAGACCCGTCGCAGGGGACGATCGCGGGGGTCGAGGAGCTGACCGCGCGGGCGGGCGAGAGCCCGGGCGCGCTCGACCAGGTGTTCCACGGCACGACGATCGCCACGAACATCGTGATCGAGCACGACGGCGCGCGGGTCGGGATGCTGACCACCGAGGGCTACCGCGACATCCTCCACATCGCGCGCCACAAGAAGCCGTTCAACTTCTCGAACTACCAGGACCTGCCCTGGCAGCGCTACCCGATCGTGCGCCGGCGCGACCGGCTGACGGTGCCCGAGCGGATGACGAAGGACGGCACCGCGCTCGTCCCGCTCGACGAGGGGCACGCGCGGGCGCAGGTCCGGAGGCTGAAGGAGGCGGGCGTCGAGGCGGTCGCGGTCTGCTTCCTCTTCTCGTTCGTCAACCCGGCGCACGAGCAGCGGGTGGCCGAGATCGTCCGCGAGGAGTTCCCCGAGGCGTTCCTGTCGGTCTCCTCGGAAGTGCTGCCCCAGTACCGCGAGTACGAGCGCTTCTCGACCGTCTGCCTGAACGCGTTCGTGGGGCCCAAGGTCGCCACCTACGTCGGCCGCCTCGAGAGCGAGCTGCGCCGGCTCGGCGTCCGCACCGGCGTCCACCTGATGACGTCGGCGAGCGGGGTCGCGACGGCCGAGGCGGCGACCACGCGCCCCGTCAACCTGCTGATGTCCGGCCCCGTCGCGGGCGTCGTCGGGGGCATCTGGGCGGGCAAGCAGGCCGGCTACGACAACGTGATCACGCTCGACGTGGGCGGCACCTCGGCCGACATCGGGCTCGCGCAGGAAGGCCGCCTGCGGATGAAGCACCTGCTGGACACGAAGGTCGGCCCGTACCAGGCGATGATCCCGATGGTCGACGTGGACACGATCGGGGCCGGCGGCGGCTCGATCGCCTACGTCGACGCGGGCGGCATCTTCCGCGTCGGCCCGCGCTCGGCCGGTGCCGAGCCCGGCCCCGCCTGCTACGGGAAGGGCGGCGCCGAGGCCACCGCCACGGACGCGATGGTCAATCTCGGCTGGCTGCCGCCGGAGGACTTCCTCGGCGGCGGCATGCGCCTGCAGCCCGAGCGCGCGCAGCAGGCATTCGAGCAAGGCCCGGCTCGGGCGCTCGGGATGACGGTCGCGGAGGCGTCGATGGGCGCGGTCCAGATCCTGACGCACTCGATGGTGCAGTCGATCGAGGAGAACTCGGTGCGCAAGGGCTACGACCCGCGCGACTTCGCGCTCGTCGCCGAGGGCGGCGCCGGCCCGCTGTTCGCCGTCCAGATCGCGCTCGAGGTCGGGACACCGCGCGTGCTCGTGCCGCCGTACCCGGGCGTCACCGCCGCGATGGGCCTCCTCGCCACGGACATGGTCTACGAGTACGTGACGACGACGTACCAGCGCGTCTCCACGCTCGACAACGCAGCGCTGCAAGGCTCCTTCGAGGAGCTCGAGGAGCAGGCGCGGCAGCGGCTCGAAGAGGACGGCGTCCCGCCCGAGCGCATGGTGATCCAGCGGATCGCCGAGTGCCGCTACCTCGGGCAGGGCTACGAGCTCAGGGTCGACGCCGGCCCGGGCGAGATCGGCGCCGCGTGGGTCGCGAAGCTCCGGTCCGATTTCGACGACATCCACGAGCGCGAGTACTCGCGCCGGTTCGAGGACGCCGACGTCGAGATCCCGAACGTCCGCGTGCGCGGGATCGGCCTGATGCCGCCGCTCGAGCCGCTCGCCTCGGAGCCGGGCGACGCCTCCCCCGAGGCGGCGCTGCGGCGGGAGGGCGAAGCCTGGTTCCGGGTCGGAGGCGCGCTGGCGCAGGTGCCCACGCGCTACTACGACCGCGCCGCGCTCCGGGCCGGGAACAGCCTCGAGGGGCCGGCGATCGTGCTCCAGTACGACTCGACGACAGTGATCCCGCCCGGGATCGCCGCGCACGTCGACCGGTTCGGGAACATCGTCATCGAGGTCGGCGCGTCCGCCGAGGCGGGCGCGCTTGCAGCCGGGACGGAGGTGAAGGCATGACGGTCATGGACTACGAGGTCGGCCGCAGCCCGGGGCCGCCGGAGCGCAAGCGCGTCGAGGTCGACCCGATCACGCTGCGCGTCCTGGGCGGCGCCTTCCACGCGATCGCGAAGGAGATGGCGGGCGTCCTCTTCCGGATGTCCTACTCGTCGATCATCCGCGAGTCGGAGGACCTCGGCGCGGGGATCTTCGACGCGGAGGGTCGGGAGCTCTGCGAGTCCGACTCGACGCCGATGCACATCGGCTCGCTGCCGTGGTACATCCGCGGCTTCCTCCACCGGCTGGGCGACGACGTGGAAGAGGGCGACGCGATCGTGCACAACCATCCGTTCCTGGGAGCGTCGCACTCGCCCGACGTCGCCGTCGCGGTGCCGATCTTCCACGACGGCGAGCTGCTCGGCTGGGCCGCCGTGACGGCGCACGTGCTCGACGTGGGGGGCTCGTTCCCCGGCATCAACGCCGATGCGTTCGACGTCTACGCCGAGGCGAAGCTCTACAACGGGCTCCGCTGGTACCGACGCGGCGAGCTCAACGTCGACGTCGACCGGATGATCTTCGACAACGTCCGCACCGAGACGATGAACCGCGGCGACATGAACGCGATGCTCGCCGCGTGCCAGCTCGGCCGCGACCGCTTCCTGCGCCTCGTGCAGCGCTACGGAGCCGAGACGGTGATGAGCGCGGCCTACGAGTGGATGGACTATTCGGAGCGGCGGCTGCGCGGCGAGATCGCGAAGATCCCCGACGGCGAGTACGGCCCGATCGTCGGCTGGCTCGACGACGACGCGCGCAACCGCGACACCCGCCTGCGCGTCGAGACCCGCGTGATCGTCGAGGGCGACGAGATCACGATCGACCTGACCGGCTCGAACGCGGAGGTTCCGACGGGCTACAACGTCCCGTTCGAGGGAAGCCTGCTCGTCTCGTGCTACTACGCCGTGCGCACGATCCTGCTCGACGAGGTCATGTTTCCCGAGCACGTGCCGCAGAACGACGGCGTCTTCCGGCCGGTCAAGGTGATCGCGCCCAAGGGGACGATCTTCAACCCGAGCTTCCCACGGGCATGCTTCTCCCGCTTCTGCCAGACGCAGCGTGTGGTCGACAACGTCAACCTCGCGCTCGCGGAGGCGCTGCCCGACAAGGTCACGGGCGGCAACTCGGCCGGCATCCACTTCTGCGCGTACGCGGGCTTCGACGAGTCGCTCGGCCAGTACTGGCTCTACCTCGAGGTGAACGAGGGCTCGTACGGCGGCCGGCACGGCAAGGACGCGATGGACTCGGTCGACAACCTGATGGCGAACACGCGCAACAACCCGATCGAGGAGCTCGACATGCGCTTCCCGATGCGCTGCGACCAGTACGAGCTCCGCCCCGAGCCCGCCGCGCCCGGGCGCTGGCGCGGGGGCATCGGCATCATCCGCCGCAACCGCTTCCTCGTCGACGGCACGTACTCGTGCGAGGGCGACCGGCAGACGGATCCGCCGGCGGGGATCTTCGGGGGCTGGGACGGGCTCGTCGCCTCCTGCCGCAAGAACCCCGACACGCCGCGCGAGCAGCTGCTGCCGGCGAAGGTGACCGGGATCCCGTTCGCAGCCGGCGAGTACATCGAGTTCCGCGAGCCGAACGCGGCCGGCTACGGCGACCCGCTCGAGCGGCCGCCGGAGGCCGTCCGGGAGGACGTCCTCGACGACTTCGCGACGATCGAGCTCGCCCGGGACGCCTACGGGGTCGTCTTCGCCGACGAGCGCTCGCTCGCGATCGACGAAGGCGCGACCGCGAGCCTGCGGGAGAAGCTGCGGGCGGAACGTGGCACGACGTCCCTGACGGCGTACTACGAGGAGCGCGGGCTGCCCCCGTCGTCGTCGCCGACGGCGCTGGCCGGCAACGCACAGTTCGGCCTGGTCTGAGCGCTCGTGGCGGAGGGCGCGCGCGATCCCGCAGCCGTGCCGCTTCGCCGCGTCCGCAAGGCCTACGAGCAGGTCGCCGACCAGCTGCGCGAGCTGATCGTCCGCGGCGAGCTGACGCCCGGCGATCGGCTCCCGGTCGAGTCGGCGCTGGCACGCGAGTTCGGCGTCAGCCGCGCGACCGTTCGCGAGGCGCTCCGCTTGCTGGCGGCGCAGAGCCTCGTCCGCACGGAGAAGGGAGCGACCGGGGGCAGCTACGTGACGCTGCCGACTGCCGCCACGATCTCGTCGCTCGTCCACGCGAACGTCGGCCTCCTGGCGGAGACCCGGAACGTGACGCTCGAGGAGCTGCTCGAGGCCCGCGAGCTCGTCGAGGTGCCCGCCGCCCGGCTCGCCGCGGTCCGCCGGAGCGAGGAGGACCTCGAGCTGCTGCGCACGTCCGTCCCCGACGACGCCGCGCGCCTGGGGACGAGGGAGGAGTTCACGTACAACGCCGAGTTCCACTCGTGCGTCCTCGGCGCCAGCCGCAACACGCTGCTCGTCGTGTCGGCGCAGCCGATCTTCTCGGTCCTGCAGACGAACCT
>DATBMD010000106.1:0-1572 GCA_036555085.1 Gaiellaceae bacterium
ACCCAGACGACCTCGCCGGAGGCGCAGAGCGCGTCGAGCCAGGCGGGCTGGTAGCCCGGCACGCGGCGGGGCAGCAGCTCGCTCTCCCAGAGCGAGACGGGCAGCGGCAACGCCTGCAGCGGCACGAGCGCCTCGCGGAGCGTCGCGCGCCGGTCGACGCCGTGCCAGGCGGGCAGGAAGCGGCCGAACGCCGCCTGCTCGGCGGGCTCGACCTCGCGCCGGAGCAGGGCCAGCGAGGCGCGGCGAATCCGCCGCAGGACGTCGGGATCGCACCACTCGCGCTCCACGCCGCCGGGACGGAGCTCGCCGCGGACGAGCAGGTCGCGGCGCTCGAGCCCGGCCAGCAGCTCCTCGGCGCGAGCCTCGTCGAGCCCGTACCGGGCCGCGGCCTCCGCCGTGGTGAACGGCCCCCGCGTGCGTGCGAAGCGGCGGAGCACCGACTCGAGCGCGTCCGCCACCGGCTCGAGGAAGGCCTCGGGCAGCCCGCCCGGCGGCATCACGCCGAGGGCGTCGCGATACCGCCCGGCGTCCTGCGCCGCCACGAGCGCCTCGATGCCGCCGAGCTGGACGCGCAGCGCCCGGCGCTCGCGCAGGAGCGTCTCGGCGAAGCCGGGGTCGTACTCGCCGTGCCGGAGGTCGCCGGCCCGGACGAGCAGGTCGTGGAGCTCGTCGGCGTTCCGCGCCGCCGGGCGCAGCGACGCCTCGACGTCCTCGACCGCGCCCGCGTCGAGCAGCTCGCGGAGCTCCTCCACACCGAGCAGCTCCCGCAGCAGCTCGCGGTCGAGCGAGAGCGCCTGGGCGCGGCGCTCCGCCGCCGGCGTGTCGTCCTCGTACATGTACGTCGCGACGTAGTCGAAGAGCAGCGAGGCCGCGAACGGCGAGGCGGACGGGGTCTCGACGTCGACGAGGTCGAGCTCGCGCGACTCCAGGCCCGCGAGGATCCGCCGCAGGGACGGCAGGTCGAAGACGTCCTGCAGGCACTCGCGGTACGTCTCCAGCACGATCGGGAAGGAGCCGTAGCGCCGCGCGACCTGGAGCAGGCTCTGCGCCTTCAGCCGCTGCTGCCAGAGCGGCGTGCGCTGCCCGGGGCGGCGTCGGGGTATGAGCAGCGCGCGGGCGGCGTTCTCGCGGAAGCGGGAGCCGAAGAGCGCGGTCTGGCCGACCTCCTGGACGACGAGCTCCTCGACGTCGTCCGGCGCGAGCCGCAGATCGTCGATCGCCGGCGGCGCGTCGGCGTCGGGCAGGTGCAGCGCGATCCCGTCGTCCGACCAGAGCGACTGCACCTCGAGCCCGAGCGACTCCCGGAGGCGGGCGGCGAGCGCCATCGACCACGGCGCGTGGACGCGGCCGCCGAACGGGGTCAGGACGCAGATCCGCCAGTCGCCGATCTCGTCGCGGAACCGCTCCACCACGACGGTGCGGTCGGACGGGACGGTGCCCGTTGCCTGCTCCTGCTCGCGCAGGAACACGAGCAGGTTGCGCGCCGCCCGCTCGTCGAGGTGGTACTCGGTCGTCAAGCGGCCGATCGCCGCGTCGTCGCCCGCGTGGGAGAGCGCGCGGCTGGCGGCGCCG
>DATBMD010000173.1:0-43307 GCA_036555085.1 Gaiellaceae bacterium
CAGCAGCGTGATCGCCAGGTGCTCGAGCACGCGGCCGAGGCCCTGCTCGTCGCCGATCCGCTCGTAGGACTCCCTCGCGCTCTGGAGCCAGTCGAGCGCCTCGTCGGTCGTGGTCTTGAAGGCGAGCAGCTGGCCGATGGCGGCGCGAGCGTCGGCCACGTGCTGCTCGGAGCGCACGCGCCGCGCCTTGCGGAAAGCCTCGCGATAGACGGACTCTGCGTCGTTCCAGCGGCCGGTCAGCTGCCAGACGTCGCCGAGCGCCACCAGCGCCTCGCAGCGAGTCGTCCCCTCGACGAGGGGCAGGAGGCGACGGAAGTAGCCGACCGCCGAGTCGTTGTCGTACGCCTCCTGTGCAGCCTCCCCCGCCCGGCGGAAGTAGAGCCGTTGCTTGGCCGCGTTGGGGCTGCGGCCGTAATGGAAGGCGAGGGCGTCGAGGTACCGGTCGGCGTCGTCGCCGGCGACCGCCTCGACGTGCTCCGCGATCCGGCCGTGCACTTGCCCGCGCGTTGCGAGGGCCAGCGTCTCGTACGCGGCCTGCTGGACGAGCACGTGCCGGAAGCGGTAGTCGAGCGACCGCGCGACACCCGGGGGAGTCGCACCGCCGACGACGAAGTCGGCCGCCTCCAGCGTCGCCAGCCGCTCGGCGACCGCAGCGCTGCCGCCCAGCTCCGGAGCGCCGCCCGCCACCCAGTCGGCGCTGAAGTCGGGCCCGACGACGCTCGCGACCTTCAGAGTCAGCTTCTCGGCCTCGCCGAGGCGGTCGATCCGCGCGACGACGAGGCTCTGGACGCTCTCCGGCATCGCCTCCTCCTTCGTTCCCGAGCCACCGCCCCGTGCAAGGAACGAGACCAGCTCCTGGAGGAAGAGCGGGTTGCCGCCGGCGCGGGCGACGACGCGCTCCAGCGCCACCTCCGGCAGGTCGGCGCCGCCCACGAGCCGCTGCCGCTCGGCCTGGACGACCTCAACCGCCGCCTGCGGGTCGAGCTCGCCGAGCTCGATCGCCTCCGCGTACGGCAGCCGGGCGAGCGATGCGAGCAGCTCCGTCCCGGGCCGGGCGACCACGACCACCAGGACGGGCAGCCGGGCGATGCTCCGGCCGACGTGCTCGAGCAGCGCCGCCGACGGCGCGTCGAGCCACTGGCAGTCGTCGAGCAGCAGGCACACCGGTGCAGCGGTCGCGCACGCGCGGAGCAGCTCCAGCACGAGCGAGCGGGCCGCCTCGCTGCGGAGCTGGGGATCGAGAGTCGCCGTCGTCGGCGTGTCGGCCAGGCTCGCGTTGAGGATCGGCCCGAGCACGGGCGCGAGGCCCGCGAGCCGTGGGGCGAGGGAGTCGAGGCTCGGCACGAGCGCTCGCTCGAGCGTCCGTGGTGGACGGCTCGGATCGAGCCCGAGCAGGCCGTAGACGGGCAGACGCCAGGCCAGGTAGCTCGACGCCTCGTACGGCCGGGCAGCGCCCTCGAGGCAGAGGCAGCCCGCCGCCGCCGCGAGCCGGAGCAGCTCCGTCGCCAGCCGGGACTTGCCGACGCCCGGCTCGCCCGTCAAGCAGAGAACCCGGCCGCGGCCGCCGCGACTGAGCTCGAGGAGCACGCGGGCGCGGGAGAGCTCACGCTCCCGCCCCGCGAGACGGGGCATCCGGGCGCGCGCCGGCGGCCGCGCGCTCTCCGCGCGTCCCCGCAGCCGTCGCACGGGCACGGGGCGCGACTTCCCTTTGACCTCGAGCCGCTCGACGTCGCTCCAGCGGAAGCCGCGTGCCGCTCTGCGCGTGGCCCCGTCGACGAGGATCTCGCCGGCACGGGCGGCCTGCTGCAGGCGCGAGGCCAGGTTGACGGTGTCTCCGATGACCGCGTATTCCCAGCGCGCCTCGCTCCCGACCTGTCCGCAATAGACGCGGCCCGTCGTGACGCCGATCCGCGATCGGCGCGGTGCGAGCGCGAGCAGGTCGAGCGCGCACGCGAGCGCCCGCCGCTCGTCGTCCTCGTGCTTGACCGGCGCGCCGACGCAGGCGATGAACAGGCTTCCCTTCTCGCCGATCTCGACCTGCCGCAGGAACGCGTCGTAGCGGGCGAGAACATCGACGACGGAGGCGAGGTACGACTGCAGGCGCGCGCCGGAGACGCTGTCGAGAGGCCCGCCCGTACCGAGGCCGAAGCCGACGAACAGGACGGTCACGGTGCGGTGCTCGTTCACGAAGCCCGCCGGGCCGAGCTCCAGCCGTGCCGCGACCGACGGGTGCAGGAACCGCCGGAGACGATCGTCGAGGAGGGCGGGGGAGAGGCGTTGCCGCCGGCGAGTCGCAGGCGCTGGTCGGAGTCCGGTCACGCAGAACCAGCTGCCGCGCCGCCAGCGCCGGTCGATCGTCCCGCTCCATTCCGAGACGCTCTCGTGCAGCACGACCTCGCCCGGCGCGGCGCGCCGCTGTGCGCGGGCCGCCAGCTGGATCGGATCGCCGGCGACGACGTGCTCCAGGCGGATCCCCTCGTCGCCGACGACCGTCCAGCCGAGCTCTCCGGCGGCGAGGCCGATCCGGGCCGGCAGCGCGAAGCGGCCGCCCGACGTCTCGACCTCACCGTCCCGGAACGCGCGCGCGATCTCGAGCGCGCAACGCACCGAGCGCCGGGTGGAGGCGCGCCGTGACCTCGCCTCGTACGGAAAGAGCACGGTCAGCGCGTCGCCGCCGAACTTCCAGACGACGCCGCCGAACGCGTGGACCTGCTCGATCATCGCTTCGAAGCGCTCATTCAGGATCGCGGTCAGCTCCTCGGTGCCGGCCTGCCCGCGACGCCCCAGCGCCTCGCTCAGTGGCGTGAAGCCGGAGATGTCGGCGAACAGCACGCTCGCGCTCGTGCCGAGCACGCGGCCGAGCTCCAGCCGCCCCGAATCCCCGAT
Source organism: Gaiellaceae bacterium (assembly GCA_036555085.1). Classification (GTDB taxonomy): domain Bacteria; phylum Actinomycetota; class Thermoleophilia; order Gaiellales; family Gaiellaceae; genus Gaiella. Next base: position 2,887 of record DATBMD010000173.1, read on the forward strand.
CGCCGCGACGACGTCGTCGGGCAGAAAGGCAACCCGCAGGCCGGGCTGGACTTCCGGCGCAGGAGTGCTACGGTCGGCCGATCGCACGCGCTCTCAAATGGGTCGCGGAGGGGAGGGGGAGATGAAGTCATCCTCGCGCAAACAGGTAGTGGCGGCGATCGCGGCTGTAGCGCTCGTGGCCCTCGCAGGCACCGCCTCGGCCAAGTGGAGCATCCTCAACCAGACCGGCTTCGGCGACATCGCCGTCTGCACCGACGGCGCGATCGTCGAGCAGGCGTTCTTCGAAGCGAGCACGCCGTACCCGCCGACGCCGCCGCCCGGCACGGACCCGGTATTGGAGGGCTCCATGCAGGTGACCGCTTTCAAGGTGGTCGGCGGTGGATCGACCGAGGACATCGGGTCGTCGCCCGTGATCGACGTGCCTTACGCTCCCGTCGCACGCGGCGACTTGGGCACGACGTTCTACTACTCGCACCGAGGCGCGACGGTCGTTCCATGGACGGATCAGGCGCCTGGCGAGACAGTCTTCTTCAGACTCAACGTGCTGAGCTTCCCGGACAGGATGGTCGGCGATTGCTCGATCTTCGGTGTCGAGCTGCTCGACCATCTGAGGCCCGACAAGCACGACAAAGCCCGGCTCGTCCTGTACGGCGCCGCGAACTTCGACGCAGCGTCAGCGACCGGCCTCACACTCGGCGCTCTCGAGACCGTCGCGGCGGCGCCGGCGGACAAGGAGAAGGTGAAGGACTTCGACGGCGACGGCTACCTCGACGTGAAGCTCCGCTTCGACACGCAGGACGCCGGCGTCACCTGTGCCACCAGGCAGCTGCTCTTGCAGGGCTCGACACCCGGCGGAACGTTCGCCAAGGTCGAGGAGGCAGCCCTTCGCGGCTGCTGAGCCGACGGCCTGCACGCCCCGCCGTCGCCCGGCGGCGGGGCCGCCGCCTGCTATCGTCGTTCCCTGAGATGGCCGTTCCAGCTATCGGCGTGGACGTTGACCGAACGCCCCTCGGCGCGCTCTGGGACGCGACGCGGATGCGGCTCCTCGTCGCGCTCGCGAGCGAGCGCAGCGTCTCGGCGGCCGCGCGTGCGATCGGGGTGACGCAGTCGACCGCCAGCGAGCACGTACGCGTGCTCGAGGTCGCGATGCGGCAGCCCCTGATCGAGCGCCACGGGCGGGGGAGCCGGCTCACGGACGCGGGACGTGTCCTCGCCGTCCGGGCCGCGGAGGCGCTGGCGGCGCTGTCGGCCGGTGAGGAGGAGATCGCCGACCTGGCCGGACTCCAGAGCGGTCGTGTCACGCTCGCCGCCTCGTGGGCGCCGGGCGTCTACCTGCTTCCGGACACGCTGGGCTGCTTCCGCAAGGAGCATCCGGGCGTCAGCGTCGAGCTGGAGGTCGCCTCCAGCGCCGACGTGATCCAGCGGCTCCTGGCCGGCCGCGTCCAGCTCGCGATCGTGGGCGCCGTCCCCGACGACGAGCGGATCGCCGCGGACCCGTTCTGCGAGGACGAGGTCGTCGGCGTCGCCCGTCCGGGCGTGCTGCCGGTCGAGGACGGAACGGTGTCCGCCGAGGCGCTCTCGGCCGAGACGCTGCTCGCCGCCGAAGCCGGGTCGAGCACGCAGGCGCTCGCGGACGGGGAGCTTCGCTCGGCGGGCGTGGCGCCCAGGACCGTCTGGCGTCTGGGATCGAGCGAGGGAGTGAAGCGCTCCGCGGAGGCCGGGCTCGGCTTCGCGTTCCTCAGCCGCTACGCGGTGGCCGACGAGCTGACGGACGGACGCCTCGAGAGCTTCCGTATCGCAGGGCGCGAGCCACTGCGGCGGCATTTCCTCGTCGCACGGCTCGCGGGCCGCGAGCTGACGCCGGCCGAGTCACGGTTCTTGCAGACGCTCGCCGCGTGCTGCACCAGGAGCGCCGCGTACTCGGAAGCGTGCGTCGTCCCCCTGCGCTCTGGAACGGGCTCGGCTGACGGCCACCCGAGCCCGAACGTGAGAGCGGGGCGCCTCAGCTCGGCTGCGGCACGATCCTGATGTAGGGCTTCGGCTCCTCCCAGGTGCCGAAGATCTCCTTCGCCTCGTCGTTGGAGACGGAGCCGGCGATGATCACGTCCTCGCCCTGCTGCCAGTTCACCGGCGTCGACACCTTGTGGCTGGCGGTGAGCTGGAGCGAGTCGATCACCCGCAGCACCTCGTCGAAGTTGCGGCCGGTCGTCATCGGATAGACGAGCACGAGCTTGACTTTCTTGTCGGGGCCGATCACGAAGACGTTGCGAACCGTCTGGTTGTCCGCAGGCGTCCGGGCCGCGGGATCGCCCTCGACGGAGGCCGGCAGCATCCCGTACAGCTTCGAGACGGCGAAGTTCCCGTCGGCGATGATCGGGTAGTTCGGCGCGTGGCCCTGCGTCTCCTCGATGTCACGGGCCCAGTCGGCGTGCTTGTCGACAGGGTCGACCGAGAGGCCGATCACCTTCACGTTGCGGCGGTCGAACTCCGGCTTGATCTTCGCCATGTAGCCGAGCTCGGTGGTGCAGACCGGCGTGAAGTCCTTGGGGTGCGAGAACAGCACCGCCCAGGAGTCGCCGATCCAATCGTGAAACACGATCGGCCCTTCGGTCGTCTCGGCCTCGAAGTCGGGTGCGGTCTCGTTGATCTGGATGGTCACGCCTTCCTCCTTGCGTCGGATCGTCCAGGTTGCGCCGGGTCGTCCGTTGGAGCAACCACGCAGACAACCGTACGGAGAGGCTATCGAGAGGCGCAACCGAACGTCGCGATGGCAGCCATCGTCCGCGACGGTGACCGACGATGTGACCCGCGATGAGTCCCGCCCGGCCGGACGGTCCTAGGGACGATGAGCGGGCAGCGCACGGTCGCTTTCGCGATCCGCGGACCGATCGCTCGGGCGGACCTGCCCGGGCTCTGCAACCGCGTCTGCGCGCTGCTGGGGGCGAGCGGCGCGAGCGACGCCAGCTGCGACGTTCGCGGCGTCGCGCCGGACGCGGTCACGGTCGACGCCCTCGCCCGGCTGCAGCTCGGCGCCCAGCGTCACGGCTGCACCGTCCGGCTTGTCCACGCATCGGACGAGCTGGTCGAGCTCGTCGCCTTCATGGGGCTCCGGAACGTCCTGCCGGACGGCGGCTACGACTCGAGCCGGGCCGGCAGCCCGAACAGCGGGAAGAGCGGTGCGGTGTCCAGGAAGAACGTGAACTCGCCGATCCGCCCGCCGAACACCTCCACCACCTGAAGCGCCCACGGCTCGTAGCCGCCGCCCTCGGCCGGCTTGTACTGCCCGAACGCGGGCGCGCCGTTGGCCGAGGCCGCCGGGAGGACGCGCGAGCCCCGGCAGCCTGCGCCCGGCCCCACCCACCACGTCAGGATGTCGTCGCGGCCGCTCAGCCAGAGGTCGTACGGCGGCATCGACTGCGTCGCGTCCTCGTGGATCAGCGACGTCAGCGCGTCCATGTCGTAGCGCTCGAATGCGTCGACGTAGCGCGCGAGCAGCGCGACGTCCGCCTCGTCGACGGACGGCGAGGTCTCCGCGGCGCTCACGTCGTTCGACTCGAGCGTCGCCCGCGCGCGTTGCAGGGCGCTGTTGACGGACGCGACGCTCGTGTCGAGCAGCTCCGCGGCCTCGGAGGCCTTCCAGCGGAGCACCTCGCAGAGGATCAGGGCGGCACGCTGGCGCGCCGGTAGCTGCTGGAGCGCAGCCATGAGCGCGAGCCGGACGGTCTCGCGCGTCTCGGCCACCTCGGCGGGATCGCCGTCGGGGACGACGAGCCGGTCGGGGATCGGCTGGAGCCACGTCGTCTCCGGCAGCGCCCGCAGGTTGGCCGCATCGGGCTCGCGCGCCGGGCCGAGGTCCATCGGCCGTGCGCGGCGCTCCCGCCCCTTCAGCATGTCGAGGCAGACGTTCGTCGCGATGCGGTAGAGCCACGAGCGCAGCGCCGCACGTCCCTCGAAGCGGTCGAGGCTGCGCCAGGCGCGGATCAGCGTGTCCTGGACCGCGTCCTCGGCCTCGAACGGCGATCCGAGCATCCGATAGCAGTACGCGGTCAGCTCCCGCCGATGCTGCTCGAGATCGCTGACGGCCGGCGTGGCGGTGACCGACGTGCCACTCACGACGGCTCATGCTACGTGCTCGGGCACGCGGGCCGTCGCGGTGCCGCCGAACGCGCCGCCGCCGGGCGCCGCTAGTTGCCGTCCGACCAGGTCATGGAAGTCGTGGGATCGGGTGCCATACCGACCTGTATCGGCAGCAGGGGCCATTTCCATCAGAGGCAACTTCCGCAGCGACCCCGGGGCGGCCCGGAGCGGGGCGATCAGGCCGCCTGCGCGCCGTCCGAGCGGGTCGCCGGCCGCACCCGGCCGCAGCCCCAGCACTGCCAGCTCGTGATCCGCACCGGGACGTCCTGCTGGGCCGCATCCCGCTCGCGGCGCCGGCCCAGCGGGCGCAGCGTCAGGCCACGCGCAGTCATCGGCACGTTGCAGCTCGGGCAGATGACAGGCTCGCCGTCCACTACCCTCATCCTCGGCGGAATTGCCCGTTGCGCAAGCTCCCGAGCGAGTGAGAAACCTGGACTGTCGCTGACTGCTTCGGCAACGTATAGTCGGCGCGGATTGAACGGGAGAGTGCGGCGAAGAACGCTGCTCGTGGGCGCGGCGCTCCTGGTTGCGACGGCGTCGCAGGCCTCCGCGCGCCCGCCCGCCGCCGAGGGGGTGACGGTCGTCGGCGACGTCGCCGTCTTCTACTACCCGTGGTACGGGAACCCCTCGTACGACGGCGCCTACCGCCACTGGGGCCAGAACGGGAACGCGCCGCCCGCGTCGATCGCCTCGGGGTACTTCCCCGCACGGGGCATCTACTCGTCGTCCGACCGCTCGCTGCTGCGCGGGCACATGGAGGACCTGACGTCCGCGGGGGCGACGACGATCGTCGTCTCGTGGTGGGGCCCCGGCTCGATCGAGGACGACCGCTTCGCCATCGTGGTCGAGCAGGCGCGCGCTCACGGCCTGCGGGTCGCGCTCCACGTCGAGCCGTACGCGGGCAGGACGCCTGCGGGTGTCGTCGACGAGCTGGCCCGGCTCCGCCCGTTCGGCATCTCCGACGTGTACGTCTACGACTCCGCGAACGCCCCCGACGCGGAGTGGCGTGAGGCGAACGCACGCGTGGACGGCATGCGTGTCTTCGCTCACACGGCCCTTCCCGGCAAGGCGGCCGCGGGCGGGTTCGACGGCCTCTACACGTACGACGTGCTGAGCTACGACGGCTCGTCGTTCGGGCGCATGTGCAACGGCGCGCGCAAGCTGGGCCTGCTCTGCGCCCCGTCCGTCGGTCCCGGCTTCGACGCGCGCCGGGCCACGGGGGACCCGCGCGTCCGTCCTCGCGAAGCCGGCGCGACCTACGATCGGATGTGGCGCTCCGCCATCCGTGCTGCCGCCGACGTCGTCACCGTCACGAGCTACAACGAGTGGCACGAGGGGACGCAGATCGAGCCGGCGCGCGCAGCCGGCCGGCCGTACGCCTGCTACGACGGAGCCTGGGGGCTGCGCGGCCCGCCCGCGGAGCGCGCGTACCTCGACCGAACGGCGCTCTGGGCGGAGCGCTACGGCGAGCGCCTGGCTCAGTACAGGGCGGCGGCGAGCCTGCGCCGGTAGTCCACGGTCACCGGGTCCTCGTGCCCGAGCTGGTCGAACAGCGCCACGGCGAGCTCGCGCAGCCGGTCGCGCTCGTCGGCCGTCCCGTCAGGGACCGCGGCGAGGATGAGCGCGAGCGCCCGCTCGGTGTCGCCGGCGTCGAGCGCCGCCACCACGTCGGGGAGCTCTCCGGTCGCCCGGAGCTCCTCCACGGCCGTGTCCGCCCGCGGCGGGGCCAGCAGCTCGTCGATGAACCCGGCCACCGAGGTGGGCGAGAGAGCGCCGGTGAACTCGGCCACGACCCGGCCGTCCCGGAACGCCTTCACCGCGGGGATGCTGCTGACGCCGAAACGCTGCGCGAGCTCCTGGTTCGCGTCGACGTCGATCTTCACGAGCTGGACGGCGCCTGCGCGCACGTCGACCTCGCGCTCGAGCACCGGCGCGAGCGCGTGGCAGGGGCCGCACCACTCGGCCCAGAAGTCGGCGACCACGGGCACCTCCCGCGACCGCTCGACCACCTCCGCCTCGAACGTCTCCTCGGTCACGTCCACGCCGGAACGGTAGCGTGCCGGCCCGCCGCCGCCGCGCGCGCTACGCAGCGAACACGTCCGCGCCGCAGCCGGCGACCAGTGCCGCCTCGACGTGCTCGGGAGCGACGCCGCGCAGCGAGCGGTGCTCGAGGTCGACCTCGATTCCCGGCCATTCGTCGAGCCCGAGCGCGCGCGCCCCCGCGGCACCGCCGATCTCGAGCAGCGCGTCGGTCGGGAAGATTCCGCGCCGGCCGCTCTGGCGGCGCGCGATGCCCTCGAGCTCCCGGAGCTCCTCGAGGGGGTCGATGCGCACGTTCGAGTCGGAGCCGATGCAGAGCCGGATGCCGCGCTGCCGGATCCGGGTGGCCGGCAGGAAACCGTCGCCGAGATCGGCCTCCGTCGTCGGGCAGGCGCAGACGGTCGCCCCGTGCGAGGCGAGCAGGTCGAGCTCGCGCCCGTCGGCATGCGTCGCGTGGACGACGGTCGTCAGCTCGCCGAGACAGCCCGCGCGGGCGAGCAGCTCGATCGGCCGGCAGCCGTGCTCCGCGATGCACTCCTCGATCTCGCGCGGCTGCTCGTCCGCGTGTACGTGCAGCGGCAGCCGCTCGGCGAGCGCGTAGCGGCCGATCTGCTCGAGCCAGTCCAGCGGGCAGGCGCGGACGGAGTGGGGCGCGACCGCGACCCGGAGCCCGGCCTCGCGGAGCTGCTCGACCTGGCGCAGGTACTCGGCCACCGAGCCCTGCCGCATCCGGTCGAGCCCGCCGCGCGCGTACGCCACGTGGAGCAGCACGAGCTCGATCCCGGCCGCCCGCGCCGCGTCGCCCGCGGCGACGGCCTCCGGCGTGCCCAGGTAGTGGAACTCGCCCACGGCGCCGTAGCCGGCCGCGCGCATCTCGCGATACGCCTCCGCGTACTCCACCTGGACGGTCGCCGGCGTCTGCCGCTCGGCCTCGGCGAGCATCCCGTCCCGCCAGGCCCAGAAGTCGGCGCCCGCCGCACGGCCGCGCAGCGACCGCTGGAACGTATGCGTGTGCGCGTTGACGAAGCCTGGAAGGCTCAGCCGGCCGCTCACGGGCCGACGCTAGCAGCATCAGCGTGGGGGAACCCGTGGCTCCCCCACGGACCCCCTCCTCCGCCGCAGCGCAAAGGACGGCGCGCAGCTGGCCTCCCGGCCGGCAAAGCCGGCCTCCGGCCGCAAACCGCGGATCCACAGGAGCTCCCCTGCGAACCCTCTTCGCCGCGCGTCACACAGTCCACGCACCGAGCACGTCACGACAACTCGTCACAACGCCACGAGCAGAAGGCCTAGGCTTAGTGCGATGAGCACCGGCACCGTCTCCGCGCCGATGCGGCAGCTGCCGAACGCGCTGACGGTGCTGCGGTTCGCCGCCATCCCGTTCTTCATCGCGCTGTACGTCGAGGCGGGGGACGGCCCGGCCTGGTGGGCCGCCGTGGTGTTCGCGGCGGCCGCCGCCACCGACCAGCTGGACGGCTGGCTCGCCCGGCGCTGGCGCGTCGAGTCGGAGTTCGGCAAGGTGGCCGACCCGCTCGCGGACCGGCTGATGATCGGCGTCGCGGCGGTGCTGCTCTGGGCCGACGGCAGGCTCCCGTGGCCGGCGGCGCTGATCGTCCTCGCGCGTGACCTGCTCCTCGTCGCGGGGTACAAGCTCGTGGTGCCGCGCGGCTACGACTTCGAAGTGAGCGTGCTCGGGAAGGCCGCGACCTGGGTCCTGTACTTCTCGCTCGTCTGCCTGCTCGTGACCGAGAAGGGCACGGAGTGGCCCCTGTGGCTGTTCTGGATCGGCGTCGCGCTCGCCGTCGCCGCCGCCGTCCAGTACTTCCTCAAGGCGAGACGGGAGGTCGCATGAAGGCCGTCGTAATGGCCGGCGGCGAGGGCACGCGCCTGCGCCCGCTGACCTCGAACCAGCCGAAGCCGATGGTCCCGATCGTCGGCAAGCCCTGCATGGAGCACATCGTCGAGCTGCTCCGCGCGCACGGGTTCGACGAGATCGTCGTCACGCTCGCCTTCATGCCGCAGGCGATCCGGGGCTACTTCGGCGACGGCGAGACGATGGGCATCCAGATCGACTACTCGATCGAGGAGCAGCCGCTCGGGACCGCGGGCTCCGTGCGCCTCGCCGTCGCGAAGCTGCCCGAGACGTTCCTCGTCATCTCCGGGGACGCGCTCTGCGACGTCGACCTGACCGCGCTGGTGGCAGCGCATCGCGAGAAGGGTGCGGCCGTCACGATCGGGCTCAAGTCGGTGGACAACCCGCTCGAGTTCGGGATCGTCGTCACCGACGACGACGGCCGGGTCGAGCGGTTCCTCGAGAAGCCCTCCTGGGGACAGGTCTTCTCCGACACGATCAACACGGGGATCTACGTGCTCGAGCCCGAGGTGCTCCGCCACGTTCCGGGCGACCGGCCGTTCGACTTCTCGAAGGAGCTGTTCCCGCTGCTGCTCGAGATGGGACGCCCGCTCTACGGGCACGTGCTGGACGGCTACTGGCAGGACATCGGGAACCTCGACCAGTACCGGTCGGCAAACTTCGACGCGCTCGACGGCTCCGTGCAGCTCGATATCGCCGGCATCCGGCTGCGGGGCAACGTCTGGGTGGGCGAGGGAGTCGAGATCGAGGACCTCGACAAGGTCGAAGGACCGGCTTTCATCGGCGCCAACTGCCGCATCGCGCCGGAGGCGTCCGTCGGCTCGTACAGCGTGCTCGGCCAGGGCGTGACGTTGCGCGAGCGGACGCACGTGGCCCGCTCGGTGATCGACGCCTCGACGCACATCGGCCGCAGCGCGCTCGTGGAGGGCGCGATCGTCGGCCGCTCCTGCGACATCCGGAACCACGTCCGCGTCCACGAGGGCGTGGCCATCGGCGACGAGGTCACGATCGGCAACGAGGCGAGCATCATGCCGGGGGTCCGCGTGTACCCGTTCAAGGAGGTCGAGACGGGCGCCCAGATCCACGAGAGCCTGATCTGGGAGGCGCGGGCCGCGCAGCGCGTGTTCGGGAAGGACGGCGTCGGCGGGCTCGTCAACGTCGACCTGACGCCGGACGTCGCCGTCCGGCTGGCGTCGGCGCTGGGGACGGCCCTCGAGCGCGACGACCGCGTCGTCGCGAGCCGCGAGTCGCCCGAGGCCTGCCGGATGATCCAGCGGACGATGATCGCCGGCCTCACGTCGGCCGGGATCGACGTCGCCGACCTGCGTGTCTCGCCGTCCGCGGTGACGCGGCACGTCCTGAAGACGCAGGGCCTCGCCGCCGGCGTCCACGTCGCGCAGAGCGCCACCGACCCCGAGTCGGTCCAGATCCGGGTCTTCGAGTTCCCGGGCATCCAGCTGACGACGGCGCTCCAGAAAGAGATCGAGAAGCACTTCACCCGCCACGAGCTCCGGCGCGCCGCCTTCGACGAGATCGGCAAGACGACCTACCCGACGCGCGTGCGCGAGAGCTACGCGCAGGACCTGCTCGACTCGATCGACGCGGCGCTCGTCCACGCCCGCGGCTTCCGCATCGCGATCGACTACGGCTACTCGGCGGCGTCGTTCGTGCTGCCGCTGCTGCTCGGCCCGTTGGGCGTCGAGGCGGTCACGGCGCACGGGTTCTTCGCCGAGGGGCCGCTGCTCCCGCAGCCGCTGGAGGACGCCGCCCGCTCGGCGGCGAAGCTCGTGACCGCGATCGGCGCCGACCTCGGCGTCGTCTTCGACGCCGCCGCAGAGCGGCTGGTGCTGATCGACGAGCGCGGCGAGGCCGTGCCGCTCGAGCAGACGCTCCTGCTCTACGTGAGCCTGCTGGCCGGGGCGGGGCGAAGCGGCACGATCGCGGTCCCGATCACGGTCACCGGCGAGGTCGAGCGGCTCGTCGAGCACACGGAGCTCGGCGTCCAGCGCACCCCGTACTCGCTCAGCGACCTGACGCTCGCGGCGGCGGACGACGGGGTCGTCTTCGCCGGAGCGGTCGGCGGGGGCTACGTCTTCCCCGACATCGTCCCCGGCTACGACGCCGTCGCGAGCCTCTGCAAGCTGCTCGAGCTGCTCGCGACCTCGGAACGACCCGTCTCGGAGCTGGTCTCGGCCCTGCCGAGCCCGACGCTCGTGCACCGCGAGCTGCCCTGCCCGTGGTCTCGCAAGGGGCTCGTGATGCGCCTCCTCAACGAGCGGCTCGCCGACCGCGAGCTCGACCTGCTCGACGGGCTCAAGGCGCACGACGGCCGCGGCTGGGTGCAGGTGCTGCCGGATCCCGACGAGCCGGTCATCCACCTCTTCGCCGAGGGCCACAACGAGGACGACACGGCCGCCCTCGCCGACGAGCTCGAGGAGGAGATCGCCGCGATCGTGCAGGGAGACGGCGTCGCGGCGCGAACGGGGGAGAAAGCCTCAAGCTGAGGTTGACCCCTCGGCTCCGCGGTTGCTTGAATCCAGTCGAACGAGGCGAACCGAAAGGCGGCCAGTGGACCTGTTCCCCGATCTCCCGACGCTCTCCGACGAGGCCCTCGACGGGCTGATCCAGCAGCTGCGGCTCCAGGAGGAGCAGGTCTCGCTGCGCCGGCACCGGCTGCACGGCCGCATCGATCTGCTGAAGTCCGAGCGCATGTCCCGCGTCCGCGACGCGATCGACCACGGCGAGGCCGACGTGCCCGACCCCGAGCTGGTGGCGGAGACGGTCGCGCTCGCGCCGCCGCTGCTCGACGCCGACGCCGACGTCGATCACGAGCTCCCGCCGCTTCCCGACCCCGCCGAGCTGAGCGACGAGGAGCTGCGCGAGAAGATCCACGAGCTCGAGCGGGACGAGGACGAGACCTCGCTCCACCGCAGGATCCTGCACGGTCAGATCGACATCCTGACCGCTGAGCGCGAGCTCCGCCGCCGTGGCCACGGCGGCGACCACGTCGACGTCGACCGGTTGAAGGAGATCCTTTCCGCCCGGCTGCTCTGGCGGCCGGACGGATCCGCATGACGGCATGAGCCACGTCTACTGCCCCGAGTGCGGCTTCCAGAACCCCGAGGCCGCGAACTACTGCGCGCGCTGCGGCGCGCTGCTGCGAGCGGACGTCGGCGCGGGCGAGACCACGATGAGCCTCCCGTTCGACGACGAGGACGACGGCGCCGACGACGACGCCCTCGACGACACGATCCACGGGCCGGCGCTCGTCGTCCGTTCCGGCGGCGGCCGGGTGGGGGAGAGCTTCGCGCCCGCGGGCGCGCGCACGATGATCGGGCGCTCGCCGGACTGCGACATCTTCCTCGACGACGTCACGGTCTCGCGCCGGCACGCGGAACTGCTGGACGAGAACGGCCGCTTCGTGATCCGCGACCTCGGCAGCCTCAACGGGACCTTCGTCAACCGCCGCCGGATCGAGTCGACCGCCCTCGAGAACGACGACGAGGTGCAGATCGGCAAGTACCGGCTGACCTTCCTGATGCGATGAGCGCGACGGCCGAGCCTCGGACGAGCGGCCAGCGGCTGCACACGATCGGCGCCGTGTGCAGGCACCTCCGCCGGGAGTTCCCCGACGTCTCCATCTCGAAGATCCGGTACCTGGAGGATCAGGGCCTGCTGACGCCGCGCCGCACCCGCGGCGGCTACCGCCTCTTCTCGGACGAGGACGTCGAGCGGCTCGAGACGATCCTCCGGCTCCAGCGGGACGAGTTCCTGCCGCTGCGGGTGATCAGGCAGGAGCTCTCGTCGCCGAGCGCCGAGCGCGCCAAGCGCCGCGCCGCCGGGCTGCGGTCGAGCGAGGACGAGGTCGACCTCGGCGACCTCTGCGAGCGCGCCGGCATCGCGCCGGACTTCGCGCGCGAGCTGGAGGAGTTCGGCCTGCTGACACCGCGGCTCGAGAGCGGGGAGCGCTGGTATCGCGAGAGCGAGGTCGACATCGCCGCCGCGTCGGCGAAGCTGGCGCGCTACGGCATCGACGCGCGCCACCTGCGCGCGTTCCGCACCGCCGCGGGACGGCAGTCCGCGCTGCTCGAGCAGCTCGTCGCGCCCGGCCTGCGCTCGCGGAGCCCGGAGCGCCGGAAGGGGGCGCTCGACGACCTCGAGGCACTCGCGGCGGTCTCGCAGGAGCTGGCCCAGCTGCTGTTCATGCGCGACCTGCGACAGTTGGCGGAGCGCTGATGCCCCTCGACCTCGCCGACCGGGTCCGCGACGTCCCGGACTTCCCGACGGCGGGGATCCTCTTCAAGGACATCACGCCGCTCGTCGCCGACCCTGCGTACTTCAAGGAGACCGTCGAGCGCCTCGTCGAGTGGGCCGCGCCGCGGCGGCCGGACGTCATCCTCGGCGCGGAGGCGCGCGGCTTCATCTTCGGCGGGGCGCTCGCGTACGCGCTCGGCTGCGGGTTCGTCCCGGCCCGCAAGCCCGGGAAGCTCCCCTGGGAGACGGTCGAGGCGAGCTACGAGCTCGAGTACGGCGTCGACACGCTCGAGATGCACCGGGACGCGGTGGCGGCCGGGCACCGCGTGATCGTGCTCGACGACGTGCTCGCGACCGGCGGCACGGCGAAAGCGAAGATCGAGCTCGTCGAGCAGCTCGGCGGCGAGGTCGCCGGGGCGCTGTTCGTGATCGAGCTGACGTTCCTGAACGGCCGCGAGAAGCTCGCCGGCTACGACGTCCACGCGCTGCTCGCGTACTAAGCGTGGGGGAACCCATGGTTCCCCCACGGACCCCCTCCTCCGCCGCAGCGCAGAGGACGGACTCACAGCTGGCCTCCCGGCCGGCAAAGCCGGCCTCCGGCCCCAAACCGAGGATCCACGGGAACGCTCATCACAACGTCAAGACATCGCAGCGCCAAGCGGGCTCGGAGGGTCTCGCTTCGTCGAGACCCTCCGTTGACGTCCCCGGGAGTGGCTACAACTGGAGGAGTGACCTACAAAGAGAGCAGATGGACGCGTTGACGGGCACCTACTCGCTCGCCTGCCCGAACCGGGGCGAGACGCGCGTGCGGCTCTCGTCGTTTCGCGTCGTCGAGCGCCTCCCGGGCAGCGCGCACCCGGCCGTCTACCAGGTCCGCTTCGCGTGCGGCTGCGGGGAGGAGCACGTCGGGCTCCTGCCGCACGACGAGCTCGACTGGGCTCCGCTCGGGCTGGGGCGGGGTCGCACCTTCGTCAACCTGATGACCGCCCGACGCGACGACGTCGCCGCAGAGCTGGAGGTCGTGGCGATCGTGCGGCTCGCAGCGGGCCAGTGGCCCTGGAGCTTCTTCTGCTACCTCGAGGAGCGGCCCAGGCCGGTGACGCCGTCGGCGTTCGCGCTCCTCGCTCCGGGCGACGGGGCGGTCGCGGTGGCGATCCGGTGCCCGGCGTGCACCACGGCGTCGATCAACGTCGTCAGCCACGCCCACGTCGACTTCCCCTTCTGGAACGACCGGAGCGTCGGCGTCGTCGAGCACGTGTTCCGCTCCGACGCGCTGGGCACGATGGACGAGCTCCGCGCCGAGCTCGCGTCCGCCTCGTTCGACACGAAGCGCCTCGAGCTCGAGCACCGCGCTGTTCACTTAGGGGAGGGATGATCCGCCCGTGAGCTCGGAGCCGATGAAAGAGGACGTGGATGCCGTCACCACATCCTCTTCAGCCATGAACCGCGTCGTGCCCGATCTCCTCGTCCGCCACTGCCTCGCGTTCGAGGACCTCGCCCGAGAGCGCCGCCCCGCGAGGCTGCGGCTCGAGGAGGCGCTGGGCCCGGAGCTCGTTCGGAAGCTGCTGACCAGCCTGGCTCCGACCACCGCCCGCAGCTGACTCCCGGCCCCGCGGGCCGGCCGGTTAGGATCGCGCCGTGCACTTGCGGATGCCTTCGGTCGACCGTGGCGCCTCGAGCTTCACCTGGTCGGTCGTCTTCTTCCTGGTCATGTTCTTCGGCGGGATCGCCGTCGGCGCCTCGAAGGGGGCGATGCTCGTCGTCGCCCTCGTCGCGTCGTTCCTGATCTTCCTCTTCATCCGCACCCGCGGCACCGACCGCCGGTAGCCGGCGTGCCCGACGCGCCTCGGCGGCTCAGCCGGGTGGCCGCGTACGCGCTGTGCACGGACGGGGATGCGATCCTGCTGGCCCGGATCGCCGCGGGCGCGACGGCGGATGCCGACGGCATGTGGACGCTGCCGGGCGGCGGCGTCGACTTCGGGGAGGATCCGCGCGACGCGGCGCTCCGCGAGCTCGGGGAGGAGACCGGCCTTACCGGCGAGATCGTCGAGCTCCTCGCGGTGGACTCGCACGCCGGCCGGTTCGACGACCCCGCGGATGGGGCGCCGACCGACTTCCACGGCATCCGGATCGTCTACCGGGTGCGGATCACCGGCGGCGAGCTCCGCGACGAGCCGGCAGGCAGCACCGACGCCTGCCGGTGGGTTGAGCCGGTGGAGCTCGCCGAGCTTCCGCTCGTGAGCCTCGCCCGGCTGGGCGTGCGCCTCGCGGGTCTCGCCGGCGACGCCGCTCCGTGAGCCCGGACCAAGAATTCACCGAGCCGGTGGCGCTTTCGTCCACCCAACCCGCCGACCTTCCGCTTCCGCGTAGAGCCTTCGAGCTGGGCTTCGACCTAGTGGCGCTCCGTGCTCGGTGCAGTGGGGAACCTACGGTCGGGCCGGGGGAGGGTCAAGTGGGTCGGCCACCGCTTCTTCGCAATTTGCGCACGATTCCTGCACCGGCCGTTCCGGACCCCGTCCGGCCGTAGGATCTCGCCGTGCGCCGCTCCGCCGTCCTCGTCACCGCGGGAGCGGCGTTCGCGCTCGCCGTCGTCCTCACCGTCCTCGGCGTGGGGGACGACCCGGACAAGCTTCCCAACTGGCAGGCGCTCGTGCTCGGCCTCGTGCAGGGAGCGACGGAGCTGCTGCCGATCTCGTCGTCGGGCCATCTGATCCTCGTGCCCTGGCTGGGCGAGTGGACGTATCTGGAGGAGAACGATGCGTTCAACCAGACGTTCGACGTGGCCCTGCACCTCGGCACGCTCGTCGCCGTGGCGGCGTACTTCTGGGACGACATCGTGCGACTCGTCGTCGCCTGGCTCGGCACCTTGCGCACGCGCCGGCTGCGAACGGCCGACGAGCGGATCGCGTGGTTCGTCGCCGTCGCGACGGTGCCGGCGGCGGTGATCGGCGCGCTGGGCGAGAACTGGATCGCGGAGCACCTGGGCGAGCCGTGGCAGATCGCGATCTTCCTCGGCGGGTTCGCCATCCTCCTCTGGATCGCCGACCGGACGCCGCCCAGCCGGACGATGGGCGACCTCTCGCTCCACCAGGCCGTCACGGTCGGCTTCGCGCAGAGCCTCGCGCTGATGCCGGGGGTGTCGCGCTCGGGGATCACGATCACCGCGGGCCGGTTCCTCGGCCTCGACCGCGACTCCGCGGCGCGCTTCTCGTTCCTGCTGCTGCTCCCGATCACGTTCGGCGCCGTGCTCTGGAAGGGCGTGACGGACATCCTGCTGGCGGACCTGCCGGACGGGATGGCCGGTCCGTTCACGGTCGGCGTGCTCGCCTCGCTCGCGAGCGGCCTCGTCGCGATCCTCGGCCTGCTCGACTACGTGCGACGGCACACGTACTCGGTCTTCGTCGTCTACCGCCTCGCCGTCGCCGCGATCATCCTGCTCCTGATCGCGACCGGCGTACGCGCGGCGACGTTCTAGGCGCGGAAGCTCGCGGTCACCGTGACCGAGCGGGCCGGGCGGAGCGCGCAGCGCAGCGCCCGGCCGGCGCAGGCGCCGCGCCACCGGCTGAAGACGGCCGTCCCGAGCGGCTTCGCGGCGAGCTGCACCCGCTCCTCGCGACGGATCGTGAAGAGGCAGACGCGCAGGCACCGCCGCCCGCGGACAAGGACGGCGCCGGGGCCGGCGACGGTGACCCGGAGCGTGGGGCGGAAGGGCGCGGCGCGACGGACCAGCCCGCGCTGGTCGAGCGCGCGGTGGACGAACCGGGCGAGGCCCATCGTGCCCTCCCAGTTCAGGTGGATGTCGCCCTCGTTGCTCCAGGGCCTCCCGGCCGCCTCGGCGTTCCAGTCGAGGACCGCCAGCTGCGGCCAGCTCTTCGCGAGGTCCCGCACCGTCTCGTTCATCCGCTTCCAGTCGCCGCGCTGCTCGAAGAGGGTCAGCCAGAGCACCCGCTCGACGTTGCGCGTGACGAGGGCGTTCAGCAGCTGGTCGACGCTGTCGCGGAAGGCCGTCTCGAACTCGTTGTAGCCGACCAGGATCACGACGGTCGAGCCCAGACGGCGGCCGTGATCCTCGACCAGCTCGAGCACGTTGGCTGGAGTCCCGCCGTCGTAGGGGCAGCTTCGCTGGGTCAGCCGCCGGCAGACGGCCACCTGCAGGTCGAGATCGATCCCCTTCCCGAGCAGGGCCTGCGCCGCGGGCGTGTAGGCGACCGACGCGGCCTGTGAGTCACCGAAGAACGTGACGCGCTCCGGCGGTGGCGTCGCGGCCGTCGCGGCGGCGCCGTGGGCCGAGACGGCGAGCACCGCGACCGCGAGCAGGCGTCCGGCTCGAGTGCGGAGCGCGGCCGGCATTCGCGGAGTCTGCCTGTCGAGGTCGCAGCGGGCAAGCGCGAGCCTCCTCTACGCGGCGAGCGGCAGAGCGGTCTCCGTCAGGTGGGTGGCCAGGTATGCGGCGTCGCCTCCGACGCCGCCGATGAAGTGCGAGGAGCGCCGCCACTGGAAGCGCAGCCCGAGCGCGTAGAGGCCCGCGACCGGCGTGACGCCGCGGCGGTGGACGATCGCGCCGCGCTCGTTCAGCACCCGCACGCGGAGCCACGGATACGACGACCGGTAGCCCGTGGCCCAGATCACGGTCGTGATGCCCTCTTGCTCCAGGTCGAGCTCGGTGGGCGTGGTGGGGACGGCGATCGGCGCGAGCGGCTCCGCGGGGCCGTCCGTGCACGCGTCGATTCGCTCGAGGATCCGGCGCAGTCGCGTCTCGGCTTCCGCGACGGTGGCCGGCAGGTCGTCCGCGAAGAGCGCGCGCCGGTCGTCGAAGCCGAGCAGCCTGCCCGCAAGCTGGACGCCCGCCGCCTGCAGGACGTCGAGGCCGAGCTCCTCGCCGCCCGCGACGCCGCTGAGCGCGAGGCTCGGGGAGCGCCTGGCGGACTCCAGGTCGTCCAGGTCGTCGACGGTCCGGTCGAGCTCGCCGATCGCGGCGAGCCAGCGCCAGATGTCGCGCCCCCGGTACCGCCTGGGCGTCCGCGCGTGCCGGCCGACGGAGAGCGTCACGGCGCGCCCGGCGCGAGCGAGCTCGAGCGCGATCTGCTGGCCGCTCGGCCCGGAGCCGACGACCAGGATGCCGCCGGACGGAAGCGTCCCGGGGGAGACGTAGGCGCCGGAGTGGAGCTGGCGCACGGCGGGCAGAGCCCCGCGGGAGATCGCGGGGATGGAGGGCAGCTCGCACTCGCCCGTTGCGACGACGACGTTCGCCGACAGCCACGTCCCCCTGTCGGTCCGGACGCGAAACCCGGTCCCCGTCCGCTCGACCGAGAGCACGGTCGCTCCCTCTACGATCGGGGCCCCGAACGAGGCGGCGTGCGCCTCGAAGTAACCGACGAGCTCGTCGATCGTGAGAAAGCCGTCCTCGTGCGCATGTGGGGCGGAGCCGGGCAGGCGGTTGAGCCAGTTCGGCGTCAGCAGCGCGCGGGTCCCGCGCCGGTCGCGCCAGCGCTGCCCGACGCGCCCGCGCTCGAGCACGACGTGCTCGTGGCCCGCCGCCACGAGCTGGTAGCTCAGCGCCAGGCCCGCCTGGCCCGCGCCGATGACCACGGTCTGCGTCCGCCGCTCCATCGACGTCTCACGTGAGCGACGGCTCTCGGCCGACGGTGACGTGGGCGAGGAAGTCGAAGGCGCGGTTCGCGCCGAGCGGGTGCATGAAGGCCGCCGCGCGGGCGTCCCGGTACGCCCGCGACAGCGGGTGGCTGCGCATGTAGCCGGCCCCACCCGAGAGCGCGAGCGCGCGGTCGACGATGCGGACGGCGGCGTCGCCGGCGAAGGTCTTCGCCGCCTGCGCCTCGGCGAAGAGCGCGGTCAGCGCCTCGTCGGGCCCGTCCGAGGCCGGATAGGCGGCCTGGTGCTCGTCGATCAGCGCCGCGGCGCGCCCGATCACGGCTCGGAGGGTGGAGAGGTCGACGGCGTTCTCGGCCACGAGGGTGCGTCCCCGACCGCCGCCGTTGCCGTTCGTGCTCTGGGCGAGCGGGCGTACGGCGAGCTCGTGCGCCGCTTCCGAGATCCCGAGGGAAGCGGAGGCGTGGAACAGCCCCGCGGTCAGGTTGCGCTCGAGGTACGCGATCGTGTTCCCGACGAGGAAGCCGCCGCGGAGCGCCGAGGCCGGCACGTCGGCGTCCGAGAAGGTGACCGAGTGGCTTCCCGAGGCGCGCATCCCGAGCGCGTCCCAGTCGTCGTGCACGTGGACGCCCGGAGCGTCGGTCGGCACGAGCGCGTAGCCGTAGCGGTCGCGGCCCTCGTCGTCGGCGAACGCGACGGCCGTGTAGAGCACGTCGGCGGCCGGCGACATCGTGCAGAACAGCTTGCGCCCCTCGATCCGCCAGCCGGCGCCGGTGCGCGTCGCGGTCGTCCTGGGGCGGGAGAGATCCTGGTGCGGCTCGCTGATCGCGGCCGCCATCACGATCCCGTCACGCGCGATGGCCTCTAGGGACGCGGCGAACGCCGCCGCCCGGCGGTCGTTCCCCGCAGCGCGCGCCATCTGCAGGCGGCGCGCGAGGTTCTGCACGAAGACGAGGTGCATGTTGACGCCGATCGCCAGGGACGCGTCCCCGCGGGCGAGCCGGCTCGAGGCGACCACGAGGTCGTGCACCGACGCCACGCCGAGCCCGCCGAGCTCGACGGGGATCGGCGCGGCGAAGAAGCCGGCTGCCTTCAGCGACTCGACGCCCTCGAACGGGAACGTGCCGTCGCGGTCGTGCTCGGCGGCCCGCTCGGCCAGCTCGCGGGCGTGTCGCTCGGCGAGACTGACGAGCCGCTTGCCCTGCTCGGTTGTCGCTGCCAGCTCCATCGCTCAGACCACGTCCACCGCGACGTCGACGCCGTTCGTGACCATGTCGAAGACGGCCGAGCGCTTCTGGGCGCGCTCAACGATCTCGCGGAGCTTCTCCGGCGGCGCGTCGCCGGCGACCTTGAAGGTGGCGCGGATCCGCTCGAAGCCGTTGCGGTACTCGTCGTCGAGCCCGAGGCAGCCGCGCACGTCGATGTCGCCCTCGAGCGTCGACTCCACCTCGGTCAGCTTCACCCCGCGCGCGGCCGCGACGTACACGAGCGACGTCGTCAGGCACGCTGCGAGCGCGGCGAGGAGGATCTCGGCGGGGTTGGGCCCCGTGTTCGTCCCCAGGAGGATGGGGGGCTCGCCGGCGTCGATCACGAACGGCTCGGAGCGGGTGCTGTCCTCGTCGCCGGCGCCGTAGAAGCCCTGGATCGTGCCGCGGTTGTGGGCGCCGTCGATCCAGCGGTTCTGCACCCGGAACTGGAACGTCGCCAGCTCCGGCTGCGCCTTGATCGCGTCGAGGGTCGCGAACAGCGTCGCGGTGTCGACGCCGTTGCGAACGGTCTCATCGGTCACGGTGCTCAACTGGCTCTCCTTCAGCTCGTCGCCCGGAGGGTCCGGGCTGTCGGGCACAGGAGAACGCGGGGCGGTAAACGCGCCGCAGGAGGCCGGTAAACGTGCCGTCAGCGGCGGGCGGCGACGAGCCCGGCCCGCCAGCCGGGCGCGCGGCCGCCGGCCGGCGCCCGGATCGACTCGGCAGCGAGGCCCGAGCTCGCGAGCAGCCACGAGACGACCGAGTTGGAGTTCCACATCTCGCCAGTACGCAGCTCGTCGCGCCCCCAGACCGGTGTCGGCACCCTCGGGACGAGGTCGAGCAGCCGCTGCGCCAGGGCCGGGTCGTCGGTCAGCCGTCGCGGGCTCTCGACCGCCTCCGCGACGTCGGGAATCACCCCGTCCGCCCAGCACCGCAGTTCGTAGCGGAACGTCCGGAAACGGCCGGCGAAGCGGCTTCCAACCGCGCCTTCGGAGACGACGCCGCGCACCGCGAGATCGCCGCGTCCGGCCGGCGCCTGCTCGATCACGAACCGGCCCCGTGGCGCCTGCACGACGAGGGCCGAGTGGTAGAGGTCGCACCGCGCGCGGCGCTCGAGGCCGGCCGCCACGGCCTCGAAGACGCGACCGCTCAGGCGAACACAGTGACCCCCGGCGCCGAGCGGGAGCCAGTAGAGGTCGACGCAGGCTCGAGACGCGACCGTCACGAGCGAAGCCTGACCGGTTTCGTCTCGACGACAAATGCGTTCGACGGAACGATCAGGAGAAGCTGCTCTGCAAGCGGTGGCAGCGAAGGGGGAGAACGGCCCGGGCGGAGATGCCACGCCGGGCTTTCCTTCTACTTGACATAACGCGCGTTCTCGTGCACGAGCGGCCGGGTCAGGCCGAAGCCTCGGGTGTGAGCTCGAGCCAACCCTCCGCGACGCAGAGCTCCAGCCGGAAGAAGCGCAGGCATCCCTCCTGGCCGAGCAGGTTGAAGGCGAACGGCCAGGGGTCGCAGAAGCTGACGGGGGCGTCGTAGCGGAGACCGGCGATCGTCAGATCGCAGCGCGCGTGGCGCGCCTTCGTGACCACGCCGCCGACGGCGAGGTCGCTCTCGGGCGCGCCGGTGAGATCGAGCCCGGCCGCCGCAGCGAGCCACGCGCCGAAGCGGTTGTGCGTCGAGCCGGTGTCGACGAGGCAGAGCTGAGGTGCCTCGGCGAGATCCTCGACCTGCACCGGCACCACCGGACGAAGCAGCGTCGAGCCGCCGCTGGGCAGCTCGAGGAAGTCGAATCTCATGCCGGCGCGGCACCGTCGGCCTCGGCCACCGTGGCCGGCACCCTGAACATGCCGCTGGCTCGCTTGCCGTGCCTGCTCAGCCAGGAGAGGACCTCCTGGGGGCTGTCGGCGGCGACGAGCACCTCCGTCGGCCCCGCCAGCGCGACCCACTGGCCGAGGTACGGCTCGAGCGCGGCTGCTTGGCGGCCGCGCTGTGGCCCCCTTCCCTCCCCGCCGGGAGGCGCGTGCGCCTCGGCCCCGCGCGCGGCACGGGCGGCGACGAAGCCGAGGCGCATGAGGATCCTGCGTGCCTGGTGGCTGGTGAAGTCGGCCCGATCGAGCCCGGTGACACTGGCGAGCACCTGCTTCGGCGGGAACCGCCGGCCGTTCACGATCACGTAGTGCTCGAGCAGCGGGTCCGGCAGCTCGTCGCGCATCGAGCGCTCGACCAGCGACCGCACGAGCTCGAAGTCACGGCCGGCGATCGTGAAAGACGGCATTGTGGACCCGAACTGTATTCTCCGATTTGTCTTTTCGCAAGCGTCTCGGAGAAGATCGAGTAGGACTCGTTCCGCTCGACCGGCTAGGCGACCGCGGGCCCGCCTGCTGCCGCTCGCGCGGGAGCGCAACACCTCCTGACGATCGAGCCGTCTTCGCATCGAGGACTGGACACGGGCGCCTCGGGGTAGGAAAGTCTCAAGTGAAACTTCCTTTCCCGTCTCACGCCGCCACGTGACAGCCGTCGACATCGACAGCCTGCTCGGCTCCGAAGACGTTCGGCTGCTGCTCGATGCCTGCGAGCAGGCAGGGACGATCCGCGCCGCCGAGCTGACCGAGCTGGTCGAGACGCACGAGCTCGCGCCGCTGGAGCTCGAGGCCCTGCTCCGGGAGCTGGACACGCGCGCGATCGAGGTCGTGGACGAGCCCGCGCACGAGCCTCCGCCCCCGCCGCCGCAGCCGCTCGAGTCGACGACCGACGCGCTCCAGCTCTTCCTGCGCGAGGCCGGCCGGCACCAGCTGCTGACGGCCGCCCGCGAGGTGGAGCTCGCGAAGCGCATCGAACGCGGCGACGCCGAGGCGAAGCAGGAGATGATCCAGGCGAACCTCCGCCTCGTGGTCTCGATCGCGAAGAACTACCGCAACCAGGGGCTGCCGTTCCTCGACCTGATCCAGGAAGGGACGCTCGGGCTGATCCGCGCCGTCGAGAAGTTCGACTGGCGCCGCGGCTTCAAGTTCTCGACGTACGCGACCTGGTGGATCCGGCAGGCGGTCGCGCGCGCGCTCGCCGACAAGGCGAGGACGATCCGGATGCCGGTCCACATCGTCGAGCGGCTCCAGAAGATGAACCGCGCGGAGCGGACGCTCTGGACCCAGCTCGGCCGCGAGCCCACGATCGACGAGATCGCCGAGGAGGCCGCGATCACGCTGCAGCAGGCGCTCGAGGTGCGGGCTGCCGCCCGTGCCTCCGCCAGCCTCGACGCGCCGGTCGGCGAGACCGAGGACGCCGTGCTCGGCGACTTCGTCGCCGGCGAGGACCCGCTGCCGGAGGAAGCGGTCGAGCTGCAGCTTCGCAGCGAGGCGCTCCGGCTCGCGCTCGCCTCGCTGCCCGACCGCGAGCGCCGGGTCGTCGAGCTCCGGTACGGGATCGGCGGCGGGGAGCCCCGCACGCTCGAGGAGATCGGCCGGCGGCTCGGGCTGACCCGCGAGCGCGTCCGGCAGATCGAGCTGGAGTCGCTGCGCCGCCTCGCCGCCGCGCGCGAGATGCAGTCGGCGGTCTAGCGACTACGTCCGCAGGTAGAGCTCGAGCGCCGGCGCGACGGTGCGGAGCTCGCGGAGCGCCCGCGTCTCGAGCTGGCGCACGCGCTCCCGGGTGATTCCGAGGTTGACGCCGACCTCTTCGAGCGTCCTCGGCTTCGAGCCGTCGAGCCCGAACCGCTCGATCAGGACGCGCTGCTGGCGCGGCTTCAGCTTCGCGAGCGCGGCGGCGAGCTCGGTCGAGCGGAGCCGGTGCGCGGTCTCCTCCTCGGGGCGCTCGGCGTGAATGTCCTCGATCAGGTCCGCGACCGAGCTCTCGCCGTCGCCGATCGGCGTCTCGAGGCTGACGTGGTCCTGGACGAGCTCGAGCAGCTCCTGCACGCGCTTCGACGCGAAGCCGCTCTCCTCGGCGATCTCCTCGATCGTCGGGTCGCGGTTGAGCTTCTGGCCGAGGACGCGGCGGGCGCGCGTCACCTTCCGCACCTGGTCGGCGACGTGGACGGGCAGCCGGATCGTCCGGCCCTGCTCCGCGAGCGCGCGCGAGATCGCCTGGCGGATCCACCAGGTCGCGTAGGTGGAGAGCTTGTAGCCGAGCTTGTAGTCGAACTTCTCGACGGCGCGGATCAGGCCGAGGTTCCCCTCCTGGATCAGGTCGAGGAGCGGGACGCCGGCCTTCGTGTAGTTGCGGGTGATCGACATCACGAGCCGGAGGTTCGACTCGATCAGCTTCCGCTTCGCCTCGTCGTCGCCCTCGTCCTTGCGGCGCGCGAGCTCGCGCTCCTCTGCCGGCGTCAGCAGCCGGCCGTCGCCGATCTGGCGGACGTACAGCTTGAGCGGATCCTGGGTGACCTCCGCGGGCGCGTCCTCGCGCGCGGGCGGATCGACAGGGTCGAACAACGGCTCGGCGAGGTTGCCTTCCACGCAGGCTCTATCGGCGCTGCGGCCCTCATGCTTGAGGCGGGACGAGAGAGCCCGCGATCCGGCTGCCGCGGGGCACCGGATCGGTGCTCCGGCGGCCCGGAACGCCGGGATTCAACACGGTTTCCGAACACTCTCCGCAACTTCGGCGCGTACGCTGCGTCTACATCTTCGTTGCAGATCGACCGATGACCGTTCCATGTGCGGCATAGCGGGATACAGCGTCGGCGCCGACTCCGGCGTCGATCGCACGCTGGCCGCCCAGGCGCTGCTCGCGGGGATCGCCGAGCGCGGCGCCGACGCGGTCGGCTACGCACACCGGCAGCCCGGCCGTTCGGTCGTCGTCCACAAGCAGCAGACGGCGGCGAGCGAGCTGCTCGACGCCGTCGCGATCCCGTCTCGGGCGACGCAGGCCCTCGTCCACGTCCGGGACTACACGAAGGGCCATCCGACGATCCTCGCGAACAACCACCCGATCCGGCACGGCGCGGTCGTGGGGATTCACAACGGGATCATCGTCAACGACGACGAGCTGTTCGCGCTGCACGGCTTCGAGCGCGCCGAGCCGGAGATGACCGTCGACTCGGAGGCGATCTTCGCGCTCGCCGACGCGCGGCCCGACGACCCGAGGGCGCTCGAGGAGCTGCGCGGGGCGATGGCGACCGCCTGGATCGACGAGCGCGACCCCGACACGCTGCACGTCGCGCGCGGGATCGGCCGGCCGCTCTGGATCGGCCGCGGCAGCCGGGAGCTCTTCTTCGCCTCCACCCGGGCAGCGCTCGAGGTCGTCGAGCGGACGCTCCGGCTCGACCTCTGGCTGACGGAGGTCGACGAAGGGCGCCTGCTCCGCCTCGTGGGGGCCAGGATCGTGGCCGAGGAGCGCTTCCGCACGGACCGCTCGTTCCGCGAGGAGAACCCCCTCCCCACCGTCCGCGCTCCGCACGAGGGCGCGCACTGCCTCGAGCGGCTGGCCGCGCTCGTCGCGCCGGCCTAGCCGCCACGGCTACGGCGACGCGAGCGTCCCGTCCGGTCGCACGTCGACGCCCTCCTCCCGCAGGCGCTCGCGCACGAGGAACTGGAACGCCGACCACGCGCCCGGGCTGACGTCGACCAGCCGGTAGACCTGCCACTCGGACAGCAGCGACGGATCCGCACGCCGCGCCTGCTTCCAGTCCGCCATCTTCGGCAGCCTCCCGAGCTCCCGCGCCAGCACGGCGCCCTGCGCGACCGCCCGCTCGAGGCGCTCCTCGCCGACCGGGACATCGAACCCCGCCTCGCGGAGCGCCTGCGCCAGCGAGCCGAACGTGTGCCAGATCAGCGACTTCGACGCCATCCGGCCACGCCGCTCGTCGAGGTCGCGCGCGCTCGGGACGCGGCCGAGCTCGCCGGCGAGCGCGCGGAGCTGCTCGAGCAGCTCCTCCCGGCTGATGAAGCGGCGCGGCGTCAGCCCCGCGGCACGCTTGGCCGCGTTCCACGTGCCGAAGTGCTCGATCACGGTCTGCGGGTGCACCGCGGCCTCGGGGTCGGCCGCGAACTCGCGCATCGTCGGCGAACGCCCCAGCCGCGCCGCGCTCGCGCGCAGCTCCTCGAGGATCTGCTCGTCGGTGTAGCGCCGGCGCATGCCGGCGCGGAACTCGGCGAGCGCCGCCTCGTCGATCCCGGCGACCGCCGGGTGCCGGCGCCGGGGCCTGGCCATGCAATCACTGTAGAGCAAATGCGACAGATCGCAAGACCGCCCGATCAGACATCTCCCCCACGCCCGACGGCTAGGCTCGACAGCTGTGAGCACGCGGATCGCGATCGAGACGCTCGCCGCCAGGACGGTCGGCCGTCTCTCGCGCGCCGCCGGCCGCGGCGGCGGCACGACGCTGCCCGGGAAGCTGCTCTGGAAGCTCGACCCGGGCGCGATCGACGAGCTCGCCTCGGCCCTGCCGGCGGGCACGGCGCTCATCTCGGCGACGAACGGCAAGACGACGACGAGCGCGATGTCGGCCCAGATCCTCGCCCGCCGGCACCGGCTCGCCTGGAACCACTCCGGCGCGAACCTCGCCTCCGGCGTCGCCTCTACCCTGCTCTCGGCCCGCAACGCCGAGCTCGGGCTGTTCGAGGTCGACGAGTTCGCGCTGCCGGAGATCGCGCGCCGGCTGCGCCCGCGGGCCGTCGCGCTCGGCAACCTGTTCCGGGATCAGCTCGACCGCTACGGCGAGCTGGAGCACATCGCCGAGCGGTGGCGCGACGCTGTCGCCCGGCTCGACTCGGAGACGGCACTGGTCCTCAACGCCGACGACCCGCTCGTCGGCGACCTCGGCGGGCGCGCGGCGCACGTGCTCCGGTACGGGCTCGACGACCCCCGCCGCGCGCGCCCGTCGCTGCAGCACGCCGCCGACTCGAAGTACTGCCTCCGTTGCGGGGCGCCGTATGCGTACGAGGCGGCGTACGTCGGGCACCTCGGCGACTACCGCTGCGCCGCCTGCGGGCACGCGCGGCCCCCGCTCGACGTCGCCGCGCGCGAGATCGAGCTCGACGGGCTCGCGGCGTCGGAGTTCGACCTCGTCGCCCCGGCCGGCGCCGCACGCGTCCGGCTGCCGCTGCCGGGGCTCTACAACGTCTACAACGCGCTCGCCGCCGCCTCGCTCTCCCTCTCGCTCGGCGCCTCGCTCGACGAGGTGCGAGCCGGGCTGGAGGGCTTCGGCGCGGCGTTCGGGCGCTTCGAGCGCATCGCCGCGGGCGACCGGCGGATCCTGATGCTCCTGATCAAGAACCCGGCGGGGGCGAACGAGGCGGTGCGGACGCTCGAGGAGGGCGGCGTGCCGGATGTGCTCGTGGTCGCGCTCAACGACGCGATCGCCGACGGCCGCGACGTTTCGTGGATCTGGGACGTCGACTTCGAGCCGCTCGCGCAGGCCGACCGGCTCGTCGTCTCGGGCGACCGCGCCGCAGAGCTCGCGCTCCGGTTCGCCTACGGCGGCTTCGACCGAGCGCGGCTCGAGGTCGTCCCCTCGCTCGAGCAGGCGCTCGACCGCGGCCTGGAGCTCGTTCCGGCGGGCGGCGAGCTCGCGGTGCTGCCGACGTACACCGCCATGCTGCGGCTGCGGGCGATCGCCGCCGAGCGCGGGCTCGTGCGGCCGTACTGGGAGCGGGCGCCGGCGTGATCGTCAGGGTCGGCCATCTCTACCCCGAGTACCTGAACATCTACGCCGACCGCGGGAACATCGCCGTGCTGGAGCGGCGCGCCGCCTGGCGCGGCCACGAGCTTGCGGTCACCCCGATCGGCCTCGGCGACGCGCTCGAGCCCGGCGCCCACGACCTGCTGTACGTCGGCGGCGGCCAGGACCGCGAGCAGGCGCTGATCGCACCCGACCTGGCCGCGAAGGGAGACGCGATCGCGGCCGCCGTCGAGGGCGGCGCCGCGCTGCTCGCCGTCTGCGGCGGCTACCAGCTGCTCGGCCGCGGCTACCGAGGACGCGACGGCTCCACGATGCCCGGTGCCGGGCTCTTCCCACACGAGACGGTCGCCGGGGAACGGCGGATGATCGGGGACGTGCTGCTCGAGTGCGAGCTCGACCCCGGCGAGCGGCGGACCGTCGCGGGCTTCGAGAACCACGCGGGCCGAACCCGGCTCGACCCGGGCGCGGTGCCGCTCGGGCGGGTCGTGGCCGGGTTCGGGAACGACGGCGAGTCTGGCTTCGAGGGCTGCCGTGTCGGCACCGCGCTCGGGACCTACCTGCACGGGCCGCTCCTCCCCCGCAACCCGTGGCTCGCCGACTGGCTGCTCTCCCGGGCGCTGGCGCACGCTACCGGAGAGGCGCCGCGACCGCTGGAGCCGCTGCCCGACGAGCTCGAGCGGCAGGCGCATGCCGTCTCAGCAGGCCGCGCGCGCGAGCGCGGCGGCCGCGGTTAGTGCGGCATCTCGTAATCATGCACCGGTTTCTCGGTCGCCAACGACTCTGTCTATTGGCCGCACTAGCGGGCCGGACAGGTCCGGCCCCTACCGGGTTTCCGGTGCAAGGTTTGGAGAGGGCGCGGGCGCACTAGGGGCCTCGCGCTCCGCCCCGACGGACCCCGACGGCTCCTTCCCCCGTATCTCTCGGATGGACCTGTCGCGGCCGTCGGCTCGTACAGTCATGGGAGCATGGCACCACGTGGCGCCGACGAGCGGTCACTCGTCGCGGGCGCCCGCCGCGGCGACGAGGCGGCGTTCGAGGCGCTCTTCCGGCTGCACTGGCCGCGCGCCTACCGCGCCGCGTGGCTCGTCGTCCATGACGCCGCCGCCGCGGAGGACATCGCCCAGGAGAGCTTCCTGGCCGCCTTGCGAGCGCTGGACCGCTTCGACCGGAGCCGCCCGTTCGGGCCCTGGCTGCACCGGATCGTCGTCAACCGCGCGATCGACTGGGCGCGTGCGCGCAGCCTGCGCGGCGAGGTCGAGCTGGCGGTCGAGCCGGGCGCCGAGCCCACGGCAAACGGCTTCGACCGGACGCTCGTCGAGGCGCTGCGCGGGCTGCCGCCGGACCAGCGAGCGGCCGTCGTCCTGCGCCACCTGCTCGGCTACACGCCGAGCCAGATCGCCAGGATGCTCGACGTTCCACGCGGCACCGTCAACTCGCGGCTCCGGCGGGGGCTCGACGCGATGAGAGCGCAACTGTGACCGAGCTCCGCGACCGGCTCGCGAACGCGCAGGTCCCGGGAGAGGCGGAGGCGGCCGAGCGCTCGTGGCAGGTCGTCCGGACGGCGTTCGGCCAGCGTGAGCCGGAGCGCGCGCGCCGGCTGCCGTCGCTCCGCCTCGCGGCCGCCGCGCTCGCGCTCGTCGTCGCCGGCGCGGCGCTGGCAGCGGCAACGACCTCCGCCGGCCGGGACCTCGTCGACGAGCTGCGGCGCGCCGTCGGGATCGAGAACGCCCGGCCCGCGCTCGTCTCCCTGCCGGCGCCCGGGCGGATCCTCGTCGCCGGCCCGGGCGGCGCCTGGGTGGTCGACCGGGACGGCGGCAGGCGCCGGCTCGGCGCGTATCGCGAGGCGTCGTGGTCGCCGTTCGGCCGGTTCGTCGTCGCCGTCGGCGCCGATCGCCGGGAGCTGGTCGCGCTCGAGCCCGGCGGCGACGTTCGGTGGTCGCTCGCACGGCCCGGGCCCGTGCGCCTGCCCCGCTGGGGCGGCACCGAGACGGACACCCGCATCGCGTACCTCGCGGGACGGGCCCTGCGCGTCGTCGCGGGCGACGGCACCGGCGAC
The DNA here is from genome assembly GCA_036555085.1 of Gaiellaceae bacterium. GTDB lineage: Bacteria > Actinomycetota > Thermoleophilia > Gaiellales > Gaiellaceae > Gaiella. Next base: position 31,716 of record DATBMD010000173.1, read on the forward strand.
CGCCTGCTCGCGCGGCGCGTCGGCCCGGCCGCCCCCGCCTGGCGTCCGGGCGCCGGCCACGTGCTGACGTTCGCCGGCCCGGCGGATGCGATCGTGACGCTGGACGTGGACACCGGACGGGAGCTCTGGCGCGCGCCCTCGCCGGCGCCGGTGCGCGAGCTCCAGTGGTCGAGCGACGGGCGCCTGCTGCTGGTCCGTACCACTGGCGGCCTTGGCCTCCTCGACGCGCGCGGGCGCAGGCGGTTCGAGCTGCTGGGCCCGGAAGCAGCCCCGGCCGTCGACGCCGCCTTCGCCGGCGATGGCGTCGCCTTCGTCCAGTGGGAGAACGGCGGCTCGACCGTCTGGCTCGTCCCGCGCCTGCGACCGGACCGGAGCGCCGCCAGGCGGATCTTCGAGGGCGCCGGCCGCATCGACGGCGTCCACCCCGCGCCGGAGGGGAGCTGGCTGTTGCTGCCGTGGACGAGCGCCGACCAGTGGGTGTTCGTCCGGACGGGCGCACGCCCGCGCGTGCTGGGCGCGAGCAACGTCTCCGCGCGGTTCGGCTCGACGGCCGAGATCGCCGGGTGGTGCTGCTAGTGCGGCATCTCGTAATGATGCACCGGTTTCTCGATCGCCAACGACCCTGTCTATTGGCCGCACCAGCGGGCCGGACAGGTCCGGCCCCTACCGGGTTTCCGGTGCAAGGCTTGGAGAGGGCGCACTAGAGGACGAGCACGCAGGCGTCGTGCGCCGCCGGCGCGAGCCTGACCCGTGCGACCGGCTCGCCCGCGGCGTCGAGCACCGCCAGGGTGCCCACGTCGAGCGACGGGCTGACGACCCAGCTCCCCGAGCACGTCACGTTGTACGAGCCAACCGGTACGCGAGCCGCCCGCAGCAGGCGACCGTCGGGCCCGTGCGTTCGAAGCGTGCCGTCGGCGCCGCTCGTGACGTAGGCGACGCCGGCGGCAGCGCCCCAGTCGCGGAAGGCGACGTGCTGCGGGGGCGCGCCGGCGGGAAGCACCCGGCGGGGGGTGACGGCGCCCGGTGGGAAGAGGGCGATCTCGCTGCGGTCGCCCGACGTCACCCAGACCGTCGCCCCGCCGGGTGCGACCGCGACGTCGTGCGCGAGCCACGGCGGCCGGAGCGTCCCCAGCAGCCGCGGGCGTCGCGGCCGCTCGAGGCCGACGACGGCGATCTCGCTCGCTTTCGAGCCCAGCGCCGCCCAGAGGCGCAGGCCGTCGGTCGTGACATGACGTGCCGGCCCGCCGAGGTCGAGCCGGTGGACGATGCGGGCACGGCCGACGTCCAGCGTGACGAGCTCTCCACGTCCCGAGTCCGTGACGTACGCGAGCCCGTCGTTCCACGCTCCGCTCCCGCCGGGAGGCAGCGCCGTGTAGCGCGGCTCGGCGAGCCCCTCGAGCACGCGGCGCACCCGGAGGCCGTCCATCAGCGTGACGGCTCCCTCCTCGGTGTGCGCCACGAGCGCGCCCGCGAGGCCGTGCAGCGACTCGATCGACCGCGGCCAGGGCAGCGTCCGGATCGTGCGGACGACCCGGCGCGTGCCGATCTCCACGGCCAGCACACGTGCCTGCGTGTCGGCCGTCACCAGCGCGACCGGGGTGCCTCCCATACCGCGCGCCCGCGCGGCGGCCGGCAGCGCGCCGACGACGAGCGGCGCGGCGGCGAGCGCAAGGAACTCGCGGCGGTTCATCACCACGACCTACGGTCGCTGCGGCCCCGGAGGTCCGTGGCGAGGCGCGGCTCTCCAAGAAGCGGTGCCCTAGGGCACCCAGAGCGCCCCGAGGTAGACGCAGGGGTCGCCCGGCTGCCAGCGGCGCAGGAAGCGCTGGATGGGCGGGTGCATCGCGATCCCGTCCAGGTCTTCGGGCCAGAACAGGCGATGGCCGCGAACGGCGTCGTCGCGCGAGATCACGTCTGCCAGCGACCCTCCGACCTCGCCGGCGAAGATGATGTGGACGACGTGCTTCGACCAGAGGCTGCGCTCGGGCGAGATCGAGTCGACGATCGCGATCGGTCCCTCGACCGGCAGCTCGCTGCCCGCCTCGGTGAGCCCCGTCTCCTCGTCGAGCTCCCGGTGGAGGGCATCCAGCAGGCTCTCGCCACTGCGGACGCCGCCGCCGGGCAGCAGCCAGTGCTCGTTGCCCCGCTTCTCGTGGCGGATCAGGAGCACCTGGCCGTGCCAGCGGAGCACGGCCGACACCCGGACACGTGGCTCGGGACGCATCAGCCGTCCCGGTGGCCGGAGGAGCCGAAGCCCCTGGCCCCGCGCTCGGCGCTCTCCGGCAGCTCGTCGGCCTCGACGAGCTCGACCGCCGGCACCGGCAGGATCACGAGCTGGGCGATCCGCATTCCCGGCTCGACGGTGAACGGCTCGCGCGGGTCGGTGTTGAGCAGCACCACCTTCAGCTCGCCCCGGTAGCCCGAGTCGACCAGGCCGGGCGAGTTGACGACGCCGAGGCCGTGGCGGGCGGCCAGCCCCGAGCGCGGCTGCACGAACCCTGCGTGCCCTTCGGGGATCGCCACTGCGATGCCGGTGGCGACGACCGCCCGCTCGCCGGGAGCGAGCGTGACCCGCTCGCAGGCGACGAGATCGAGGCCCGCGTCGCCCTCGTACGCCTGTCGCGGCAGCACCGCGTCATCTCGCAGCCGGGTGACGTGCAGTTCGATCCGGGTCACATGGCTCGCGAACGCAGCCGAGGCTACCCCGCGCCTCCTCCGAGGCGTCCCTCGCCGCTGCGAGGCGCGCCCGCGACCAGGAACGGGGCGAAGCGGGTGAGCTGGTGTCGCGGCAGGCGGGCGCGCACGAGCACGCCCTCGTCGGTGTCCGTCCGCTCGTCGATCGGGGCGCCGAGCGCGTAGAGGTCGGACAGCGCGGCGCCGTCCTCGTACGGGACGAGCAGCCGCACCTCCTCGAAGCGGTCGGCGAACAGCTCCGCGATGCGGGCGCGGAGCTCGCCGAGACCCTCGCCCGTCGCGGCCGAGACCTGCAGCGACTCGGGATAGCGGTTCGCGAGCCGGCGGCGGCCGAGCGCGTCGACCAGGTCGATCTTGTTCAGGACGAGCTCGACCTGCACGTCGTGCGCGCCGATGTCGTCCAGCACGGCCTGCACCGCCGCGATCGTCTCCCGCAACCGGTCCTCGGCCAGAGAGGCGTCGGCCACGTGCAGGATGAGCTCGGCGACGAGCGACTCCTCGAGGGTGGACGCGAAGCCCTCCACGAGCTGGGTCGGCAGCCGCCGGATGAAGCCGACCGTGTCGGTGACCAGATAGCGCCGGCCGAGGTGGTCGAAGCTCCGGGTGGTCGGATCGAGCGTCTCGAACAGCCGGTCGTCCACCGACGCCTCGGCGCCCGTCAGGGCGTTCAGCAGCGTCGACTTGCCGACGTTCGTGTACCCGGCGAGCGCCACGGTCGGCGTCCCCGAGCGCGCGCGCTCCTTGCGGCGCGTCGCCCGGTGCGCGGCAACCTCGCGCAGCCGCCGCTTGAGGACGGAGATGCGCCGGTTCGCGAGCCGCCGGTCGGTCTCGAGCTGGGACTCGCCCGGGCCGCGCGTGCCGACCCCGGCGCCGAGCGCGCCCGTGCCGCCGCCGAGCCGCTCCAGGTGCTTCCACATGCCCCGCATCCGGGGCAGGTTGTACTCCAGCTGCGCGAGCTCGACCTGCAGCTTGCCCTCGGCGCTCCGGGCGTGCTGGGCGAAGATGTCGAGGATCAGCTGCGTCCGGTCGACGACTCTCGCGTCGAGCGCGTTCTCCAGCGTGCGCTGCTGCACCGGGTCGAGCTCGTCGTCGACGAGGAGCACCTCCGCCCCGCTCTCGCCGTAGACGGCCTTCAGCTCCTCGAGCTTGCCCTTGCCGACGAACGTCCGCGGTTCCGGCCGCTGGCGCTGCTGGACGAGCTCGCCGACCGGGGCGACTCCCGCCGTGCGCGCCAGCTCGCGCAGCTCGCCGAGCTCGTCCTCGGCGTCGGCGCCCCTCGGCAGCACCGCGACGATGAACCCGCGCTCGAGCTCGACGCCGGGCGCGGGAGCGGCCTCAAAGGTCGTCACCACGCGGATTATGCCCGGGTAGTCTCCGTGAATGCACGTCGCCGACCGGCTCGCCGCGCGCACGCTCGAGCTAGTCGACATCCCCTCCGAGAGCCTCTTCGAGGACGCGATCCGCGCGCACGTTCGCGGCCTGGCGGCGGCGGCGCTCCCGCCCGTGTTCGCAGGCGAGGACGCGTTCCTCTTCGCCGGCGGGCGTCGGCCGGACCTGCCGCTCGTCGTCCTCGCCGGCCACTACGACACGGTTCCCGCGCAGGGGAACGTGCCCGGCCGGGTCGCGCGCGGGGCCGTCCACGGCTGCGGCGCCAGCGACATGAAGGGCGGGCTCGCGGTCGCGCTCGAGCTCGTCCGCGACCTCGCCACGGCGCCGCCCGGCGCGGCCGACGTCGCGCTGCTCGTCTTCGGCAAGGAGGAGCTGCCCCCGCAGCACAACCCGCTGCCCGAGCTCTTCGACGGCTGCCCGCTCGTGCACGAGGCGGGCCTCGTGATCCTGCTGGAGCCGACGGACGGCCAGGTGCAGGCCGGGTGCAACGGCCACATGAGCGCGCGGCTGACGTTCCGGGGCGTCAGCGGCCACTCCGCCCGGCCGTGGCTGGCGGACAACGCGATCGAGCGGGCGCTCGCCGGGCTGGCGCCGATCGCCGCGGTCGAGCAGCGCGACGTCGTCGCCGGCGGGCTCGTCTTCCACGAGGTGCTCAGCGTGACCAGGCTCGAGGCCGGGATCGCCGACAACGTCATCCCCGACCGGGCCGTTGCGACGCTCAGCTTCCGCTACGCGCCCGACCGGACGCCGGCCGAGGCAGAGGCCCACCTGCGCGCGCTCGCCGCCGACGGCGGCGCCGAGCTCGAGGTGACCGGCGACTCGCCGCCGGGCGCCGTGGTGGCCGACGAGCCGCTCGTGCAGTCGCTGCTCGCCGCCGGCGCGAACGGGCTCGAGCCGAAGCAGGCGTGGACGAACGTCGCGGACTTCACCGCGCGCGGGATCGACGCGGTCAACTTCGGCCCCGGCCACACCCGCTACGCGCACACCCGGGACGAGCTCGTCGAGATCGATGCCCTCGTACACGCGTACGAGACGCTCCGCCGGTTCCTGGACGGCTGAGGTGCCGCTCTCCCCCGTCCTCCGCGCCCAGACCACGTATCCGTTCGTCCGGCTCGCGCGCGCCGCCGACGAGGTCGAGTCACGCGGCGTCCCGGTCCTCGACTTCGGCACAGGCGATCCGCAGGAGCCGACCGATCCGCACATCGTCGAGGCGCTCCGAAGCGGCCTCCGCGAGCGGATGGGCTACCCGGCCGCGGTCGGCCTGCCCGAGCTCCGCGAGGCCGTCGCAGGGTGGGCCGAACGGCGGTTCGGCGTCCGCCTCGATCCCGACTCCCAGGTGGTCCCCACGCTCGGGAGCAAGGAGGCGATCTTCTCGTTCGCGACCGTCGTCCTCGACCCGGCCGGCGGCAAGGACACCGTCGTGGTGACGGAGCCGGGCTATCCCGTGCCCGAGCGCGGCGCGCTCTTCGCCGGCGGGCGCGTGGTCGCGCTGCCCTTGCGGGAGGAACGGGGCTGGCTGCCCGATCTCGCCGCGGTCCCCGCCGACACCTGGCGCCGCGCCGCGCTCGTCTGGCTCAACTACCCGAACAACCCGACGGGTGCGGTGGCGCCGCTCGCGCTCTTCGAGCGCCTCGCCGGGCTCGCCCGGGAGCACGGATTCGTGCTCGCCTCGGACGAGGCGTACTCGGAGCTGTGGTTCGACGAGCCGCCGCCCTCGGCGCTCCAGGTCGGCGACCTGACCGGGGTCGTGGCCTTCAACACCCTGTCGAAGCGCTCGTCGATGACGGGCTACCGCTCGGGCTTCGTCGCGGGCGACCCGGTGCTGGTCTCGGCTCTGAAGGCGTTCCGGCCCACCGTGGGGACGGCGCCGCAGGAGTTCGTGCAGCGCGCCTCCATCGTCGCCTGGGCCGACGAGGAGCACGTCGCGCGCGCCCGCGCCTCGTATGCCCGCAAGCGTGAGCTATTCCTCGAGCTCTTCGCGCTGAAGGGCGTTCGCGTGGCGGGCGGGCCGGCCACGATGTACCTCTGGATCGCGGTCCCCGAGCAGGAGACCTCGGAGGGCTTCGCCGAGCGCCTGCTCGACCATGGCGTCCTCGTCGCGCCGGGGTCGTACCTCGGCCAGTCCGGCGAGGGCTACGCCCGGCTGGCGCTCGTGCCGACGCTCGCGGAGTGCGAGCAGGCGGTGGAGATCCTCGACCGCCTGCTCTGAGCGGCGGATCCGCGATGATGCGGCCGATGGACGTCGCCGCCCGCATCGACGAGCTCTGGGAGGCGGGCGAGGTCGAGCCGGAGCCGGTCGAGGAGGCGATCCGCCTGCTCGACGCGGGCGAGGTCCGCGTCGCCGAGGCGCGCGGCGACGGCTGGCAGGTCAACGAGTGGGTGAAGAAGGCGATCCTCCTCTACTTCCGGCTCCGCAAGGTGGAGCCGATGGACGTCGGCGGGCTGCACTTCCTCGACAAGATCCCCGTCAAGTCCGACTACGCCGAGCGCGGCGTCCGGGTCGTGCCGCCCGGGATCGCACGGTACGGCTCGTTCCTCTCGGACGGGGTGGTGCTGATGCCCGGCTTCGTGAACATCGGCGCCTGGGTGGGGCCGCGCACGATGGTGGACACGTGGGCCACCGTCGGCTCGTGCGCGCAGATCGGCGCCGACGTCCATCTCGCGGGCGGCGTCGGCATCGGCGGCGTGCTCGAGCCGCCGCAGGCGGCGCCGGTGATCGTCGAGGACGGCGCCTTCGTCGGCTCCCGGGCCGTGATCGTGGAAGGCGTCCGCGTCGGCGCCGGGGCGGTGATCGCACCGAACGTCGTCCTCAACGCGTCCGTCCCGATCATCGACGTGACCGGGGCCGAGCCGGTCGAGTACCGCGGCGAGGTGCCGCCGCGCCGGGTCGTCCTGCCCGGCGTCCGGCAGAAGGACTACCCGGCGGGCACCTTCGGTCTCCCCTGCGCGCTGATCGTGGGCGAGCGGAGCGCCTCGACCGACCTGAAGACGTCGCTGAACGACGTTCTGCGCGAGTTCGACATCGCCGTCTGACGTCCAACCGGCTCAGGGAAGCCGCGGCGACCAGACGGACGCCAGCAGGCCGCCGGCCAGCAGAGCCGCCGCCGCGGCCGCCACGAACGCGACCGTCGCCTCGCTCTTCTGCGGGGTGCGACCGAGCTTCGACCCGAGCTCCTCGTAGGCGGCGCTCGCCGCCTCGGCGTTCCTCGCCTCGAAGAACTCGCCGTCGGTCGCCTCGGAGATCGCGCGCAGCGTCGCCGGGTCGGGTGCCCGCCGGCCGCCCCACGGCAACCCGGGCGCGTTGGGGTTCGACGTTCCGAGCGCCACCGTGTAGACGGGGATGCCCGCCGCCTTCGCCAGCGCCGCGCCCTCGAGCGGCGGGATCAGGCCGCGGTTCTGGCGGCCGTCGGAGAGGAAGACGATCGAGACGAGCCCCGCCGACTCGGCCGATGCGGGAGCCAGGGCGGCGCCGGCCGACGAGAGCTGACGCTCCTCCAGCGCGGCGCGACCGACCTCGACCGCCCGCGCGATGGCGTCGCCGATCGCCGTGCCGCCGAACGAGTGGCCGAAGCCCGCCGCCGCGATCGACGCCCGCACCCGCTCGCGGTCGGTCGTCGGGACCGCGGCGACGAACACGTCGCCCGAGAACGTGACCAGCCCGACGCGCAGCTTGCCCGGAACGGTGTCGAGGAACCGTTGCGCGGCGACCTTCGCGGCCGCCAGGCGCGACGGGCGCACGTCCTGGGACTCCATCGACCGCGAGACGTCCAGCGCCAGCACGACCGTCGCCCGCTCCGTGGGCAGCAGCCGGTTGACGTGCGGGCCGGCGATCGCGACCAGGAGGGCCGCGACCGACAGCGTCAGCAGCGCGAGCGGGAGCACGGTCCGCCACGCCTTCCGCGCCGAGACGACCCCGGCGAGCACGTCGAGGTTGGTGTAGTTGACCGCGAACCGCGATCGCCGCCGCCGCACGAGCGCGTACAGGCATGCCGCCGCCGGGATGACCAGGAGGGTCAGGAGCAGTGCCGGGCGGTCGAAGGTCATCTCGCCCCCTGCGGCGCGGGCCGCGACTCGACCCCGTCATCCTACGCCCTCGCGGCGCTCTCGACGCCTACGCGCCCAGCAGCTCCCCGCGACAGATCTCCTCGGCGGGCCCGACGAGCGTCGCGCGACCGTCGTCGAGCCGCACCTCGAGGGCGCCGCCCGGCATGTGGACGGTGACGGGGCTCTCGCACCAACCCTCGGCGAGCGCGGCGGCAGCCGCGGCGACCGCGGAGGACCCGGACGCGGGCGTCTCCCCCGCGCCGCGCTCCCAGACGAGCACCGCGAGGTCGTGCCGGCCCTCCGCGTGCGCGAGCTGGACGTTCGCGCCCCGCGGGAACCGCTGGTGCGCCGCCACGAGCGGGCCCAGCCGCAGGAGCACCTCGCGGCTCGGCTCCACCGACGGCAGCACGGCGTGCGGGTTGCCAACGTCCACCGGGACGAGCTCGACCGCGTTCCCGTGGACGTCGATTGCCTCCCGCAGCCCGACTGTCACCTCGCCCAGCTCCTGCTCGATCAGGCCGTCGTCGCGCATCCGCGCGCGCACCGCACGGCCGCCCACCCGGATCTCCGTCTCCGATCCGCCGTCCCGCGCTAGGAGCCACGCAGCCGCGATGCGCGTCCCGTTCCCCGACATCTCGGCCGTCGACCCGTCCGGGTTCCAGATCACCACCTCGGCGCCGCGCGCGTCGCGCGCGACGACCTCGAGCACGCCGTCGGCCCCGACCCCGGCGTGCGGGTCGCAGAGCCTCCGCGCATCGACGTCCGTGAGCGCACGCGAGGCCTCCTCGCGGTCGATCACGAGGTAGCTGTTGCCGAGCGCGTGCCATTTCGAGAATCGCATGAGACGTAGCAGCGGAGTGGAAGTCTTCCGTCTGAGACTACGCTGCCGCACGAAGGGGACCTACGCCGAGGAGTAGCGACCGCAGAACCGGCGCACGCACCTACGCGGGCGTGCCGTCGAGAATCGCGTCGACGATCTCGTCCGCGGACGCGGTCCCGTCGAGCAGGACTGCGCCGGGCAGCCGTCGGAGCCACTTCCGCTGGTAGGCGGCGTAGCGTCGCGTCCGCACGACGATCCGCTCGAACGCCTCCTCCTCCGGAAGCTCCGCGAGCTCCCGCAGGCCGAGCGCCTTCTCGGCGGTTCTCGAGATCGGGCCTGCCAACGCCCGGCGGACCTCGTCGGCGACGCCGGCCGCGAACATCTCCGTGGTTCGCGCGCGGATCCGCCGCTCCAGCTCCGTCGGCGGCACCTCCAGGCCGGCGACCAGCGTCGGCAGCCGCGTCGCAGCGCTCCAGAGCCGGTCGGCGGACGGTGCGAGCGAGGAGCCCACCTCGGCGAGCTCCAGCGCGCGGACGACGCGGCGGCGGTCGTTGACGTGGACGAGCACCGCCGCCGCCGGGTCGCGGTCGCGGAGGAGCGCGTAGGCCGCCGCCGGATCGGCATCGTAGGCGGTCTCCCAGCGGGCGCGGGTGGCCGCGCCCGGCGCCGGCGGCACCGCCAGCTCGGCGATCGCCGCCCGCAGGTAGAGACCCGTCCCGCCCGCGACGACTGCGGCTCCGTGGCCGGCCACGAGCTCGTCGACGGCCGCGTGCGCGAGCCCTGCGAACTCGCCGACCGACATCTCCTCGTCGAGCCCGCGGATCGCGACGAGCCGCGTCGGCCGCTGCGGCTGGTTGGTCAGGATCGGCAGGCCGCGGTAGACCTGCAGCGCGTCGGCGGAGACGACCTCCGTGCCGAGCCGGTCGGCCAGCGCCTCGGCGACCGCGGACTTCCCGGAGGCCGTCGGCCCGAAGACCGCGTAGACGGCCGGGGGCGCCACGCGGGGTCAGCCGGCGAGCCGCGCGACGGCGCGCCCGAGGTCACTCTCGGTCACCCCCGCTGCGCGCAGGAACTCCCGCGGGCTGCCATAACGCGCGTCGAGCACGCCGAGCACGCCGACGATCGCCTGGGCTGGAGTCGACACGATGCGCCTGCGGCGCAGGCGATCCGCCTCGTCGACCGCCTCGTCGACCCACTCGGCGAGCACCTCGGCCAGGGACACGCCGGTCTGCGCGTAGTCCTCTCCGATCAGCGCGCGGTCGACGCCGGCCAGGTCGAGGAGGAGCGCCGCGACGAGGCCCGTCCGGTCCTTGCCCGCATGGCAGTGCACGAGCACGCCACCAGGTGGAGCGCCGGCCACGGCGGTGACGGCGCCCGCGACCCCGGCATGGTTGCGCTCGAGCATCTCGAGGTAGACGTCCCGGGTCGCGGAGACCGCGTCGTCGCCGTGCGCGTCGGCGATCGCGTCGATCTCGGCCGTCCCGTTCGCGTCGAGCTCCTCGACCAGCGGCGCGTGCACGAACTCGACGGGCAGGCCGCCGGGCGGGTCGCCGTCGAGCTCGCTGGGCAGCCGCAGGTCGACGACGGTCCGGATCCCGTAGTCGACGAGCGCCTGCCAGCCCTCGTCGCTCAGCTGGCGGACGCTGTCGGCGCGCACGATCGCGCCGGCACGGGTGATACCCCCACCGGGAAGCGGGTAGCCGCCCAGGTCGCGCACGTTCTTGCACCCGTCCCACGAGAGCAGGATCCGCATGCGGCTCTCGCCCGCCCTAGGCCGCGACGAGCGCCGCCTCGCGGCCCCGCAGCGTCGTGGACGTCGAGCCCTCGACGAGCACATCGACCAGGTCGCCCGGCGCGGCCGTGCCGGCGAAGACGGCGGTCGTGTTCCGCCGTGTGCGCCCGCGCAGGAGCCTCGGCTCGGTGCGGCTCGGCCCCTCCACCAGCACCTGCTCGACGGCGCCGACCCGCTCGGCGTTTCGCTCCGCGGCGATCCGTTGCGCAGCTTCGACGAGCCGCTCGAGCCGCTCGTGCTTCAGCTCGTCAGGCACCTGGTCGGGCAGCGCGGCCGCCTCGGTGCCGTGGCGCGGCGAGTAGATGAACGTGAAGGCCGAGTCGAACCGCACCTGCGCCATCACCTCGAGCGTCTCCGCGAAGTCGGCCTCCGTCTCGCCCGGGAAGCCCACGATCACGTCCGTCCCGAGCGCGAGATCCGGGATCGCGCCGCGCAGCCGGTCGACGAGCGCCAGGTAGCGCTCCCGTGAGTAGGTGCGGCGCATCGCCTTCAGGATGCGGCTGGAGCCCGACTGGAGCGGTAGATGGACGTGCTCGCACACGGACGCGCACTCGGCCATCGCCTCGATCACCGGCGCGCGAAAATCCTTCGGGTGCGGGCTCGTGAAGCGGATCCGCTCGACGCCCGCGACCGCGTCGCACGCACGCAGCAGCTCTCCGAACTCCGTCCGCACCTCGGGCGCCAGGTCCCGTCCCCACGAGTTGACGTTCTGCCCGAGCAGCGTGATCTCTCGAACGCCCTCGCCGGCCAGCCGGGTCACCTCGGCGACGATCTCCCCCGGCCGCCGGCTCTGCTCGCGGCCCCGGACGGCCGGGACGATGCAGTACGCGCACGAGGAGTTGCAGCCCATCGA
>DATBMD010000235.1:0-7782 GCA_036555085.1 Gaiellaceae bacterium
CTGCCAGCCGAGCGCGTCGAGGACGCGGCGAGCGTCCTCGACATCCGCCGCCACCGAGTAAGGGCCCGTTGCCGCCGAGGGCTCGAGCCCCCGCTGCTGGTACCAGGCGACGTCGTTCTCCTGCGCGAGCTCGTCGGCGAGATCGCGCAGGTAGTCGACGCCGATCCCCGGCCCCCCGTGCAGCAGGAGCACCGGCGGCCCGCTGCCGGCGCGGCGACCCGCGATCAGCGGCCCGTCGTCATGTGTGGTGAACTCGGTCCACGACACCGGCGACGATCGTCGCACACCGGGGTCGAGCGGCGAGCGCTCGATGTGCCGGATCGGGTCAGAACAGAATGAGCCGAGCGCATCGACGCGGACTCGCGTTGTCGGCGCGATCCCAGGCGACAACGCAGAATCTAAGCGTCGCTGGCTTGGCCGGGCTCCGCCACGCGATCTTCTTGACTTTCCCGACAAGGCTGCGCGAAAACGGCCTTCGCACTAACGCCAACAGCACCGACCCGCGATACACGAGGATCTGCTGCCGGGTCGACTTCCGATTGTCGGAGACCAAGAAGCGCAGGCTCACGACGGAGCCCGCGCGGCCCGCGGCCGGAAGCGCCTTGACGCGAGGAGCAACCGTGTCGACCGCGGCGGGAGTCGCCGTCGCAGGCGGGGGTGGCGTCGGTGGAGGTGGCGGCGGTGGAGCTGCGGGCGCGAGATTGAACGTCGCAAGCACGAAAGCCGAGCCAGACAGAGTGACCTCGCAGCGAGGAGACAATCCGCAGGAATTGCTCCAGCCTCCGAACGCGGAGCCTGGTGCCGGCGTCGCGGTCAGCATCACGTGGATGCCGGCCGCGTACGACTCCGAGCAATCTGTGCCGCAATTGATTCCGGCGGGGTCGCTGGCGATCGTGCCGCTACCAAGGCCGCTTCTCGAGACCGACAGGAGCGCGGAAGGTGGCGGAGGAGGAGGCGGCGGCGGGGAAGTTGGTGACCCACCTATCACCAGCGTCATCGTCTGCGAGAACTCCCGGACCGGGCACTGTCCGGCGAAGAAGCAGGGCTCGTCGATTCCCCCGACGTGGACGAAATACGTGCCGGGGTCGAGCTGGAAGTTGTGTGTCCAAGACGTGTCGGTCTCGTTCGGGACGTCGAACGCGACCACGTTCTCGTTGAAGAAGTAGCCATCGCTCGAGGTCGACGGCGAGCTCGCAACCTCGACGACCGCGGATTTCACGCCAGCTGGGAGCGTCCATGTAGCAGTCGGATGGCGATCCACATGACCAACGGCCTGCAAGATCGGAGCCTTGGCGGATGCTGCTCCCGTGAGCGCCAGCGCACCAACAGCAGCCGTCGCGAGAACGCAGACGCGCCGCAAGCCTCTCCCCATACGTTATTGGTAACCGGAATCACGAACGTTTGCAAGCCGGACAGCGAACCGAGATGCCCGGGATCCACGCTCGAAGAGTCGCGATCCTCTGTCTGTCTCGCAGACGCCTTCGGCTGAGGACGTGTGGCCAGCCGCTCGTCAGAATTGACACGTTGGCCTCGTACGCAGTCAATCCCCGCGCAGTCGAGAACGCCCGGCGCCTGATCGAAGCGCGTCAGTATGTGCTCCGAAGCAATTGGGGCGACGTCCAGCCGAACGCCGACGAGCAAAACGAGTACTTGGCAAAGCACTCGTGGGACGACTACGCATCATGGCATCTCGGGCTCACCGAAGGGGTCGCGGATGAGACAAAGGCGCGCCACGGGTTCGTCTTCGGTGATTTTCGGCGTCTCCACCGCTCTGGCCTGATCGCCGTGCACTACCGCGCGGCCGAGTGGCGACACAAGAAGATCGAGCTCGCAGCCCACGAGCTGCTGCAGCTCCTCGACAAGACGAGCGGCTGAGGGCGTATCACCGCGTCTCGCGTCTCGACGCGCCAGGTCTGACCTCACCCCGTTACGCGGGGTCAGGCCTCAGAGTGGTCCGTGACGTGTCCCGAGGGGTCGATCGAGAACGACTCGGTGAACGGCAGGAAGGCGCGCAGCCCGCCGTCGTCGATCGACGCGACGACGCGAAGCTGCCGCTCCTCCCGGTTGTCCCAGAACGCCTCGAGCTCCACGTGGTAGTCGGCTCCGGTCGAACCGGTCACGTCGACCTGCTCCTTCTTGCCCTCGAGTCGATCGACGAGCGCTTCGTATCCCAGCGCTCGGAGCTTGAGGAACTCGGAGCGAAGGATGCCTTTCGCCTCATCGTCACTCATGGTCTCGAGCCTTCCCCGACCTCCAGCCGCGGAAACGCCCTGCGAGCGACGCGCCGTTCTCCAAGTCGGGGCGCCGAGATTCGAACTCGGGACCTCTAGTCCCCCAGACTAGCGCGCTAACCAGGCTGCGCCACGCCCCGCGACGACCGACACCTTACCGGCTCCCGCTTGATCGAGAGGAAGGCGAGCGTCCCCGTCACATCGAAAGCGCCCCACCCGCACCTCGGAGCTACGAATCCGCGACCGCCGCCGAGCGATCGAGCTTGCTCGGCAGACGGAGCGCCGCTACGAGGCCGATGAGGCCGAAGGCGATCAGCGACGCCATCGCCCAGGCGTAGGCGCTGTTCCCTCGCGAGATGGCGGCGACGAGGATGGTGCCGGCGATCGCGGTGCCGAAAGACGAGCCCAGGTTGGAGACGCTACGGGAGAGCCCGGAGATCTCGCCCTGCAGCTCCTCGGGGAAGCTCGACTGCACGACGTTGACCGACGGGGTGAGCATTGCCCCGAGTCCGAGGCCGACCAGCGCCAGGCCGGGCACGAACGCCCACACGCCGTCCCAGGCGAGGACGAGGCCGAGCACGAGCGCGATCCCCGCGACGGTGACGACGAAGCCCGCGACGATCAGCGTCCGCTGCGCGTAACGCCTCGCGAGCTTCTCGGCCGCGAGCGACGAAGCGAGGATTCCCAGCGTGGCCGCGGTGAAGATCACGCCCGTCTTGATCGCGCTGTAGCCGCGCACCTCCTGCAGGAAGACCGAGACCACGAACGAGACGCCCATCAGCATCAGCCACTGGATGTTCTGCGTCACGAGCGCGAGGTTGCACGTTCGGTTCTTGAAGAGCCCGGTCGAGAGCAGCGCCTCCTTTCCCGCCCGCTCGCGCCGCCGGATGAAGAGGTAGAACGCGAGCAGGAACAACGCGCCGATCACCAGGAAGATCGTCATGAGCATGTTGTTCGTGCCGGCCTGGAGGATCCCGAACACGACGCAGAACATCCCGGCGCCGGAAAGGATGGCGCCGATCGCGTCGAACGGTCGGGTCGGATCGGGCGGAAGTGGGTCGGCGATGCGGCGGCTCAGCAGGACGATCGTCCCGACGACCGCGGCCTGGAAGATGAACGCCGCGCGCCAGCTGATCCCGGTCGTGATCACCCCGCCGATCAGCGGCCCCGCCGCGGCGCCTATGCCGCCCAGCCCGCTGATCACGCCGAAGGCCCACGCCCGGGACGTGATGTCGGAGAACCACAGCGTCGCGAGGATGTAGACCGGCGGGATCAGCAGGGCCGTTCCGACGCCCTCGAAGACGGAGTTGCCGAGGATCAGCACGCCGAGGTTCGGCGAGACCGCGCTGATCAGCGCGCCGATCCCGTACAGCGTCAGGCCCCACGTGAAGCAGCGTTTGCGGCCCCAACGGTCGGTCAGCTTGCTGCAGGGGATCATGAGGATGGCCATGATCAGCAGGAACAGGGTGATCGCGGTCTGCACGCCCTTGACCGTCGTGTCGAGGTCGTCGCTGATGTCGGTGATCATCACGTTCATGTTCGAGCCCGCGAAGCTGCAGATGAACTGCGCGAGCGCAAGGGGCAGCACCAGCCGCCGGGCAGCCGCGAGCGGCCGCTCGGGCGTCGGAGAGTGGGTCGCTGCCGCGGAACTCTCGGTCACGCGCGCCGCCCTACGGTCGCCGGCCGTGAGCGGTTACGGCCGTCAGGACTCCACGATGCCCTGGATGACCTGCGCTCGCGCCACGGGGTCGAGGTCGTCGAGCTCGGAGCGGATGCGGGTCTCGGCGGCGTCGATCTTCTCGCTGCGCTCGGCGAGCTTCCCGCGCGCGTAGAGCCCGCCGCCCGCCAGCGCGGCGACCAGCCCGAGCAGGCGCAGCAGGCGGGAGCCGAAGATCAGGCCGAGCACGAGGGCGAGCGCGCCGCCGGCCGCGACCTTCAGCGCCAGGGTCTCGTCGTCATCCTCGATGCCGAACATGCTCTCGGCGTCGCTCATGGAGACGACTCTAGCGCGTCGGCGCGGTCGTACGGCGTGCGCTGGCGATAGCCGAACGGGGGATTCGCCCGGCGAAACACGTCCCTAGAGTCGTGGGAGCTCCGAGGAGGAGCCCATGCCGGCGCCGCAGCCCTCGATCCAGGACCCACTCGCCGAGCCCGCTCGCCCGACGCCGGCAGAGGGTGCCCTGCGGCGGGACCGGCTCGGCGGCCTGACCCGGCGGAGGGCTCCCGCCGCCGGGCTCCGTCCGACGGTGCGCTTCGCGATCGCGGCGGCGCTCACACTGGCCTGGGTCGCGTTCAGCGTGTGGGTGTCCGGGCCGTGGCGGGACCAGCTCGGCGACGCGATCGGGCCGGTGATGGCCTGGGTGATCCCGATCGTCCTGGCGTACATCCCCGGCCTCGTGATCGGCTTCATGGCCTTCACGCTGCTGATCACGCGCTACCGGCCGCTGCCGCTCGAGCCCCCCGCCGGTCCCTGGCCGGCAGGGCAGTGGCCGGCGGTGACGATCGTGATCGCTGCCTGGAACGAGGAGGAGTCGATCGTGGCGACGCTCGAGCGGATCGCCGCCCTCTCGTACGCGGGACTTCTCGAGGTCGTCCTGGCCGACAACAACTCGACCGACCGTACCGCCGCGCTCGGCGGGCGGGCGGCGCAGCGCCTCGGGCTGTCGTACCGACGCGTGTTCGAGGCCGAGCCGGGCAAGCACCACGCGCTCAACACCGCTCTCGCGACCGTGACGACGCCGCTCGTCGCGACCGTCGACGCCGACACCCATCTCCAGCGCGAGGCGCTCATGCGCATCGTCGCCCGGCTCGCGAGCACGCCCCAGGATCAGCACGTCGCCGCCTGCGCGGGCGCGCTGGTGGCCGAGAACCCGGGTGCGAGCTACGTCACCCGGATGCAGCAGTGGGACTACCGGCTCGGCATCAACGGCGTCAAGCGCATGCAGGCCGCCTACAACAGCGCGCTCGTCGCCCAGGGGGCGTTCTCGGCCTACGTGACGGACGACCTGCGGGCGGTGGGCGGCTGGCCGGATGCGATCGGCGAGGACATCGTGCTGACCTGGGCGATGCTCGACTCGCGGGGGATCGTCCAGTACGAGCCCGTCGCGGTCGGCTTCACGGTCGTCCCGGAGCGGCTCGGGCGTCTGCTGACGCAGCGGTCGCGCTGGGCGCGCGGCATGCTCGAGGGGCTGCGCTCGCACCCGCCGCCGACCCAGCCACGGGTGCTGGCGAAGTTCGTCGCCGGCATCGACTACCTCGTCCCGTTCCTCGACATCGGGCTGATCTTCTTCTGGGTGCCGGGGCTGATCCTCTTCGTCCTCGGCTACCCGCTCATCGTCGGCTGGTGGTCGATCCTGCTGCTCCCGCTGACGCTCGCCGTGTTCGGCTTCCTCCATCGCTGGCAGGAGCGGCACGTCTTCCGCCGCCTGGGAATCCATCCGGAACGCGACGTGCTCGGGTTCGTCGGCTACCTCTTCGTCTACCAGGTGCTGACCTCGGCCGCCGCGCTGCGCGGGTACGGGCAGTACCTCCTCGGCGCCGGACGCCGCTGGAAGTAGTCAGCCGGCGGCGGCGACGCGCTTCCGGGCAACGCTCGCGCTTCCGCCGAGCCCGACGATGCGCAGCGCGCCGGCCATGTGAGCGCGCCGCTAGCCGAGCCGCTTGTACAGGCGGTCGACGAGCTCCGGCATCCGCTCGAGCCTCTCGGTGATGACGCGGATCCGGTACTCACGGAAGTGCTCCGGCTTCACCCCGAGCGCGCTCGCGAGCCGCGCGATCACGTCGTTCGACGGCACCGGCCGGTTGCCGTGGACGATGTGGTTGAGGTAGCCGGCCGACAGCTCGGTCTTGTCGGCCAGCGCCCGGTACGTGAGACCTGTGTCCGCCATCAGCCGCTCGATCGTGGGCCCGAAGGGCTCGTCGCTGAGTTTTCGTCGTCTCGCCATCAGCGTGCCTGTACCCATTTCACCACGGAATCGATCCTGACGCGTTCGTCAGCGTTCGCAGAACGGGCACGCACGTCCACCGAATCGTCCTCGAGCGACTTCCGGCCGACCGTGACACGCACCGGCGCGCCCACGAGATCGGCGTCGGCGAACTTCTCTCCGGGTCGGGCGTCGCGGTCGTCGAGCAGGACGTCGTACCCGGCCGTCTCGAGCGCTACGGCCACCTCCTCCGCCCTGGCGGCCACGTCCTCCGCCCCGCCCGTGAGCGCGAGCACGTGGACGTCGAAAGGCGCGATCGACTGCGGCCAGAGAATGCCGCGGTCGTCGTGGTGCTGCTCGACCACGGCCGCCATCACGCGCGCCGGCCCGATGCCGTAGCTGCCGCCGATCAGGGGCTTCTCGATGCCGTCATCGTCGAGGAACGTCGCTCCGAGCGGCTCCGAGTAGCGAGACCCGAAGTTGAAGATGTGCCCCACCTCGATCGCGACCTGGAACCTGAGCGCGCCGCCGCACACGGGGCAACGATCGCCTTCGCGCGCCTCGCGGATGTCCGCGAAGCGAGGCTGGTAGTCGCGTCCGGCCTGGACCCCCAGCCGGTGCCAGCCGTCGCGGTTCGCACCCGCGACGTACTGCCCCTCGCGGAGCGCCTCGTCGGCGACGACCTCGACGCTCACGTCGACCGGGCCGATCGAGCCGCCGCCCGCGCCGAAGGCGGCGCGGATCTCCTCCTCCGAAGCCGGCCGGAAGTCGCCGGCGAGCACTCCGAGGAGCTTCGACTCGGACAGCCGGTCGTCCCCGCGCACGAGCGCGAGCACGAGCGTGTCGTCCGGCCTGACGACCGGCATGGCCTTCGAAGTCGCCGCGTCGTCGATCCCCAGCTGCTCGGCGAGCGCCTCGATCGTCGTCGCTCCCGGCGTGGCCACCTCGCTCGGCGCCTCGAGCGGCTCGGGCAGCTCGGCGGCACGCGGGACGCCGCGCGCGATCTCGAGATCGGCGGCGTAGTCGCCGTTCTCGCACGTGACGAGCGTGTTCTCCCCCGATCCCCCGGGACAGAGGAAGTCCTGGCTCTGCTGACCACCCATCATCCCGGACTCGGCCTCCACCTCGTAGAACTCGAGGCCCAGGCGCTCGAAGATCCGGTGGTAGGCCTGGCGGTGCAGCTCGAAGCTGTGGGCGAACTCGTGCTCGTTGCGGTCGAACGAGTACGCGTCCTTCATGATGAACTCCCGCATGCGGAGCAGCCCGCCCCGCGGGCGCGGCTCGTCGCGCTCCTTGTTCGAGAAGTGGTAGAGGATCTTCGGGAGCTGCCGGTAGCTCTGGATCTCGCGCGCGTGGAACGTCACCGTCTCCTCGTGCGTCATCGGAAGGATGAAGCGCCGGCCGGCACGATCCTCGAGCCGGAAGATCTCGGGGGAGTCGCGGCCGGTCGTCTCCCAGAGCTCGGCGGGTGTCAGCACCGGCATCAACATCTCTTGCCCGCCGATCGCGTCCATCTCCTCGCGGATGATCCCGACGACCTTCTGGTGGACGCGCCAGCCGAGCGGCAGGAACGTCCAGACGCCCGCGCTCAGCTGCCGGATGTAGCCGCCGCGGACCAGCAGCTTGTG
>DATBMD010000246.1:0-2664 GCA_036555085.1 Gaiellaceae bacterium
AGGTCGCCCTCGCCCGGCCGGAGCGTGTGCGGAGCCTGGTGCTGAACGGGACCTGGTGTCGCGGCGACAGGTTCCTGCACGAGATCTTCCGCAGCTGGATGTGGACGGCGCGCAAGTCCGACGGCATCCGCGACTTCCTCGTCGCCGTCAACCTCTGGTGCTTCGCTCCGCGCGTCTGGAACGACGGAACGATGGACGGCTGGCTCGACGCCGCGGAGGCGAGCCCGAGCCAGCAGTCCGTGGACGCGTTCTGCCGCTCCGCGGACGCGCTCATCCACCACGACAGCGCCGATCGCATCGGCGCGGTCACGGCACCGACGCTCGTCACCGTCGGCGAGCTCGACCTCGTGCTGCCGCCGCGGTTCTCGCAGGGGATCGTCGAGCGGATCTCCGGCTCGCGCCTGGTCGTCGTGCCCGGAGCCGGCCACCAGCCGTTCCAGGAGCAACCCGACGACTACAACCGGCTGCTGGCCGAGTTCTGGTCGTCGGTTTGATACGCGGGCTTTGCTGTGTACCGTCGACGGCGTGTGGTGCTGTCCGGTCGCCGCACCAGAGTCCGCGGCCGACGGCGGGATGACCCAGGGCTTTGCTGGCGATCGTGCCTTGAACGGGATCTGTCTCCCGCCGCCGTCCGCTGGACTCGCTGGTGACCTGAGAGAAGCCTGTGCCGTCGCTCGACACAGCCCTGTCCGGAGCGAGTCCGTTCTTCGACGAGAGGGAGGCTATGGGATGGAGTGGACGGTTGCGATCGGGGTTGACACGCACAAGGCAGCGCACGTCGCGGTCGCACTCGACCGGCTCGGGCGCGAGCTTGGCGTCTGCGAGGTGGAGGCAACCGAGGCCGGCTACGAACGGCTGCTTCGCTGGGCGGGCTCGCTCGGCGCTTGCTGTTTCGCGATCGAAGGCGCGGCCAGCTACGGGGCGGGCCTGGCGCGCTTCCTGACCGGGCATGCGGTGCCGGTGCTCGAGTGCGAGCGCCCGAGCCGCCGCGATCGTCGCTGCGGCAAGAACGACCTGCTCGACGCCGCGCTTGCCGCCCGGCGGCTGCTCGCCGGCGACGGGCTGAGCGAGCTGCGTGGCAACGGCGTGCGCGAGCTGCTGCGCATCCTGCTGATCGAGCGTCGCAGCGCCGACCACGCCCGCACCGTCTGCCTGAACCAGCTGCATGCGCTGATCGTGACCGCGCCGCCGGGGTTGCGCGCCCGCCTCGGCGGCCACAGGCGCGGCCGGCTTGCCACCGCGGCCGCCCGCCTCCGCCATCGCGCGAGCGACGACGTCGAGCAGACGGCGCTGATCGAGGTGCTCCGCCGCCTCGGCGCTCGCGCGCACAGCCTCGACCGAGAACTGGCGGAGGCGGAGCGCAGGATCGAACAACTCGTGCAGACGGTCGCGCCCGAACTGCTCGACGAGTGCGGCGTCGGGCCGATCTGTGCGGCCCAGCTGATCGTCTCAAGCGGCGAACCGGGCCGAATGCGCTCCGAGGCGGCCTTCGCGGCGCTCGCCGGTACGAGCCCCGTCGAGGCCTCGAGCGGGCCCACCACCCGACATCGGCTCAACCGTGGCGGCGACCGGCAGCTGAACTGTGCCCTGCACCGGATCGCGCGTACGCGCACACGCTTCCACGCTGAGACAGCGGCCTACTACGGCCGCCTGCTCGCGCGTGGCAAGAGCAAGCGGGAGGCGCTGCGGTGCGTCAAGCGCATGCTCGCCCGCCGCTTCTACCGCCAGCTCCACTCGCTCCCGAGCCTGGCGTTGGCGGAATGAGCCATCACTTGACAGCAGAGAAGCGTCCCGATTCGCGGCACTGCGGCCCTACAAGCCAGCCTCGCGTCGCAGCCGTGGTACGAGCGCCATGAAGTCGTCGTCGCCCATCCCGGTCGAGATGCAGCCGAGGACGAGCTGCTGCACGAGCGCGCTCACCGGGACCGGGACGGCGGCCGCATTCGCGCACTCGAGGATCAGCGACAGGTCCTTGAACATCGCGCGGCTCGTGAACGTCGACGAGTAGTCGTCGGCGACGAGCGCCGCCGTCTTGTACTTGACGAACGGCGAGCCGACGGCGCTCGCACCGAGCACCTCGAGCATCCGGGCCCGGTCGAGCCCGTTCGCCTCGCCCAGCACGAGGGCCTCGGCCATCAGCTGCGCGGTGCCGGCGATGAAGACCTGCAGCGCGAGCTTCATCACCCGCGCCTCCTCGCCGGGCCCGACGTAGAAGAGGTTGGCGCCGATGTCGCGGAAGAGCGGCTCGAGACGGCGAACGGTCTCCTCGTCCCCGGAGACGATGATCCCGAGGTTCCCCGCCTCGACGACCGACGGGTTCCCGGTCACGGGCGCGCGCAGGGAGGTCACGCCGGCGGCCCCGGCCGCGTCGGCGACCTCGCGGGAGGCGGCGACCGAGACCGTGCTCATGTCGACGAGGACGCGGCCGCTGGGAGCGGCGGCGAGCACTCCGCCGTCCCCGAGCGTGACGGCTCGCAGGGCGGCGTCGTCCGTGATCATCGTGATCGCGACCTCGGCCTGCTCCCAGACGTCAGCGGGCTCCGAGGCAGGGCGGGCCCCCTCCTCGACGAGGCGTGCGGCGCGCTCGGGCGTGCGGTTGTGGACGGTCAGATCGTGGTTGGCGGCGAGCAGGCGCCGCCCGATCGGCTCGCCCATCTTCCCGAT
>DATBMD010000255.1:0-14341 GCA_036555085.1 Gaiellaceae bacterium
CGCCCGGGACGAGGCAGAGCGTCTCTGGCCGGTGTCCGCCGACCGGTCGCTGCGGCTGCGGCCCGGCGTCCGGGGCGGGGTCGGCACGCCGGTCAAGGGGGTGCTCCGCAAGCTGATGCGCTGGTACGTCGAGCCGCTTGCCTACGACCAGCGATCGTTCAACGCTGCGGTCCTGCGCCTCGTCGACGACGTGGACGGCCGCCTCGACCGGCTCGAGCGCGAGCTGGCCGCCCTTCGCGCCGAGCGCGCCAAGAGCCCCGAGTAGCCGTGCGCATCGCCGTCTGCCGACCGCAGGTGCCGTTCGCGCACGGCGGCGCGGAGATCTTCACCGACGAGCTCGTCGCCGAGCTTCGCGCCCGCGGCCACGACGCCGACCTCGTCAGCGTCCCGTTCAAGTGGTACCCGGGCGCGCGGGTGCTGACGCAGGCGTTCCTCTGGCGCCTGCTCGACCTGGAGGAGGCCGACGGGCGGCGGATCGACCTGGTTGTGGCGACGAAGTTCCCCTCCTACGTCGTCCGCCACCCCGAGAAGCGCGTGTGGCTCGTGCACCAGTTCCGGCAGGCGTACGAGCTCGACCGGACCGACCTCGGCCAGTTCGGCGAGTCTGCCGAGGACCGCGCGCTGCGGCGCAAGGTCCAGGAGCTGGACCGCGTGGCGCTGGGGGAGGCGACGCGGCTCTTCGCGACGTCGGCGAACGTCGCCGGCCGGCTCGAGCGCTCGACCGGGCTCGTCGCCGAGGTGCTGCCGCACCCGCCGCAGGCGCTCGGCTACCGCTGCGAGTCGTACGGCGACTTCGTCCTCTCGGCCAGCCGGCTCGACCGGGCGAAGCGGATCGACCTGCTGATCGAGGCCGCGGCGCTCGACCCGACGCTGAGGGTCGTCGTGGCGAGCGACGGCCCCGACCGCGAGCGGCTGGAGGGGCTGGCGGCGAGCCGCGGGCTCGACGGGCGGGTGCGCTTCGCGGGCCGCATCTCCGGCGACGAGCTGGCCGCGCTCTACGCGACCTGCATGGCCGTCTACTACGCCCCCGTCGACGAGGACTTCGGGATGGGCCCGTACGAGTCGTTCCTGGCCGAGAAGCCCGTGATCACGACGACGGACGCCGGCGGGCCGCTCGACGTCGTGCACGACCGTCGCACGGGGCTCGTGGTGGCGCCCGAGCCTGCCGCGGTGGCCGGCGCGGCGGCCTGGCTGCGCGAGCATCGCGACGAGGCGGCTGCGCTGGGCCGGGCCGGGAAGACGCTGGCGGACGAGGTCACGTGGGAGCGGGCGATCGGCCGGTTGCTCTCGTGAGGGTCGCCTACTTCTCGCCGATGCCGCCTGAGAAGTCGGGGATCGCCGACTACGGCGCGCTCCTGGTGCCGGCGCTCGCGGAGCGCATCGGCGTCGACGTCGTCCGGCGCGGGCGGAAGCGCCCGCCGCGCGGCACCGCCGTCTGCCTCTACCACGTCGGCAACAACCCCGACGCGCACGGCTGGATCGTGGACGCGCTCCGGCGCACGCCCGGCGTCGTCGTGCTCCACGACTTCGTCCTGCACCACCTGGTCGCCGGGCTGACCGTCGGGCGCCGCGACGGGCACGGGTACCTCGACGCCATGGAGCGCGAGGGCGGCGTCGTCGCCCGCCTGCTCGGGCACGGGGTCCTCGACAAGCGGATCCCGCCGCTGTGGGAGAACCGCCCGGAGGACTTCCCGCTCGCCGGCGAGGTGCTGCGGCACGCCACCGGCCTGATCGTCCATTCCGGCTACGTGGAGGAGCGGGCCCGGCACGCCGGGTTCGCGGGGCCCATCTGGCGTGTGCCCCATCCCGCCTGGCCGGTGCCCGCGATCGCGCCGGCGGGGCTCGACGGCGATCCGCTCCTCGGCGCGTTCGGCAATGTGAACGCCAGCAAGCGCGTGCCGCAGCTCCTCGAAGCGTTCGCCCGCGTGCGCCGTTCCCAGCCAGGGGCGCGCCTGCTCCTCGTCGGGGCCACCTCGCCGGGGTTCGACCTCGACCGGCGCCTGCAGCGGCTCGGGCTCGACGCCGAGGGTCTCGTCCGGGAGGGCTGGGTCTCGGAGCCGCGCCTGTGGTCGCTGATGGCCGCCTGCGCGGCGCACGTGAACCTCCGGTCGCCGACGATGGGGGAGACGTCGGGCAGCGCCGTCCGCGCGCTGTCGCTCGGGAAGCCGCTCGTCGTCAGCGACGTCGGCTGGTTTTCCGAGCTGCCGGGCGACGTCGCGCTGAAGGTGCCGGTCGACGGGCACGAGGTCGACACGCTCGTCGCCGCGCTCGAGCTGCTGGCGGGCAACCCCGAGGCGCGCGAGGCGATGGGCCGCAGCGCGCGCGAGCTGGCGCGCCGCGACCACGAGCTCGGGCGCGTCGCCGATCTCTACGCCTCCGCGCTCGAGCAGGCGGCCGGCGGCGAGGCGGTCGCCGCCGCCGTGCTGGCGGAGGTTGCCGGCGCGGCTGCCGGCGTCGGCATCGAGCCCGGCTCGGCCGAGGCCTCGGAGCTGGCACGGAGGCTCGCCGAGGTCGAGCTTGGCCGTTAGCCGGGCGCTCCGCGCCGTGCCGGCGTGGGCCTGGCTGGCAACGATCGTCCTCCTTTCCTTCGCGTTCCGCGCCTGGCTGGCGAGCGGCATGGCCGCGCCGTTCATCATGGTCGACGAGCTGGTCTACGCCGAGCTGGCGCGCAGCCTCGCGGACGGCGGCGAGCGGCTCGTCCGGGAGGCGCCCGCGACCGGGTACGGCCTCGTCTACCCGCTGCTGATCGCCCCGGCCTACGCGGCCTTCGACTCGCTCGTCGACGCCTACAGCGCCGTGAAGGTCGTCAACAGCCTCGTGATGTCGCTCGCCGCCGTCCCCGCCTACCTGATCGCGCGCCGGATGCTCCCGATCGGGCTCTCGCTGCTCGGGGCGGTGCTCGTGGTCGCGATGCCGTCGCTGGTCTACACCGCGACCGTGATGACCGAGAACGTCTTCTACCCGCTCTTCCTGCTGGCGTCGTTCCAGCTGATGCTCGTGCTCGAACGGCCGACCGGAGCGCGGACTGCGGCCATGTTCGGGCTCCTCGCGCTGGCGTTCGCGACGCGCGTGCAGGCGCTCGCGCTCGTGCCGGCGCTGGTCGCGGCCCCCGTGCTGCTGACCTGGTTCGAGCGGCGCGGCTTGCGCGAGGGGCTGCGCCCGTACCGCTGGCTCTACGGCGTCACGGTCGGCGCCGCAGCGGCCGTGCTGCTCGTCCAGCTCGCTCGCGGCCGGTCGCTGACGGACCTGTTCGGCGCCTACAGCGTCGTCGGCGAGTCCGGCTACGACGTGTCCTCCGTGCTGCGCTACGCGGCCTGGCATCTGGAGGAGCTGACCCTGTACCTCGGGATCGTGCCGGTCGCCGCGTCGATCGTCCTCGTGGGGCTCGTCCGGCGGCAGCCGCGGCCGGTGCAGGTCTTCCTCGCCGCGGCGATTCCGATCACGGCGGCGATGACCCTGGCGGTCGCCGCGTTCGCATCGGAGTTCATCGCCAGCCGGATCCAGGAACGCAATCTCTTCCCGGTTGCCCCGTTCTTCCTGATCGCGACGCTGGTGTGGGTGCACCGCGGCGCCCCCCGGCCGCCGCTGCTCGCCGTGCCGGCCGCGGTGCTCGCGCTCGCGCTGCCGTTGCTGTTCCCCTACGACCGCTTCATCGAGACGGGCGCGATCTCCGACACGCTCGCGCTGCTGCCGATCTGGGCGGCGTTCGGGGAGCTGCTGTTCGACTCGATCGACTGGACCGTCTTCGCGGGCGCCCTGCTCGCCGTACTGCTGTTCCTGCTCGTGCCGCGCCGCTACGCGCTCGCCGTGCCGCTCGCCGTCCTGGTCTGGTTCGCCGTGATCCTGAAGCCGATCTGGGCCGGGCCGTACCCGTACGGCTTCAAGCAGGCGGGCGCCGGCGCGCTCTTCCAGGGCATCCGCGGCGTCGACCGCGACTGGATCGACCGCGCGCTGCCGCCGGGGGCCGAGGCCGCCGTCGTCTGGACCGGGTCCCCCGACCGTTTCGTCGTCAATCAGAACGAGTTCTTCAACCGAGCCGTCGGCCCGGTCTACTACACGGATGCGCCGACGCCGGGGACGCTGCCGGAGAGCAAGCTCGACTTCGACCGCTCGACCGGCGCCGTGCGGTATCCGGACGGGCGGCCGTTCGCGCCCGCCTACGCGCTGCTCGACGGCTCGATCGACCCGGACGGCGAGGTGCTCGACCGCGACGACGAGCGCGGGATGACGCTCTGGCGGCTGCGCGGGCCGCTCGAGTCGGTCTCCAGGGTGACCGGGCTCTACCCGGCCGACACGTGGTCGGGGCCGTCCGTGACGTATACGCGGCGCCGCTGCCGCCCGGGCCGGGTCGCGGTCGGCGTCTGGAGCGACCCGAGCCTGTTCACGCGCCCGCAGGTCGTCACCGCGACCGAGAACGGCCGCGTCGTCGGCCGCCTGCGACTCCGGCCGGACGCCCCGCGGACCGTGTTCCGGGTTCCGCTGCAGCCCCGCGACGGCGTCTGCCGGATCGTCTACACGGTCACCCCCACCGCCGTCCCGGGCGAGGGGGACGACCGCGTGCTCGGCGCCCACTTCGACGGCTTCGTGTTCGAGGAATGAGGCTCCTCACGTTCTCGGGGCGTTGCTCGCAGCGCGAGGCCGGAGGGGACAGTATGGGTAATACGGCCCCGGAAGGCATCGTGCGGCGAGCGACGTCAGCCTGCCGGCGGAGGGCGGCTCCGCCGCCCGCAGTCGGAAGGCGGCCGAGGGCGTGAGGATTGCGTTCGACGTGAGCCCGCTCTCCCACCCGCGGACGGGGATCGGGAACTACCTGCGCGGGTCGCTCGGCGGGCTCGCGGCGGCGGCTCCGAGCGGCGACGAGATCGTGGCGTTCGCGCCCACCAGCCTGCGCGGGCTGCGGGCGATCCCGGCGGCGCTCGCCGGGATCCCGGTCGACGTCCGGCTGCGCCCGTTTCCGTGGTCGCACCGGGTCCGGATGGCGTGGAGCCGCCGCGGGAGCCCGCCGGTGGAGCGCTTTCTCGGCCCGATCGACGTGCTCCACTTCAGCGACTGGATGTACCCGCCGCAGCGGGCGGGCGTGCGCGCGACGACGATCCACGACCTCGTCCCGCTCCGGTTCCCGGAGTGGACGACCGAGCGGACGCGCGAGATGCACGGCGAGAAGTACGCGAGCGCCGCGCGCACGTGCGACGTGATCTTCACCAACTCCGCCTACACCGCGGCGGACGTCGTCGAGCGCCTCGGCGTGGCGGCCGAGCGGGTGCGCGTGGCGCCGCCCGGCCTCGGCGAGGGGTTCGCGCAGGCGGGTGCGCGCGCCGACCTCGGCCGGCCCTACGTGCTCGGCCTCGGGACGCTCGAGCCCCGGAAGAACCTCGCGCGGCTCGTCGCCGGGTGGCGCCTGCGGGACGACGGGCTCGCGCTGGCGCTGGCGGGCGGCGAGGGCTGGGGCGAGCAGCCCGGCCTGGCGGCGGACGGGATCATGCGGCTCGGCTACGTCCCCGACGCGGACGTGCCGCGCCTGCTCCGCGGCGCGGCGGTGTTCGTCTACCCGTCGCTCTTCGAGGGGTTCGGGATGCCGATCGTCGAGGCGATGGCGTGCGGCACGCCCGTCGTCGCCTCGTCGCACCCGTCGCTGGACGAGGCCTGCGGCGACGCCGCCGTCCGTGCCGACCCCACCGAGCCGGACGCGATCGCAGCCGCGATCGGCGAGGCGCTCGCGCGCCGTGACGAGCTCGTCGCCCGCGGCCTCGACCACGCCCGGCGCTTCAGCTGGCGCACGGTCGGGGAGACCTTCCTGCAGGGCTACCGCGAGGCGGGAGCTGCCTCGTGACTGATCGTCACGAGGCTCGGTGGCGCCGGCCGGAAGAGGTGGCGATCGTCGTGCACCGCCCGGAGGAGGCGGGGCGACGCTACCTCGTGCTGCTGCGCTCGCCCGACCGGCAGGGCTACTGGCACCTCGTCGCGGGGGCGCTCGAGGAGCGCGAGTCGCCGGCGCGGGCCGCAGCTCGGGAGCTGCGCGAGGAGACGGGCCTCGTCGCCGAGCCCGCGGACCTCGGGCTGCCGCTCCGCTACTCGCTCCTCGACGACCCGCCGGAGGTGCGGGCGCGCTTCGCGCCCGGCGTCGAGTGGGTCGACGTCCACGCGTTCGCCGTCGAGGCGCCGCCCGGGTGGGAGCCGACGCTCGACGAGGAGCACGTGGAGCACCGCTGGCTCGACGCGGACGGGGCCGCCGAGCTGCTCGCGTATCCCGAGCCGCGCGAGGCGGTGCTCGCGGCGGCACGGCGGCTGGCGGGCACGTGAGGGTCGGCGTCGACGTCGCTCCGCTCCTCCAGACCCAGGCGGGGACGGCCCGCTGGATCCGCGGCCTGCTCGGCGCGCTGCAGCGGCGGGACGACGTCGAGGCCGTGCCGGTCACGTGGGGAGGCGCCGGCCGACCGATCGCCGTCGCCCGAGATGTGCTCTGGTACCCGCTCGTGCTGCCGTGGCAGGCACGCCGGGCCCGGCTCGACCTCGTCCACTGCACGATCTACCGCGGCCCGCTGCGCACGCCGGTGCCGGCGGTCGTGACCGTGCACGACCTCGCAGTCCTGCGGCATCCCGAGGCGTTTCCGGCCTGGACGCGGCTCTACGCCCGCACGTGGCTGCGGCCGACGCTGCGGGCGGCGCGCCGGATCGCGGCGGTCTCGGAGTTCTCGAAACGTGAGACGGCGGCGCTGGTCGGCGTGCCGCCGGAGCGCATCGACGTCGTCCCGAACGCGGTCGACCCCGTCTTCCGCGCGGACGGCCCGGCGGCTGAGGGGGAGTACGCGCTCGCCGTCGGCACCGTCGAGCCGCGCAAGAACCTCGAGGGCGCGATCGACGCGGCGCGCCTCGCCGGCATCGAGCTGCGCGTCGTCGGCGCGGCCGGCTGGGGCGGGGTCCGCGCGGACGGCAGCGGCGTCCGCAGGCTCGGCCGCGTCGGAGACGAGCAGCTCGCGGAGCTCTACCGCGGCGCCCGCTGCCTCGTCTACCCGTCGCTGTACGAGGGGTTCGGGATCCCCGTCGCGGAGGCGATGGCCTGCGGCTGCCCCGTCGTCACGAGCGCGGCGAGCGCGATGGCGGAGCTCGCGGGCGACGCCGCCGTGCTCGCGGACCCGCGCGACGCCCGGTCGATCGCCGACGGCATCGCCGAGGCGGAGCGCCGCCGCGACGAGCTCGTCCGCCTCGGCCTCGAGCGGGCGCGCGCGTACACCTGGGAGCGGGCGGCGGACGCCGCGGTCGCCGCGTACGAGCGAGCGCTCGAGTGAGACGTCCGGTGTCAACCTTTCTCGCGTCGGTCGTCGGCGCCGGCCGCGGTAGCGGCCGCTTCAGGGGTTGTCGCGAGCACGGATCTGCTTTCGCAGATTCGTGCTCTGCGGGGGAAGTAGCGTGAGCGAGCCCCTGGTCGTCGTCGACGCCGACGTCCTCGGACGGCGGCGCACGGGCGACGAGACGTACGTCCGCAACCTGCTCCGCGAGCTGGCCGGCCTCGCGCCGGCGGCGGGCGTGCGCGTGGCCGCCGTGACGCGGCGGCCGGAGCTCGTGCCCGCGGGCATCGACGCGCTCCGTCTCGCGACCCCGGTCCAGGAGCTCCGGCTGGCGTGGACGCTGCCGCGCCTGCTGCGCCGGGCGGGCGCGGCCCTCGTGCACACCCAGTACGCCGCGCCGGTCCGCTCGCCGTGCCCCGTCGTCGTCACGATCCACGATCTCTCCTTCGAGCGGGACCCATCGCTGATGGGGTGGAAGGACCGCACCGTGTTCCGCGCGGTCGTCCCGCGCGCCGCACGCCGCGCGGCGAAGGTGGTGACGGTCTCGGAGCGCTCGCAGCGCGATCTCGTCGAGCTGTACGGCCTGCCGCCGGAGCGGGTCGTCGTCACGCCCAACGGCGTCGACCCGGCCTTCAGGCCCGACGGCCCTCGTGACACGGTGTCACAAGGCGGTTTCGCGCTGGCAGTGGGGGGGATCCAGCGCCGCAAGAACCAGCACGCCGCGCTGGAGGCGGCGAGAGGGGCGGGCCTCGAGCTCGTCGTGGTCGGGCCCGTGCAGGACGCTGCGCTCGCGAGCGATCTCCGGGACCGCGGCGCCCGGCTGGAGGGGTACGTCGAGACGGAGCGCCTCGCGCGGCTGTACCGGTCCGCCGCCTGCCTCGTGCAGGCGTCGCGGCACGAGGGCTTCGGGCTCCCGGTCGTCGAGGCCATGGCCAGCGGCTGCCCCGTCGTCGTCGTCCGCGAGCCCGCACTGCTCGAGATCGCGGGCGACGCCGCGGTCGTTGCCGAGGACGGAGCGCTCGCCGGCGGCGTCCGCCGGGCGCTCGCAGAGCGCGACCGGCTCGTCGCGGCCGGCCTCGAGCGCGCGCGCGCGTTCACCTGGCGCGCCACCGCCGAGCGGACGCTCGCCCTCTACCGGGAGCTGCTCGGCCGGTGAGCGTCTCGGCCGTCGTCGTCTCGCACGGCCACGCCCGTGAGCTCGAGCGGCTCCTGCCGGCGCTCGCGCCCCAGGTCGACGAGCTCGTCGTCATCGCGAACGTTCCCGGCTCGGCCGGGGCGCTGCCGCGCGGCGTCCGCGTGCTCCGGCGCCGGCGGCCGCGGCCGTTCGCGGCGAACGTGAACGCCGGGATCGATGCCACGGCGGGCGAGTACGTGCTCGTCGCGAACCCCGACGCCGTCCCCGGGCCGGGAGCGGTCGCCGCCCTGTCGGCGTTCGCGGACGCGCACCCGCGCTGCGGCATCGCCGGCCCGCAGCTGCTCTGGCCAGACGGCAGCTGGCAGCCGTCGCGGCGCCGCTTCCCGACCGTGCGCGGCACGCTCGTCCGGCGCACGCCGCTGCGGTTGCTGCGGCGGCCGTACGACCACCAGCGCGATCACTACCAGCTCGACGAGCGGCCCACCGAGCCCGTGCGGGCCGACTGGCTGCTCGGCGCCTTCCTGCTCCAGCGCCGCACGATGCTCGCCGAGCTCGAGGGCTGGGACGCGGGCTACCGGCACTACGTCGAGGACATCGACCTCTGCTACCGGGCCGCGAAGGCGGGCTGGGAGCGCTGGTACGTGCCGGAGGCGGTCGTGCGCCACGCCTACGCGGCAGTGATCGACCGCCGTTTCCTCTCCCGGCACACGCTGTGGCACGCCGGCGGCATGCTCCGGTTCGTGCGAAAGCACCCCGAGCGGCTGGGGGCGCTGTGACCGCTGCGGGTCAGCCCAGCGGCTCGTAGCCGAAGGTGGCGACCGCGCCGAGCTGCCGCGTGTCGGCGAGGGAGGGGTCGAGCTCGCGCGGCGAGAAGGTCGGGTCGATCGACACCTCGACGCGGAACGGGCCGCCGGGGGCGCGCAGGAGGAACGGCAGCTGCTGCTCGCAGGCGTCGATGACGCCGGTCGCGGTCGACGTCACCCGGCCGATCGCGGGCTGGTTGCGCTCGTTCACGACCAGCGGGCCGATGCGGACGGTGACGTTGCCGGGCACGTTCGTGCCGCACCACGCGCTGCGCGAGAGCACGACGCGGGCGAAGCCGCGCTCGCCGGCCGGCACGTCGAACTTGTTGTAGGCGGCCTCGGCCCCGATCCAGCCGCCCTCGCCGACGCCCGTGATGGACTGCGGCAGCCTGATTGGCCCGTCCAGCGGCACCACCGTGTAGTCGCCCACCTTGCGGGCGGGGCCGTCGCCGCGGATCTCGACCCCGTTGACGAGGACGGCGAACGCGGCGTCGGGGTCGGGCTCGAGCGTCCCGTCGGGCGAGCGGAGGTCGGGCGTGACGACGGTTCCCACCACCGGGGCCGTCCCGTCCAGGCTCCAGACGCCGTCGAGCGAGCGGTTCCAGAACTCGAGCGAGAAGACGGGGTTGGCGTCGCCGATGCCCTGGCCGAGGAAGACGGTAGAGCGTCCGGCGGTCAGGTCGTCGAGCCAGTTCGGCGGCTTCGGCAGCGCCGCGTAGAAGCGGTCGGCGAGCCGGTGCTCGCCGTTGGCGGCGTAGATCTCGGAAGTGAGCGTCCACCCGAGCGACAGCGCGACCAGCGCCACGGCGAGCCCGCGCGTGACCGCCGGCGCCCGGCGTACGACCGCGAGCGCGACGAGCAGGGCCGTCGAGACGACGCAGACGGCGATCAGGACGTTCTCGATCGTCCCCGCCGGCCAGACGAAGATGCGGTTCGCGAGCGCGAGGATCGCGAGCCCGTGCGCCTCGTAGTAGGGGTACGAGTCGAGGTGGTACGGCGTCGTCGTGACGAGGTACAGGGCGAACGCGCCGGCGGCGACCACCGCCCACCAGCGCCCGCGCCGCCGCTCGAGGAAGAGCACCGCGCCCGCGAAGACGAGCGGCACCAGGTAGATCAGGTTGCGCTCCAGGACGAGGACGGCGAAGCGCGTCGAGAGGTACGCCGCCTTGACCGCCGTGTAGAAGCCGAAGCAGGCGATCGCCGCGACGCTGACGGTGACGAAGGCGCGACGCCCTTCGGTCAGGCGCTCGCCCGCCGGGGTCACGAGCGCCGCCAGCCAGGCGACGAGCGGGAGGATCCCGACCCCGATCGCGAGCGCTCCCGCCGCCCAGAGCCCGTAGTCGAGCATTCGCTCCTTGAAGAACGCCGTCGAGACGTACCACGACTCCGACCGCTTGCTGATCACGGCGAAGGCGACGATCAGCGCACCGGTCGCGAGCACGCCCGCGCCGACCCAATCCCAGCCCGTCCAGCGTGACCGCCAGCTCCGCATGCGGCCCGTGCGCCAGCCGACGGCGAGCGCCGCCAGGCCCAGGACGGCGAAGAGGATCGCGAGCTGCGTCCGGGCGAGCGCCGCGAGCCCGCAGGCGCCCGCCGCCGCGGCGAGGGCCCAGGGCGTCCGCCGCGCGACCCAGCTCGCGGTCAGCCACAACGCCACCGTCGAGAGCGGGTAGGCGAGGGGCTCCTCGACCAGGATCGGCGAGTAGGCGAGCGCCGGCGCCGCGCCCGCCCCCACGGCCGCAGCCAGCGCCCAGGGACGCGAGACCGACAGCCGTGCGAGCGCGTAGGCGGGGAAGACCGCCGCCGCCATCAGCACCACGCCCAGAACCTTGATCCAGGCGTAGGCGACCTCGGTGTCGCCGATCCACCAGAACGGCGCCGCCAGGTAGGGGTACAGGCCGACCCAGTCGGCGGGCGCGCCGCGCTGGGCGGGCTCGCCCGTCTCCGCGATCGCCCGGGAGACCTGGGTGAACTCCAGCTCGTCGACGAAGATCGTCGGCGTCCGGTGCTGGGACGCCTGCCACGTGTAGAGGACGACCAGCCCGAGGTAGACGAGGGCGAGCGGGAGTGTCCGGACGAGCGCCAGCCGTCGCGCGCCGACGGCCGGGGCGAGCGAGGCGACGTTCACTCGACCTGCGCCTCGAGCAGCGGCTCGCTCTCGGTGCGCCGCACGAACTTGCATTCGACCCCGGCCTCCCGGCACGCCTCGGCGACTCCTGCGAGGCGGGGCTCGGGCGCGGCCGGGATCGTGACGAGCACCTCGTCGGGGCGGGTATGGGCCACGACCGACGCGATCTCGTCGAGCCCGCCGGCGACCGTGATGCCGGCGATCCGCCGCCGGCGCACCCCCGGGTTGTCGTCCACGAAGCCGACGACGCGGACACCCGGCGTCTCTCGCAGCTCGCGCGCGAGGCTCCGGCCCGAGCGCCCGGCGCCGACCACCAGCACGCGACGGCGGCGAGTCGAGCGCGCGTCGTCGCGGGCCTCCAGCGCCAGCGCGACCAGCACGCGCGAGCCGGCGACGAGCACGGTGGCGACGAGCGCGTCGAGCGGGAAGACCTCCCACGGGAACGAGTGAAGCCCGCTGGTCGCGTCGACGACGACGAGCGCCACGAGCCCGGAGACGGCGCACGCGATCGCGATCACGAGCACGTCGCGGACGCCCGCGAACCGCCAGACCCGGCGGTAGACGCCGGCGACGACGAAGCAGACGTAGCGGGCCGCCAGCGTCACCGGCAGCGCGGCCAGGAAGACGTCCCGCTGCTGCGCGTTGCCCAGCCCGTCGACCAGGAGCACGTAGGAGACGAGGAACGAGACGCACAGCAGCACGAAGTCGAGGACGATCTCGGCGAGGCGGCGCGGCTCGAGCATCCCGCGCAGGAGCGACGGCGCCGACTCCTGCGTCCCGCTCCGCGCCCGCTGCTCCAGATCGCCCAGGAAGCTCGCGAACTGGACGAGCAGCACCATCGTCACGAGCACGCCCACCACGGTGATCCGGCCGTTGTCGAGCACCGCGTAGGCGATGCCCGTCGCCCCCACGGCGATCGCGATCAGGGCCAGCAGGGCGACCGCCTTCCGCTCGGACAGGCCGTAGTAGACGAGCCGGTGCGACGCGTGGTCCTTCCCTCCCCGGGTGACCGGGCGCCGCTCGAGCAGGCGCATGGCCGTGACCAGCGTCGTGTCGAGGATCGGGACCGCGAGTACGAGCAGCGGCAGCAGGACGGTGGCGGTGGTCGTGCCGGCGACGGTCCAGCTCGAGGCCAGCCCGAGGGCGGCGAGCGTGAAGCCGATCACCTGGCTGCCGGAGTCGCCCATGAACAGGGCGGCGTCCCGGTTCCGGCGCAGGTTGAACGGCAGGAAGCCCAGGCAGGCGAACCCGAGCGCCAGCGCGACCACGAGCACGAGCTCGTTCGCGGGATCGTCCCTGGCGGCGGCCAGCGCGAAGAAGCCGCAGGCGATCGCCGCCAGCGTCGCCGCGAGCCCGTCCATGTTGTCGAGCAGGTTGAACGCGTTCGTGATCCCCACGAGCCAGAGGAGCCCGATCCCCCACGCGAGCACGTCGTTCCCGACGAGCTCGACGCTGAGGCCGCTCGCGAGCACGATCACCGCCGCCGCGACCTGGGCCGCGAGCTTCGCGAGCGGGCTGAGATGGCGGAGGTCGTCGACGAGGCCCGCGACGAAGAGGACCGTCACGCCGGCGAGGATCCCGCCGAGCTCGCCGCTCCATTCGACCGCGCCGACCGCAAGAGCGGCGAGGACACCGGCGACGAAGCCGGCGAAGATCCCGACGCCGCCGTACGTCGGCGTGGTCTCCTCGTGCCAGCGCTCCCCGGTCGGGACCGCGACGAGCCGCGCGCCTGCCGGCGAGCGGAGGAGGACCCAGAGAACCGCGACGGTCACCGGGAACGCGGCGAGGGCCACGATCGCATCCACAGCCACGAAAGGGTAGTCGAGCCCCCTGCCGCCCTAGACTCCTCCCATCTCCGTTTACGCCGACGTAATCCGCTATCGCGAGCTCTTCGGAAGCCTGTTCCGGCGCGATCTCCGCGCGAAGTACCGGGGCTCCGTCCTCGGTCTCGCGTGGTCGCTGCTGCACCCGCTCGTCCTGATGGGCGTCTACCTGCTCGTCTTCTCCGTCCTCTGGCGGGTCGCGGAGGTGGGGAGCGAGGACTACTGGCTCTTCCTCCTGTGCGGGCTCCCGGCCTGGGTGTTCTTCGCCACCGCCGTGCAGGCAGCGTCCCGCAGCATGCTCGAGAACGCGAACCTCATCCGCAAGGTGCGCTTCCCGCGCCAGCTCGTCCCGCTCTCCATCGTCGGCACCAACCTCGTGAGCTTCGCCGTCATGCTGGGCGTGGTCGTCGCGCTGAGCCTGTGGCAGGTGCCGGAGGCCCGCGACACGGTCTGGCTGGCGATCCCGCTCGGCGCGTTGTTCGCGTGCATCGTCGCCGGCTTCGCGCTCGCCGTCGCCTCGCTGAATGCGCTCTACCGCGACGTGGAGCACCTCCTGCAGGCGCTCCTGCTGCCGTGGTTCTTCCTCACGCCGATCCTCTACAGCCTCGGCGACCTGCCGGGCGTCGACGACTATCCGGTCGCCGAGTTCTTCCTGCACTGGGTCAACTTCCTCACACCGCCGATCGAGGCCATGCGGGCCGTGCTCTTCGACGGCGAGCTGCCCGGGGCCGCGGACGCGATCTACACGCTGGCGGCGGCCGCCGTCGCGCTCGCGTTCGGGGCGCTCGTGTTCAGCCGCTCGGACGACCGGATCGCGACCGAAGTCTGACCACGGCGCGGCCTTCGAACAGGCCGCCGCGCGACGAGCACGCAGGGAGTCCCGCATGCGTCGTCGGCTCGAGCCCGTCGAGGAGGGACGGCAGGAGCAGCGGTTCGCGGAAGCGCGGATTCCTCCCGCCTCCGGGCGCCCAGGGCCCGAGCTCGCGGCGGTCGCGGCGCGCCTCGGCCTCGATCGCGGGCCCGACCGCGCCGTATCCCTCGGCATGGGCGTCCAGGACCAGGCGCGACCAGTCGGGAGCCGGCAGCACCCCCGGGGAGAGGTGCGCGACGGCCACCGCGTCTTCGCTCACCAGTGGCTCTTCCTGTGCTGCGAGCGCCGCCTCGAG
>DATBMD010000263.1:0-25659 GCA_036555085.1 Gaiellaceae bacterium
CACGTCGCCGCCGCCCGCGCGCTCGACCTGCACGTGAAGCTCGTCGGCCGCGCCACGCTCGTCGAAGACCGGCTCGACGTCCGCGTCGGCCCGACGCTCGTCGACGCGCACCACCCGCTCGCCGCGGTCGAGGGCGCGTTCAACGCGGTGATGCTGCAGGGAGACGCGATCCGGGAGATCACGCTCGAGGGCCCCGGCGCCGGCGGCCTGGAGACGGCCTCGGCGGTGGTCGCCGACATGGTCTCGATCGTCGGCACGACCGGGACCGGCTTCCTCCAGAACGACCCCGTCTGGCGCACGCTCGACCGGCTGCCGCCGGGCGAGCTCCCGTCGCCGCACTACCTGCGGCTCGAGGTCGACGACCGGGCCGGCGTGCTCGCGCACGTCGCCCAGCGCCTCGCGGACGAGGGCGTCTCGGTCGCCCGGCTGGTGCAGCAGCCCGAAGACGGCGGCGCGGTGCTCCACGTCGTCACCCACGAGGCGCCGGCGGGACGGGTCGAAAGGGCCCTGGGCGCCATCCGGGCCCTGCCCGAGTCTCGCGGCGAGGCCCGCGCGCTCCCGGTCGTCTCGGACCGCGGCGTCGAGGAGCTCGGCTGGGCGTGAGACGCCCCGCGTCGATCTCTGCACGCGCGTTCCTGGGGCGTCGCTCGTGGTGCGGGGCCGGAGGGCACAGTACGAGAGGTACGGGCCCGGAGAGCCCCGTGCCGCGAGCGGCGTCAGGCGCCGGCGGAGCCCGGCTCTGCCGGGCGGGAGCCGGTGCCGGCCAGGGATGCGCGTGACGCTGATCGAGCGGTATAGGGACAGGCTCCCGGTCGACGCCACGACCCCCGTCGTCTCGCTGGGCGAGGGCTCGACGCCGCTCCTGCGCGCGCCCCGGCTGTCCGAGCGCTACGGGGTCCAGCTCTGGCTGAAGTGGGAAGGGGCGAACCCGACCGGGAGCTACAAGGACCGGGGCATGACCGTCGCCGTCTCGCGGGCCGTGGAAGCGGGGGCCGAGGCCGTCATCTGCGCCTCGACGGGGAACACCTCGGCGTCGGCGGCGGCCTACGCCGCGCGGGCGGGCATCCCGGCGGTGGTGCTCGTGCCGCGGGGCGCGGTGGCCGGCGCCAAGCTCGCGCAGGCGCGGATGCTCGGCGCCCGGGTGCTCGAGTCGCGGGGCAGCTTCGACGTCACGCTGGGCGCCGTCCGGGAGCTGGCCGCGCGCGGCGCGCACGTGCTCGTCAACTCGCTCAACCCCGACCGGATCGCGGGCCAGAAGACCGCCGTCTTCGAGATCGTCGAGGAGCTCGGCGAGCCGCCCTCGGCCTTCGTGCTCCCCTACGGCGGCGGCGGCAACACGACCGCGTACCGGCAGGGTCTCGTAGAGCTGGGCGCCGACACGCCGATCGTCTCGGCCGAGTCGGCGCAGCGCGCGACGACGCTGGCCTCGGCGATCCGGATCGCCGACCCCGTGCACGCCGAGCACGTCGCCGAGACGGGCGCGCGGGTCGTCGCCGTCAGCGACGAGGAGATCGTCGACGCCTGGCGCGAGCTCGCGACCGCCGAGGGGATCTTCTGCGAGCCGTCGTCTGCGGCGAGCCTGGCCGCGGTCCGGCGCGGCGCGGCGCGGGGGGTCGTCGTCTGCACGCTGACCGGCCACGGGCTGAAGGACGCCGCCGCCGCGGAGCGCTTTGCGCCGGAGCCGGTCGCGGTCGACCCCGATCCCGACGCGATCGTGGCGGCGACCCGATGAGCGTGGTCGTTCGCGCTCCCGCGACGTCCGCGAACCTCGGCCCGGGCTTCGACTGCGCGGCGGTCGCGCTCGAGCTCTGGAACGAGCTCGAGCTGAGCGAGGGCGACGGGGTGTCGGTCGCGGGGGAGGGCGCCGGCGAGCTCCCGGAGGACGGCACGAATCTCGCCGTCCGCGCCTTCGCGCTCCTGGCCGACCCGGCCGGCAAGCGGTTCGCCTTCCGGAACGCGATCCCGCTCGAGCGCGGCCTCGGCTCGTCGGCCGCCGCGATCGCGCTGGGCCTCGCGGCCGCAAGGCCCACGGCGGCCGCCGACGACCTCCTCGCCGCCGGCCGCTCGCTCGAGGGCCACGCCGACAACCTCGCCGCGGCGCTCGTCGGCGGCGTCACGCTGACCGTGGACGGCGCGATCGCGCGCGTCGCAGGCACGCTGCCGTTCTCGCCCGTCGCGGTGATCCCGCCCGAGCGAACCTCGACCGCCCGCTCCCGGGACGCACTGCCCGCAACGGTCAGCCACGCCGACGCCGCCGCGACGGCCGGCCACGCGGCGCTGCTCGGCGCCGCCGCGGCGTCGGGCGACGGGAGTCTCTTCGCCGCCGCCCTCCACGACCGCCTGCACGAGCCGTACCGTCCCTCGGCGCTGCTCGACGCCGTCCGGGCGGAGCCGCCCCCGGGCTCCGTCGGGGCCACGCTGTCCGGCTCGGGCCCGACGGTCGTCGTCTGGGCCGCCGACGCGACCGCCTGCACGGAGGCGCTGCGCGGGCGCTTCCCCGAGCACGACGTCCGCGCGCTGACGGTGGCGGCGGCCGGAGCGCTGACGTGATCCGGCTCGTGGACTGCCGCAGCCGCGAGGCCTTCGAGGCCGGCCACGTCCCGGGCGCCGTCCACCTCGACCCGGAGGCCGACCTGACCGGGGAGATCGGCGACGCGCAGCGCGGGCGCCACCCGCTGCCCGAGACCGACGCCCTGGCCGAGTCGCTCGGCCGCGCCGGCATCGACGAGGGCACCTTCGTCCTCGCCTGCGACGAGGGCGGCGGCTGGGCTGCGCGCTGCTGGTGGCTCCTCCGTCACCTCGGCCACGACCACGCCGGCACCCTCGACCTGCGCGCGTACGCGGGGGCGATCGAGCGCGGGGCCGGCGCGAGCCCGCAGGCACGGCGATTCACGGCGCGCGAGCGAACCGACGACGTGATCGAGGCGGACGAGATCCTCGCGCGCCTGGGCGACTCCTCACTGGTACTGCTCGACGCTCGCTCGGAGGAGCGCTGGCGCGGCGACACCGAGCCGCTCGACCCCGTCGCGGGCCGCATCCCGGGCGCCCGCAACGCCTATTTCGAGCTGCCGCTCCCGCCGGGGGCGACCGATCCGCCCGAGCTGGCGGTGTACTGCGGCTCGGGCGTCAGCGCGTGCGTCCCGCTCCAGCGGCTGATCCTCGCCGGCCGGACGGACGCGCGTCTCTACCCGGGCTCGTTCAGCGAGTGGTGCCGGCGGGAGGGCTTCCCCGTCGAGAGAGGAGACCCGTGAGCAATCCCTACGACCGGCCGTCCGACCCCGCCAAGCGGCACAGCGCCGCGCTCACCGACGGCCCCGATCGGGCCGCCGCGCGCGCGATGCTCAAGGGCACCGGCTTCACCGACGAGGACCTCGCCAGGCCGATCGTCGGCGTCGGCACGACCTGGATCGAGACGATGCCGTGCAACCTGAACCAGCGCGATCTGGCGGTGCACGTCAAGCGCGGCGTCCGCGACGCGGGCGGGACGCCGATGGAGTTCAACACGATCGCCGTCTCGGACGGCGTGTCGATGGGCACGTCCGGCATGCGCGCGTCGCTCGTCTCGCGCGAGGTGATCGCCGACTCGATCGAGCTCGTCGCCCGCGGCCACCTCTTCGACGGCCTCGTCCAGCTCGTCGCCTGCGACAAGACGAACCCCGGCGCGGCGATGGTGGTCGGGCGGCTCGACATCCCCGCCGTCGTGTCGTACACGGGCTCGATCGCGCCGGGGCTCTACCGCGGGCGCGACGTCTCGGTCGGCGACGTCTTCGAGGGCATCGGCGCCCGCGCCGCCGGGCGGATGAGCGACGCAGACCTCCACGAGCTCGAGTCGGTCGCGTGCCCCGGGGCGGGAGCGTGCGGCGGCCAGTTCACGGCCAACACGATGTCGACGATCCTCGACTTCCTCGGCCTCTCGCCGTTCGGGACGAACGGCATCCCCGCGATGCACCGGACGAAGGAGGAGGCCGCGTACGAGATCGGCAGGCTCGCGGTGCAGCTCGTCCGCGACGACGTCACGCCGCGGTCCTACGTGACGAAGAAGTCGTTCGAGAACGCCGTCGCGTCGGTCGCGGCGACGGGCGGCTCGACGAACGCGGTGCTCCATCTCGTGGCGATCGCGCGCGACTTCGGGATCGACTTCACGATCGACGACTTCGAGCGGATCTCGGCCGCGACGCCGATCGTCGCGGACATGAAGCCGTGGGGCCGCTGGCACGCGAACGACATGTACGCCGCGGGCGGAGTCGCGCTCGTCGCCAGAGAGCTGCTCCGGGCAGGCCTCCTCCACGGCGACGCTCGCACAGTCGACGGGCGGACGCTGGCCGAGATCGCCGACGCCGCAGCCGAGACCGAGGGCCAATCGGTCGTCGTCCCGATCGAGCAGCCGCTCAAGGCGCGCGGCGGCGTGGCGGTGCTGTACGGCAACCTCGCCCCCGAGGGCTGCGCCGTGAAGCTCGCCGGGCACGACCGCACCGTCCACCGCGGGCCCGCCCGCGTGTTCGACTCCGAGGAGGCCTGCTTCGCCGCCGTCAAGGCGGGCGGGATCTCGCCCGGAGACGTCGTCGTGATCCGCTACGAAGGGCCGCACGGCGGCCCCGGCATGCGCGAGATGCTCCACGTCACGGGCGCGATCGTCGGCGAGGGGCTGTCCGATTCGGTCGCGCTGATCACCGACGGCCGCTTCTCCGGCGCCACGCACGGCTTCATGGTCGGCCACGTCGCGCCCGAGGCGTCGAAGGGCGGCCCGATCGCGGCGCTCCGGGAGGGCGACGTCGTCGTGCTCGACGTCGACCGTCACGAGCTGAACGTCGAGCTGTCCGACGAGGAGCTGGCGGCGCGCCTCGCCGACTGGGTCGAGCCCGAGCCGCGCTACCGTCGCGGAGCGCTCGCGAACTACGCGACGCTCGTCTCGTCCGCCTCCCAGGGCGCCGTCACCATGTCACGCTACGAGTAATGGACGCCTACACGAAGATCAACATCGAGGACGTCGAGGACTCGGCGGTGTCGTTCGGGCTGTCGCCGGGCCTCGAGGCGCGGTTCGGCAGGAAGGCGCTCGGCGGCACGGTGCTCGGCGTCTCGCGGGAGACGCTCGCACCGGGCTTCCGCGTGCCGTTCGGGCACACGCACCGCGATCAGGAGGAGGTCTACGTCGTCCTCCGAGGCGGCGGGCGCATGAAGATCGGCGACGAGCTGGTCGACCTCGTCGAGGGCGACATGGTGCGCGTCGCGCCCGGCGTCTGGCGGTGCACCGAGGCGGGACCGGACGGTCTCCAGGTCCTCGCGATCGGGGCCCCGATCGCAGACGAGAACGACGCCGAGATCGAGCAGGGCTGGTGGGCGGACTGATGCACTTGCGCCTATTGTTGTAGTATCATACAACAATGCTGACAGTTCCTGATGCGGCAAAGCGCGCCGGACGCGACCCCGAGACGATCCGGCGTTGGATCCGCTCCGGCCGCCTCCGGGCGCAAAAGGTGGGGACACAGCACGTGATCGACGACGCCGACCTCGAAGCGCTGCTCGCCGAGGGCGATCTCGCAGGTCTCCCTGACGGGTGGCGGGTCACGCGCTCGGGCCGGCCGATGCCGAACGTCGCCGCGGCGCTCGCCCGCTCGCGCCGCGGCCGGTGACGCTCGTCGTCGACGCGGGCGTTGTCGTGACGGCGTGCCTGTCGGCGCCGGGGCTCTCGCCGCTCGGCCCGGAGCGCCTCGTCGGTCCTCCGCTGCTGTGGTCGGAGGCACGCTCGACGCTCCACGAGCTGCGCTGGCGCGACGAGATCGATGCGGGAGACGCGGAGGCCGCACGCGAGGCGCTCGAGACGAGCGATGTCGAGCGCGTCGACGACCCGCGCCTCGGCGCGCGAGCGTGGCAGATCGCCGACACGCTCGGCTGGGCGAAGACCTACGACGCCGACTACGTGGCGCTCGCCGATCTCCTCGGCTGTCGGCTGGTCACCCTCGACGCGCGGCTCCGCCGAGGTGCTGCCCGTCTCGGCTTCGTCATCGGCGTCGACGAGCTGTGACGCTCAGCTCGCCGCGGGGAGGAGCGCCTCGGCCTCGGCGGCGTACGCGGTCGCGCCGACCTCCCGGTAGAACGCCAGCGCCGGCGCGAGCTGCCTGGCGGCATCGGCGCGACGCCCCTCGGCGGCCGCAGCCCGGGCGGCGCCGAGCCGCGCCGCCGCCTCGAGCGTGCGCGCGCCGGTGCGCTCGAGGATGTCCGCGGCCTCGACGAGGTCTCCGTTCCCGACGGCCAGCGCCGCCTCCCGCCAGCGCGTCGTCGGCCCCTCCTGCGACTCCGCCGAGACGAGCGGAGGGCGGCCGAGATCGTGCGCCATCATGGCCGCCGACACGGCCCGCGTCCCGATCTGGCCCCCCACGATCGCGCCGTATTCGTCGAGGAGCGCGTTCGCCGACGCGAGCTCGTTCCTTCGATACGCGACCCATGCGGCGTCGACGAGCGCCGGCTCCACCGTCTGCGGATCACGGATCTCGCGAGCGTCGCGCAGGAAGCGCTCCACGTCGGCGGCCGCGCCGGCCGCGTCGCCTCGCCCGATGCGGATCAGGGCCCGAATGCTTCGGGCCGAGGCCTGTATGTAGTGCTTCTCGTCCGCGAGCTCGCGCTCCACGAGCTCCAGCGCCTCGTCCCATGCGCCCACGAGGTACGACAGCTCCGCGAGGTTGCCGAGGAACCACCGCATCGCCGTCTGCGACACACCGATCTTCCGGGAGTACTCGATCCCCTCCCGCGTGACCGCCAGGGCGCCGGGGACGTCGCCCCCGGTCTCCAGCAGCTTGGCGCCGAGGTTGAGGTACGCACGGCTCGCGCGGAACGAGGTGTTCCGCAAGGTCAGCGCGAGGCCCCGCCTGCTGTCCTCCTCCCAGCGTGGGTCACCCAGCGCGGCATGCACGATGCCGCGAG
The DNA here is from genome assembly GCA_036555085.1 of Gaiellaceae bacterium. GTDB lineage: Bacteria > Actinomycetota > Thermoleophilia > Gaiellales > Gaiellaceae > Gaiella. Next base: position 6,919 of record DATBMD010000263.1, read on the forward strand.
TGTTGAGGACGTCGCCGAGGAGCTCGTCGTCTCCCAGCTCCTCCGCCATCGCGACCGCCCGATCCGCGAGCTCGGCGGCCTCCGCATGACGCCCGGCGAGTGCGGTGAAGCGCGCCACCTGCGCGAGAACGAACTGCTTCCGGGGTGACAGGGGAGCTTGCTCGGCGAGCTCCCGCGCTCGCTCGAAATAGGGGAACGCGCCCGCCTGGTCGCCGCGCTGCCAGACGATCTCGCCCCGCGTGATCGTCGCCTGGGCCGCGGCGGCGGGATCCTCGACGGCAAGAGCCTCGGCCGCCCGCTCGAGGATGCCCGCACCCTCCTCGCCGAACCCCCCTCCCCAGGCGACGGCGAGCCCGTACGCGAGCAGGAAGCTCGGGTCGTCGTCCACGGCCGGGTCGAGCTCGCGCAACCGCTCGTACGAGCCGAGCCCCGCATTCGCGGCGCCGACCGACCACGCACGGTCGCCCGCCTCCCTGAGCGCCTTCGCCGCCCGCGGCACGAGCGCCGTGTCGTCGAGGCCGGCGAGCCGCGAGTACTCGATCGCCTCGATCAGGTGATGCGAGAGGATCTCGCTCCGGTCGGCGGCCCGGTCGGCCGGCAACGTGTCGATCCAGTCGGCCACCCGGCGGTGGACGTCCGCGCGCGCGGCGCGCGACATCTGCCCGTAGGCACCGTCGCGAACGAGCGCATGGACGAACGCGTACTGCCGCGAGCCGGCCACGGCCGAGCGGTGCTCCCGGCGCACGAACTCCTTGCGCTCGAGCGCGTGCAGGCGCTCCTCCAGGGGGCCCGCCTCGACGCCGGAGAGACTCGACAGCGCATCCGTCCAGAAGACCTTGCCGAGGACCGACGCGAGCTGGAGGAGCTCCTTCGCGTCGGCCGGCAACGCGTCGACCCGCGCGACGACGACGCCTTGCAGGGTCTCGGGGGCGCCCGCGGCCACGTCTCCGCTCGCGAGCAGCCGCGCGTACTCCTCGGCGAAGAGCGGGTTCCCGCCCGCCCGCTGGAGGAGCACCGCCTGCTGCTCCGCGGGCAGGACCGGCGTGCCAAGGAGCGCGGCGAGCAGCCTGGCCGTGTCCTCGTCGGTGAGCGGCGCGAGCGAGATCGTCGCGGCGTTGCGCTTCCCGCCGCCCCAGCCCGGTCGGCGTTCGAGCAGCTCCGGCCGGGCCGTGCACACCACGAGGAGAGCGACGCCGGCCACGCGGTCGGCGAGGGAGTCGACGAAGTCGAGCAGAGCGTCGTCGGCCCAGTGGAGGTCCTCGAAGACGAGGACGACGGGCTGCTGCTCGGCGAGTGCCTCGAGGAATCGCCGCCACGCCCCGAAGGACTCGTCGAGGCTCGCCTGCCCCGGCGCCAGCGCCCGCTGGCCCCCTGTCAACGCGAGCAGGTGGCGCTCGAGCCACGAGGCCTCCGTCTCGTCGGCGGCGATGTCACGAGCGGAGGCGGCGAGCTTGGCCGCCGCCTCGTCCGCTCCGTCGGTCTCGAGGATGCCGCCCTGAGCCTTCACGATCTCCGCGAGGCCCCAGAGCGGCAAGCCTTCCCCGTACGGGAGCGAGCGCCCCTGCCGCCAGACGATCAGCTCCGGGTCGTCGTCGACGACCTGGAAGAGCTCGCGCACGAGCCGCGACTTCCCGATCCCGGGCACCCCGACCACGGTCACGAGCTGCGGCTCCAGCCGTGCCCGCGCCCGCGCCAGCGCGCGGACGAGGACCTCGCGCTCGTCGTCTCGGCCGATCAGCGGCGACCGGGCGTCGGCGAGATCGATCCCGAAGCTGGCGCGGCGTGCGACCGCCCGCCACACGGGCAGTGGCTCGGACTTCCCCTTGGCCGTCACCGGCTCGCGCGGCTCGTACTCGATCGCGCGCTCGGTGGCACGGAACGTGTGCTCCCCGACGAGAATGCCTCCCGGCGGCGCGGCCGACTGGAGGCGCGCGCCCGTGTTCACGACGTCGCCGGAGACGATCCCTTCGCCGAGCTCCGGACGCGCGTCGACCGCCACGAGCGCCTCGCCGGTCGAGACGCCGATCCGAACCTCGAGCTCGAGCGCCGGCTCGGCCGCGTTCATCTCCGCGATCGCCTCCTGGATCGCGAGCGCGGCGCGAACCGCCCGCTCGGGATCGTCCTCGTGCGCGACCGGCGCCCCGAACACGGCGACGACCGCGTCGCCGATGAACTTCTCCACCGTGCCTCCGTGGCGCTCGAGCTCGTGCCGCAGCCGCGCATGGAAGGGCGCGAGCAGCGCCCGGACGTCCTCGGGGTCGAGCCGCTCGGCGCGCTCGGTCGAGCCGACCATGTCCGCGAAGACGACGGTGACGAGCTTGCGCTCCTCGCGCGGCGCGGCAGCGGCCGCCGCGAGCGGTGCCCCGCACTCGGAGCAGAACTTCGCCGTCTCTGCGTTCTCGGTGCCGCACGTGGGGCAGGCGCGCACGGAGACGAATCCTATGAGCCGGAGTGGGAGATGCGAGCGTCAGTCCTCGGAGCCTGCCCGGCCGCGCGCGGGCATCTTGGCCGCCGCTGGTCAACACCACCTGGTGTATAGTGGTGTCGTGAACCGAACGCAGGTCTACCTCTCCGACGAGGATCTCGCCATGCTCGACCTCGTCGAGCGCGAGACCGGCGCCTCACGGTCGGAACTCATCCGCAGGGCAATCCGCAACACCTTCGGGGCACGCACGAAAGTGGACAAGCTTCGCGCGCTCCAGGCGAGCGCCGGATCGTGGGCCGACCGAGACTTCACCGGCGCCGAGTACGTCGACGCTATCCGCGGCGATCTCAACGTTCGCCTCCGCCGCCTCGGCCTCGAGTGAAGCTTCTCGATACCGCCGTCGCCATCGACCACCTTCGCGGCTATCAGCCCGCCGTCGACCTGCTCCGCCGGCTGATCGATGAAGACGACACGATCCTTTCGAGCGAGGCGGTCCGTTTCGAGCTCCTCGCCGGCGTGAGGGACGAGGAGCGTGACGCCCTCGAGGAACTCTGCTCCGTGCTTGCCTGGATTCCCGTCGATGAATCGGTCTCACGCACCGCCGGTCTGATGGCACGCACGTATCGCGCTTCGCACTCCGGCATCGACGACGTCGACTACCTGATCGCCGCGAGCGCGATCGTGGCCGACGCGGAGCTCCTCACGACGAACATCCGTCACTACCCGATGCTCCCGGGGCTCGAGTCGCCGTACTGACCACGCAGGACGGCCGAAGCCAGCTCGGCGTCGCCTCCTGCGTGCCGTACGTCACGGACAAGCACAACGACCGGGGGTCCTCGAGCGCGAGACTGCTTCCCATCAGCGCGCAGCGGCTTGGGCTCCAGCGACGAGACCGAAAGAGGCGACGTCCGCACGGTGATCCGGTAGAGTTGGGGTCGGCGCGGGATCCGTCCCGCTCCACATCGAGAGAGGCTGAGGGACCGGCCCTGTGACGCCTCGGCAACCCCCCTCGCGAGAGGGCCCGGTGCCAAACCCGGTCGGATGTGTCGAGCGAGATCAAGGAGGTTCCCCGTAATGCCGGCTCTTTCCCTTTCCTGTCGCGTCTGTGACACCGAGCACGCCCTGGAGGCGAACGGGAGCTGCTCGCGCTGCTTCGGCCCGCTCGACCCGGTCTACGACTGGGACGCGCTGCGGGGCACGGTCACCCGCGAGTCGATCGCCGCGGGCCCTCCCTCGATCTGGCGCTACGCCGACCTCCTGCCGGTCGAAGCGCCTGCCGTTCCCAGGCTCGCACCGGGGTTCACACCGCTCGTGCCCGCACCCAGGCTCGCGGACGCGCTCGGCGTCGGCGAGCTGTGGCTGAAGCTCGACACCGCCAACCCGACGCACTCCTTCAAGGACCGCGTCGTCGCGGTCGCCGCCCGCAAGGCCCAGGAGCTCGGGCTGGCGACGCTCTCGTGCTCGTCCACCGGGAACCTCGCGGGCGCGGTCGCCGCGCGGGCGGCTGCGGAAGGGCTCGAGGCGGCGGTCTTCTGCCCCGCGGACCTCGAGCCGGAGAAGCTCGCGGCCGCGGCCGTCTACGGGCCGACGATCTACGCCGTGGACGGCACGTACGACCACTGCTCGCGGCTCTCGGTCGAGCTCTCGTTCGAGCTGCCGTGGGGCTTCGTCAATGTCAATCTGCGCTCGTACTACGCGGAGGGCTCGAAGACGCTCGCCTACGAGGTGGCGGAGCAGCTCGGGTGGGAGGCGCCGGACGCCGTCGTGATCCCGATCGCCTCCGGCGCGCTGTTCCACAAGGTCGGACAGGGCTTCGCGGAGCTCCGCTCGCTCGGCCTCCTCGACGGCGCGTCGTCGCGGTTGCTCGGCGGGCAGGCGGCGGGCTGCGAGCCCGTCGCGGCGGCGTTCCGGGAAGGCCGCCCCGTGACGCCGGTGCGGCCGGCGACGATCGCCCGCTCGCTCGCGATCGGCAGCCCGGCCGACGGTGACTTCGCCGTCGCCGCCGCACGCGAGACGGGCGGCGGCATCTACACGGTGCCGGAGGACGAGATCGGCGAGAACATGGCGCTGCTGGCGTCCGCCGCCGGCGTCTTCGGGGAGACCGCGACGGGCGTCGCGCTCGGCGCCCTGCGCGAGGCGGTCGCCGAGGGCCGGGTCGGGCCGGCGTCCCGGGTCGTGCTGCTCGTCACGGGCGACGGGTTGAAGACGCCGCAGGCGGTCGCGCACACGTACGCTCCCATACAGATCGAGGCTGACGCGGACGCGTTCGTCGAGGAGGTGATCGCCGCTTGACGTCGACGAAGAGCCGGACGCTCTTCGAGAAGATCTGGGACGAGCACGTCGTGCTCGAGGAGGAAGGGCAGGTGCTCCTCTACGTCGACCTCCACCTCGTGCACGAGGTCACGTCGCCGCAGGCCTTCGAGGGCCTCCGGCTCACCCACCGGCAGGTTCGCCGGCCCGAGCTGACGGTCGCGACGATGGACCACAACGTGCCGACGCTGCCGGGGCCGATCGAGGACCCGCTCGCGAAGGCGCAGCTCGACGCGCTGTCGCGCAACTGCGCCGAGTTCGGAGTTCGCCTCTACGCGACGGGCTCGGGCGGCGAGGGCATCGTCCACGTGATCGGCCCGGAGCGGGGGCTGACGCAGCCCGGCAAGACGATCGTCTGCGGCGACAGCCACACCTCGACCCACGGCGCCTTCGGCGCGCTCGCCGTCGGGATCGGCACCTCCGAGGTCGAGCACGTCCTCGCGACGCAGACGCTGTGGCAGCGGCACCCGCGGACGATGCTCGTCGAGTTCGTCGGCGCGCTGCCCCGCGCGCTGACGGCCAAGGACGTGATCCTCGGCGCGATCGGCGAGCTCGGCGTCGAGGGCGGAGTCGGCTGCGTCGTCGAGTACGCGGGCGAGGTGATCCGCGGGCTCTCGATGGCCAACCGCATGACGATCTGCAACATGTCGATCGAGTGGGGGGCGCGGGCCGGCCTGATCGCGCCGGACGACGTCACGTTCGCGTACCTCGAAGGCCGGGAGGAGGCCCCCAGCGGCGCCGACTGGGAGCGCGCGCTCGACCGCTGGCGGACGCTTCCCTCCGACGCCGGCGCGCGGTTCGACGAGCACGTGCGGATCGACGTCTCCGAGCTCGCCCCCCAGGTCACGTGGGGGACGAACCCCGGCATGGTGGTGCCCGTGACCGGCGTGGTGCCCGACCCGGCCGAGCTCGACGATCCCGACGACCGCGAGGCGACCCAGCGCGCGCTCACGTACATGGGCCTGCGGCCGGGGACGCCGATCGAGGAGATCGCGATCGACCGCGTCTTCATCGGGTCGTGCACGAACTCGCGCCTCGAGGACCTCCGGGCCGCCGCCGAGATCGTCGCGGGCAGGCGCGTTGCTCCGGGAGTGACCGCGCTCGTCGTGCCCGGCTCCGCGCGGGTGCGGGAGCAGGCCGAGGAGGAAGGCCTGGACAAGGTCTTCATAGAGGCAGGGCTCGAGTGGCGGCTCGCCGGCTGCTCGATGTGCCTCGGCATGAACCCGGACGTCCTCCAGCCCGGGGAGCGCTGCGCGTCGACGTCCAACCGCAACTTCGAGGGGCGGCAGGGGCGCGGCGGGCGCACGCATCTCGTGAGCCCGCAGATGGCGGCGGCGGCGGCCGTCCACGGCCACTTCGTGGACGTGCGCACGCTCGAGCGGGAGGAGGTGCCGGCGTGAAGGCGTTCACGCGCGTGACCGGCCGCGCGGCGGTGCTCGACCGCCCCGATGTCGACACGGACCAGATCGTCCCGAAGCAGTTCCTGAAGCGGATCGAGCGAACCGGCTTCGGCGAGTGCCTCTTCTACGACTGGCGCCAGCAGCCCGGCTTCGAGCTCAACCGGCCGGAGTTCCTCGGGGCGAAGGTGCTGCTCGCCGGTCGGAACTTCGGTTGCGGCTCGTCGCGCGAGCACGCCACCTGGGCGCTGCAGGAGTACGGCTTCGACGTCGTCGTGGCGCCGTCGTTCGGGGACATCTTCCGGACGAACGCCCACAAGATCGGGCTCCTCTGCGTGCAGCTGCCGGAGGGCGACGTGAAGAGCCTGATGGAGTCGATCGACCTCGACCGCGGCTCGGACCTGACGGTCGACCTGGAGGAGCAGACGATCACGGCGCCCGACGGGCGCGTCATCCGGTTCGAGGTCGACGAGCCCAGCCGGCACCGCCTCCTGCACGGCCTCGACGAGATCGCGCTGACGCTCACGCACGAGGACGCGATCGCGGCCTACGAGGCGGCAGCGGGCGTGGCGTGACCGTCGCGGTCCTCCCCGGCGACGGGATCGGGCCTGAGGTCACGTCGCAGGCGCTGCGCGTGCTCGACGCGCTCGGGATCGAGCACGACGAGCACGCGTTCGGCGGCAACGCGATCCTGGCGCAAGGGACGCCGCTGCCCGACGAGACGCTCGCGGCCTGCCGCGAGTCGGGCGGCGTGCTCCTGGGCGCCGTCGGCCTGCCCGAGCTCGAGGGGAAGGCCGTGCGCCCGGAGCAGGGGTTGCTGGCGCTCCGCAAGGAGCTCGGCGTCTACGCCAACCTGCGCCCGGCCCGCGCCGACGGCATCGACCTGGTGATCGTCCGCGAGCTGACCGGCGGGCTCTATTTCGGCGAGCGCGGGACCCGCGACGACGGCACCTGGTTCGACACCTGCGAGTACACCCGCCCCGAGGTCGAGCGCATCGCGCGACGGGCGTTCGAGCTCGCCCGCTCGCGGGCGGGACGGCTCACGTCCGTCGACAAGGTCAACGTCCTCCACACTTCACGGCTCTGGCGTGACGTCGTCGTCGAGCTCGCCGCCGACTATCCCGAGGTGCCCCTCGACCACGCGCTCGTCGACTCGTTCGCGATGACGATCGTCCTGGCGCCGGAGTCGATCGACGTCGTCGTGACGGAGAACACCTTCGGCGACATCCTCTCCGACGTCGCCGCCGCGGTCACCGGCGGGCTCGGCCTGGCCGCCTCCGCCTCCCTCGGCGACGGCGGGCCGGGGCTGTTCGAGCCGGTCCACGGCTCGGCGCCGCAGATCGCGGGCCACGGAATCGCGAACCCCGCGGCGATGCTGCGCTCGGTCGCGCTGCTGCTGACGCACGCCCTCGGGCAAGCGGAGGCGGGCGCGGCGCTCGAGGAGGCCGTCGACAACGCGCTCGAGCTGTCGCCGACCCCCGACCTCGGCGGGGAGGCGACGACGGCGGCCTTCGGCGACGCCGTCTTGCGCGCGCTCGACCGATCCCCTACGTTGTAGGCCACGATGACGGACGCGCGGCATCACCTCTTCTCCCGCCGGGCGTTCTTCGGCTTCGCCTTTAGGCGCTAGCCGGCGCCTCAGCGTCCCGCCACACGCCGGCTAGCTGATCACCAGGCGGAGCCCGTTCAGCGTCCGAAGAGGTACACACGAATGCAGATGACAGCCGAGCTGACCGTCGCCTACCCGGGCCGAGAGGGCGCCCACAGCGCCGCCGCCTGCGACCGCCTGTTCCCGGCCGCCCGGCTGGTCGCCCTGCCGACGTTCGCGGACGTCGTCAGGGCGGTCTCCTCCGGCGACGCGCCCTACGGCGTGCTGCCGATCGAGAGCTCGCTCGCGGGGCCGGTCGCCGAGACGCACGACCTGCTCTACGACTCGTCGCTCTCGATCGTGGCCGAGGCGATCCTGCCGATCCGCCACTGCCTCGTCGGCCCCGCGGCCGTCGAGCTGGCGGACGTCCGCGAGATCCACTCCCACCCGGTCGCGCTCGACCAGTGCCGCCACCTGCTCGCGTCGCTTCCGCACGTCACGGCGACCGCGGCGCCGACGACGGGGGACGCCGCCGCGCACGTGGCCACGCTCGGCGACCCGGCGGTGGTCGCGATCGCGAGCCACCGCGCCGCGCGCCTCAACAAGCTCGTGGTCGTCGCCGAGGACGTCGGCGACCACCCCGAGGCGTACACGCGCTTCGTCTCGATCGCGCCGTACACCCGTCTCGACCGCCGGGACGGCCTGTGGCGCACCGCGTTCTCGTTCGTCACGGACCACCAGCCGGGCGCGCTCCATCGCGCTCTCGAGCCGCTCGCGCGGCACGGGATCGACCTGTCGCTGCTCGCGTCGCGGCCGATCCCCGCTCAGCCGTGGCGCTATCGCTTCGACGCCGTGCTCGCGGGCCACCCGCTCGATCCCGAGGTCTCCGCCACGCTGGCGGAGCTGCGCGGCCTGACCGCGCGACTGCGCGTGTTCGGCTCGTATCGGGCGGACCGCGAGGAGGAGCCGGAGCCGCCGGGCGCGTGAGGCGGCCTGGTTCTTATGCCGCCTCTACCGCGGGCCCGTGCAGATGGTCGAGCGTCGGCAGGTAGCTGCGCCAGACCTCGGGCAGGCTGTGGGCGGCGAGCCGGATGAAGAGCACGGGCGCGGGCGGGTGCGGCTGGCGCGGCAGCGACATCGATGCCTCCTCGAGCGTCCGGTCGCCCTTGCGCAGGTTGCAGGGCGCGCAGGCGGTGACGACGTTCTCCCAGACCGAGTCGCCCCCGCGCGACCGAGGGACGACGTGGTCGAGCGTCAGCCGCCCGCCGTTGGCGCCGCAGTAGACGCACCGCCAGCCGTCACGCGCGAAGAGGACGCGGCGGGAGATGCGCCTCGTGATCGCCCGCGGGACGCGCACATACGCGAGCAGCCGGATCACGTGCGGCCAGACGAACGACGAGCCGGCGGAGCGGAGCGGGCGGTCGAGTCGCTCGATCACCTCGGCCTTGCCCTTGTGGACGAGCACGTGCGCCCGCCGCACCGAACAGACGTTCAGCGGCTCGTAGCTCGCGTTGAGGACGAGAACCTGCTGCACAGCGCAGTGAATCTACCAGGCGGGCTCGCGGGCTTCGCCCGCGATTCGGCCTAATCACGCGGGATCGGGGGCTAACGTGCCATTGCCCGCTCGACCGCCTCGAGCTCCTCGGGCGAGAGCGCGATCGCGGCGCGGCCTCGGTCGAGGTCCTTGACGTAGATCCGGGCGTAATCGCGGCCCTGGATGGCGGTGACGACCGTGCCGCTGCGGTTGGCGTCGAGGAACGCGAACGACGCCGACTGCTGGCCGCCGGTCCCCTCGTAGGCGTCGTAGCGGACGACGGCCGTGTTCGTCAGCGCCCCGTCCACCCGCCGGTCGACCCGCGACAGCCCCGCCGCCAGCTCCCCCACGGCGCCCTGGAGATCGTCGATGCGGCCCTGCAGCGAGACGGCGTAGTCGACGAGGTCGCGCGTCCCACCACCGAGCAGGACTCCCTGCGCGGCGCGCAGCCGGGAGAGCCGCCAGGAGAGCACGACCGCGAGGACCAGGGCGATCCCCGCGACGACGCAGGCAGCGACGGCCACCACGAGCGAAGCATCCACGTCGGCCTCCTAGCTCAGCGAGAAGATGACGGGGTACTCGGCGGAGTTGTTCGACGTGTTCGCCTCGCCGGTAACCGGCAGGACGTCCACCTTGACCGTCACCTGCTCGCCGAACGGCGGGTCGGGGAAGTCGCGGAAGGTGACGGTCTGCGTCTCGCCGGGCTCGATCAGGTCGATGGTGCCGTTCTTGACGATCGGCCCTTCCGCCTTCGGGATCGTCAAGGTTACCTTCACGCCGACCTCCTGGAAGTCGCCCGAGTTCGTGACGGCGACCTCGAACGCGAGATCCGTCGACGACTGGATCGTCGTCTCGGTGTCGGTGGAGAGCTGCTGCCCGGCCGGCTGCACGGTGACGCTCTCGATCCCGTTGCCGTGGATCCCGGTGGGAGTGCCGCCGGTCGAGGCGCCGTGGATCCGCTGCCAGGTCTGGGTCATCGAGCGCGTCGTGTAGAGGTCGGCGTTCTCGACGAAGATCGAGGCGGGGACGGCGACGCCGGTGATGTCGCGGTCCTTCAGCTCGGCGGTGGCCGGGATCCGGAAGAGGTCGTTCCAGACGACGTCGCTGGTGGTCAGCCGCTGCGCCTGCGCCGCCAGACGCTCCCCGGCTTCGTTGCGGTCGTCCGACGTCTTGGTCGCCACGAAGGTGTCGAGCAGCCCCTGCATGCCGCCCACGCGGAACCGCAGCGCGTCGATCGCGTGCTCGTGCGCGTTACGCACGGGGCCCGGCGGGTCGAGGTCGTTGGCGTTCTCGACGCCCAGCTGCTGGCGCTGGATCAGGCCGGCGAGCTGCGTCTCGAGCTCGGTCTGCTGGAGCCCCGGTGTCGTCAGCAGCTCGCCGAGATCGTTGCCGATCGTCGCCGACTCGTCGCCGACGGCCTTGAGGTCGGTCATGTAGTCGTCGTACGCCTCGCGCTCGCGGTCGCTGGCACACCCCTGCGCCCAGACGACGAGCAGCACGACGACGAGGATCGCGAACGCGATCAGCCCGACGAGGCGGAGCAGCGGCGTCCAGCCGGACTTGAGCCGCACCTGGGGGCGTCGGGGGCCGCCGTCGGACGGGCCCTGCGGGCCGGAGCCGGAGCCCCGGTTGCGGGCCTGCGACTCGGCGGTCGCGCCCTCTTCGAGGAAGTCGAAATCGAGGATGTCGTCGTCGCGCGTGCTCACCCGCACTCCCGGTGCAAGCGATCACTGTACGGGATCGCCCGGCATGCGGAGGACCACTCCGCGCAGCGGCGAACTCGGTCGGGACGTGTCGTCCGCCGCCTTCGTCCTGCCGGAGCGAGAGCTCGTCCTCGACCGGTACCGGCCCCTGCGGCCGCTCGGCCGGGGCGGCTCGGGCTCGGTCTGGCTCGCCCGTGACGAGCGGACGGGCCTCGACGTCGCCCTGAAGATCGTCGCGCGCGAGGGCAAGCGGGCGTCGCGGGCGGCACGCGAGGCGGAGGCTGCCGCACGCCTCCGGCACGAGCGCTGCGTCCGCGCGTACGACTTCGGCGGCGACGCCGGCCATGTCTACATCGCCTACGAGTACGTGCAGGGTCGTACGATGCGCGAGGCGCTTCGCAACGGGAGCCTGACGGACGCGGCGACGCTCGAAGCGACGGCGCAGGTCCTCGACGGGCTCGTGCACGCGCACGCCCGCGGGATCGTCCACCGTGACGTGAAGCCGTCGAACGTGCTGGTCGCGGAGGGGCCGGAGGTGAGCGTCAAGCTGCTCGACTTCGGGCTCGCGCAGTTCGACGAGGCCGACACGCTGACCGCGGTCGGCGACGTCCCCGGCACGCTGGCCTACATCTCACCCGAGCGCCTGCGCGGGGACGAGGCGACGTCCGCGAGCGACGTGTGGGCGGTGGGCGTGATGCTCTGGGAGGCGCTGGCGGGCGAGCACCCGTTCTGGGGCGTCCCGCTCCCGAGCGTCGCCGCCACGATCGAGGCCGGAGCGCCGCCGCTCGCGTCCAAGCGTCCCGATCTCCCGCACCGTTTGCTGGCCGCGGTCGAGGACGCGCTCGCGATCGACCCGGCGAAACGCCCGAGCGCCGCCGAGCTCGCCGCCGAGCTGCGCGCCGCGCTGACGGCGCCGCGCGAGGACCGGCGCGCGCCGCGGCGGCGACCAGAGGCGAAGGCGGTCGAGGAACCGCGCGCGATCGCCGTCCCCGCCGCGCTCGAGGCCAGGCTCGTCTCGGTCGTGCTGGTCGGCCTGACCGCGCTGGTCGGCGGCGCGCTGCTGCCCTTCTGGCCGCCGCTGCTGCTCGTGTCGCTCGGGCTCGCAGCCGCGGCGATCGCCTACCGCTGGCCCCGGGCCGGGCTGGCGCTGGCGCTGTTCATGCCCCTCTTCCCGCTCGGCAACGTCGCCCAGGGCGCCGCCGTCCTGTACGGGGCGCTCGCGCTCGCCTGGCTGGCGGTGACCTGGCGCGACGCGCGCGCCGGGCTCGCCTTCGCGGCCGGCCCGCTGCTCGCGCCGATCGGGGGGCTCGCGCTCGTCCCGCTGGCCGTGCAGCCCGCACGCGGGGCCTGGCGTCGGGGGCTCCACGCGGGCGTCGCCGTGCTGGCCGCCGCCGTGGTCGCGGGCCTGCGCGGGCAGCCGCTGCCGCTGACGGGCGACAGCGTCGGGGACATCGGCGTGGCGACGACGGAACGGCCGGCCGACGTGGGGACGGCGCTGCTCGACGTGCTCGCGGACAACGCCGCGCTGGCGACGACCGCGTTCGCCTTCGCGATCACCGCGGTCCTGCTGCCGCGTGCCCGCGCGCACGGCCTCTGGGGAATCGCCGGCCTGGGCGCGCTCCAGCTGGCGCTCGTCCTGCTCGCGGCGCCGTCGATCCCGTCGATCTCGATCGTCGTGGGCACGTGGCTGCTCTGCGCGCTGCTCTGCGGCACCCTCGCGCTCAGGGGTGCTCGCTAGACTCGTCCGGGACACGGTTGTGCCAGATGAGACGCCCTGCTCCGAACTCCCCCGCCCGAGCCGGCTCGGGGTGAGCCGCGGGAGGCCGGGCACGGGCAAGGGACGTTCGTGAGCGTGCTGCGGAGCATCGAATCCAAGATCGAAGGGCTCTTCGAGGGCGTCTTCGGCCGGGCGTTCCGTACGCACGTCCAGCCCGTCGAGCTCGCGCGCAAGCTCGCGAAGGAGATGGACGAGCACCGTTCCGTCTCGGTCTCGCGCGTCTACGTCCCGAACGAGTACACCATCTACCTCTCGCCGGGCGACCGGGCCCAGTTCGCCGGGTACGAAGGCTCCCTGATCGGCGAGCTCCAGGAGTACCTCTCGGAGCACGCGAAGCGGGAGTCGTACGCGCTGCTGACGCCGCCCCGGGTGACGCTCACGACCGACGAGGACCTCGCGGTCGGGGAGTTCGGGATCGCGACGCGCGTCGTCCAGCCCGAGGAGGGGCTCGCGCCGCTGCCGCAGCGGCCGTTGCTGCCCGCGGGCGGGCCGGGGCTGGGGGCGCCCGAGCCGATCGCGGCGCCGGCGCCGCCCGTGCCGGTGCTGACAGTCGAGCCGGCGGCGACGATGGTCTACCGCTCGCGCGAGCCCGAGGCCGCCGCAGAGGACGCCGTGCCCGAGGTGGCGCGCGAGATCGTGACGCTGACCGTCGACGGCCGCTCGCACGAGGTGGCGTCGCGGCGGGTCCTGCTCGGGCGCTCCCGGGAATGCGACATCCGGATCTCCGACGGAAACGTCTCGCGCCGCCATGCCGAGCTCGTGCAGGAGGGCGCGACGTACTGGCTCGTCGACCTCGGCTCGACGAACGGGACCGAGCTGAACGGGGAACGCGTCGACCGGGCCAAGCTCTCCGACGGCGACCGGATCCTGCTCGGCGACACGAACGTCGTCTTCGGCCGCAGCCTGCCGTGAACGTCGCGGTCGAGGTCGACGAGGCGCTGCTCGCGCTGAAGATCGGCTTTCTCGTGCTCCTCTACCTCTTCATCTGGCTGGTCGTCCGCTCAGCCACGCGGGACCTGCGTGCCGCTCCCCCGCAGGAGAGCATCGTCCTCGGCGCCGCCGAGGCCGAGGCCCTGCGCGCGGCGTACGAATCGTCGCGGGCGGCGAGGCTGGTCGTGCTCTCGAGCCCGTCGCTCTCGCAGGGCGCGACGGTCGAGCTGACGGCTCCCGTCAGCGTCGGTCGCGGCGCGGAGAACGGCCTGCGAATCGACAGCGACGACTATGTCTCCAGCCGGCACGCGCAGTTCGAGGTCCGCGCCGACGGGCTCTGGCTCGAGGACGCCGGCTCCACGAACGGCACCTTCGTCAACGGCGCCCGCGTGACGACCGCGCGCCAGCTGCAACAGGGCGATGTGGTCCGGATCGGCCAGACGGACCTACTCGTGGAGGCCGCATGACCGAGCCGTCCGAGGAGACGCCGGCGATGAGGGTCGGCCGCACCGCCGCGGAGACCGACACCGGCCGGCGCCGGCTCCGGAACGAGGACGCGTTCGTCTGCAGGCCGCCGCTGTTCGCGGTGACGGACGGGATGGGCGGCGCCCAGGCGGGTGAGCTCGCCTCGCGCCTCGCCGCGGCGGCGCTCGAGGAGCGCACGCGCGAGATGCGGGGGACGGAGGCCGTGGTCGAGCTCGTGCGGGAGGCCAACGCGCGGATCTACCGCCGGGCGCTCGAGGATCCCGCCGCGGCCGGGATGGGAACGACCGCGACGGTGGCCCTGGTGGACGAAGAGGACGGGTCGCTGGCGCTCGGCCACGTCGGCGACTCGCGCGCCTACCGGATCCGGGACGGCGCGCTCGAGCAGCTGACCGAGGACCACTCGCTGGTCGGCGAGCTGCTGCGGAGCGGCCGCCTCACGCAGGAGGAAGCCGCCGAGCATCCCCAGCGCTCGGTGATCACGCGCGCGCTCGGCACCGACCCCGACGTAGAGGTCGACACCCTGACCGTCGAGATCGCCCCCGGCGACCTGTTCCTGATCTGCTCCGACGGCCTCACCGCCATGGTCCGGGACGCCGACGTGCTCGACGCCGCCGGCAGGGGCGAGAACGACCCGGGGCGGATCGCCGCGCTGCTGATCGAGGAGGCGAACCGGGCGGGCGGCGAGGACAACATCACGGTGATCGTGTTCGAGATCGTCGAGGGAACGGCGCCGGGGGAGGACGAGGAGCTCCCGGAGCCTGACGAGACGACCGAGGAGTCGCCGCCCCTGCGGGCCGCGACCACCGCCGCGTCGCCGCTGCCGCAGCTCGACGAGGTCACGGCGACGGACGCCGTGGACGAAGACGGCGAGGCGGACGAGGAGCCCGAGGTGGACGAGGAGCCCGAGGCGGACGAGGAGCCCGAGCCCGAGCCCGAGCCCGAGCCGGCGCCGCGGCCGGCCCGGGCCGCGACCACGGTCGGCTCGCCGCTGCCCGACGTCGGCGTGCGTCATCACGGCGCCGGCCACGGCGGCCGGGTGATCGCGCTGGCGGGCATAGCCCTGGCGCTCGTCGCCGCCGTGCTGCTCGTCTACTGGGGCATCGCGCGGTGAGCGCGCGAAACCGCGAGCTCGCCAACCTCATCCTCGCCGGCCTCGTCTCGACCGCGGCCTTCGCGAGCGTCACGATCGCGCTCGAGGACGAGGTCGCGTACGGATCGCTGGTCTGGGTCGCCGTCTTCGCGGGCGTCTATCTCGTCGCCCACCTGATCGCGCGCCGCACGGTCCCGCACGCCGACCCGGCGCTGCTGCCGCTCGCGGCCGTGCTGTCGGCGATCGGGCTGTCCGTCATCTACCGGCTCGACCCCGACGATGCCTCACGGCAGGCGGTCTGGGTCGTCGTCGGGCTCGCGTTCTTCGTCGGGACGCTCGTCTGGCTGCGCTTCGACTATCGCGTGCTCGAGCGCTACAAGTACCTGTTCGGACTCGGGGCGGTGCTCCTGCTGCTGCTGCCCTCCGTCCCGGGGCTGGGGCTGGAGGTGAACGGCGTCCGGCTCTGGGTGGAGGTCGGGCCGTTGCAGTTCCAGCCCGGCGAGCTCGCGAAGATCATGCTGGTCGTCTTCCTCGCCGGCTACCTGCGGGACAAACGGGAGGTGCTCGCGCAGGGCCGGCTGAAGGACTTCGGCCCCCTGCTCGCGATCTGGGGTGCCGCGATGCTCGTGCTCGTCCAGACGAGCGATCTCGGCAGCGCGCTGCTCAACTTCGGGATCTTCCTGGCGATGCTGTACGCGGCGACGGGGCGCGCCCTCTACGTCGCCGCCGGGCTCGTCCTCTTCCTCGGCGGCGCGGCCGCCCTCTACAACGCGCTCGACCGGGTCCAGCAGCGGGTCACGGTCTGGCTGCACCCGTGGACGGACGACAAGGTCTACTGCTCCCTGAACGGGCTCATGGAGTACCGGCAGAACTGCGACTCCTACCAGCTCGTCAAGAGCCTCTACTCGATCGCCAACGGAGGCTACGGCGGCACGGGGCTCGGGCAGGGCACGTTCACCTCGGTCGAGGGGACGCCGCTGATCCCGTACCTGAACACCGACTTCATCTACTCCGCGATCGCCCAGGAGCTCGGCCTGATCGGCGCCTCCGCCGTGCTGCTGGTGTTCATGGTCTTCGTCGCGCGCGGGATGCGCATCGCGCTCGTCGCCCAGGACGGCTTCTCGAAGCTGCTCGCCGTGGGGCTCACGTTCGGCTTCGCGCTGCAGACGTTCATCATCGTCGGCGGCGTCCTCCGGGTCGTCCCGCTGACGGGGATCACGATGCCCTTCGTCTCCTACGGAGGGTCGAGCATCGTCGCCAACTTCATCATGCTGGCGCTGCTGCTGCTCGTCTCCAACCGCGCCGGCGCCGCGGCGGCCGAGCGCCGATGAACCGCCAGATCGCGAGGGTCGCAGCGGCGGCGATGCTGCTGCTGGTCGGGCTGGTGGTGGCGACGACCTACTGGCAGACGTGGGCCCGGCCCGCGCTCGCCGAGCGGCAGGACAACGAGATCCAGCGGGTCGCGCAGTTCGAGATCGAGCGCGGCGAGATCACCGCGCACGGGCGGCGGCTCGCGCGCAACCGCGAGCGGAAGGTCGCCGGCCGGACGCTCTACTTCCGGCGCTACCCGCAGGGCGCGCTGACGGCGCACGTGGTCGGGTACTCGACCCAGTCGCGCTCGCGCGCCGGGCTCGAGCGGTCGCTCAACGACTACCTGACGGCGTCGAACCAGGATCTCTCGGACTTCGTCGAGACGTCGCTGAACAAGCTGCGGGGCAAGCCGGTGCAGGGGAACAACGTGCGGCTGACGCTCGACCTGGAGGCGCAGCGCGTCGCCCTGGAGCAGCTCGGCGACACCTGCGGCGCCGTCGCGGCGCTCGACCCGCGCACCGGCCGGGTCAAGGTGATCGCGTCCAGCCCGAGCTACAACCCGAACCTCGTCGAGCGCCGCTTCGACGAGATCGCCAAGATCGGCGCGGCGTGCAGCCCGGCGGCCCCGCTGATCAACCGCGCCACGTGGGGCCTCTACCCGCCGGGCTCGACGTTCAAGGTCGTGACCGCGTCGGCCGCGCTCGACTCCGACCGCTATACGCCCGCCTCCACGTTCGTGGATCCCGGCTACTGCATCGCCTACGGCAAGCGCGTGAACAACTACGACACGTCGTCGCCGTTCGGCACACACTCGCTCGTGACGGCGCTGCAGTACTCCGTCAACTCGACGTTCTGCAAGATCGGCCAGGCGCTCGGCGCGAAGCGTGTGCTCGAAGAGGCGAAGGACTTCGGGTTCTACGAGGCGCCGCCGCTCGAGACGCCGGAGAGCGAGCGGCGCGCGAGCGGCCTCTACGAGGACGGCGAGCTCTACTACCCGAAGCGCAACAGCGACGTCGACGCGGGGCGCATGGCCTTCGGCCAGGAGCGCCTCCTGGTGACGCCGCTGCAGATGGCGATGGTCGCCGGCGCGATCGGCAACGCCGGCATCCTGATGCGCCCGTACGTGGTCGACCGGATCGTCTCGCCGGCGGGCGAGATCGTGCAGAAGACGAAGAAGGAGCGGATCCGCCGCGCCGTCGAGCCGACCACGGCCCGCGACGTCGGCGAGATGATGGTCCGGGCGGTGCAGTCGGGCACGGGCACGTCGGCCCAGATCTCGGGCGTGCGCGTGGGCGGCAAGACGGGCACGGCGGAGACGGGGATCGCCGGCCGCAACGTGACCTGGTTCATCGCCTTCGCCGGCCCCGAGGGAGAGCGCCCGAAGGTCGCGATCGCCGTCGTGCTGGAGAACCAGACCTCGACGGGCGGCGCCACGGCCGCGCCGATCGCCCGCGCGGTCATGCAGGCACTCCTCGACTCGACGGCGAACACCTAACGTTACGTGGCGATGACGACCAGCGAGGAGATCGCGGGGACCCTGTTCGCCGGACGCTACCGGCTCGAGCGGAAGCTCGGCAGCGGGGGCATGGCGGACGTGTGGCTCGCCGAGGACCAGGAGCTCGGCCGCCGTGTGGCGGTCAAGATCCTGCACGGCAGGTACGCGAGCGACGAGCAGTTCGTCGAGCGCTTCCGCCGCGAGGCCACGCACGCGGCGGGGCTCTCGCACCCGAACATCGTCTCCATCTTCGACCGCGGCGAGGCCGACGGCTCCTACTACATCGTGATGGAGTACGTCGAGGGCCGGACGCTGAAGGAGCTGCTGGTCACGCGCGGCCCCTGCCCGGTCCCGGTCGCGATCTCCTACACGCGCCAGATCGTCGCGGCGCTCCGGTACGCGCACCGGAACGGGATCATCCACCGCGACATCAAGCCGCACAACGTGATCGTCGACCACGAGGGCCGGGTCAAGGTGACCGACTTCGGGATCGCCCGCGCCGGCACGAGCCAGATGACCGAGGCGGGGTCGATCATCGGCACGGCCCAGTACCTCTCGCCGGAGCAGGCGCGCGGCGCCCCGGTCGAAGAGAGCTCCGACCTCTACTCCACCGGGGTCGTGCTCTACGAGGTGCTGACCGGCAAGACGCCGTTCAACGGCGAGACCGCGGTCGAGATCGCGATGAAGCACCTCTC
>DATBMD010000295.1:0-14189 GCA_036555085.1 Gaiellaceae bacterium
CGCCAGTAGCTCTCGGGCTGGCGCGCGACGTCCTCCCAGCGCGAGCTGAAGTACGCGGACTCCTCGCGCAGCATGCGAACGCGCACCTCGCGCCAGCGCTCCCATTCGTCGGCTCGGACGGGACGGATGTCCACGCGCGGACGCTAGCTCAGCCGACGGGCAGGATCGCGAAGACACGGGCCGGTGCGCCGGAGCCGTCGACGATCGGGAGCGGGGCGGCGACCAGCCAGGCGCCGCGGGCCGGCACGCGCTCGAGGCCCACAAGCCCTTCGAGGTGCCAGACGCCTGCCGGCAGCGTCACGCGATGGGCCGGGAAGCCGGTCGCGTGCCCCGGGTCGACGCCGAGCGTGTCGATCCCGATGCCGGCGATCCGGCGCTCGACGAGCAGACGGGCCGCGTCCTCGCCGATCCCCGGGAAGGCGCCCGCGTAGCGGGCCGGGTCGGCTGCGTAGCGGTCCCAGCCCGTGTGGACGAGCACCGCCGATCCCGGCGGGATCTCGCCGTCTCGATCCTCGATCGCGTGGATCTCGGCCCCGGAGACGGCGTAGCCCGCGTCGTCGCCGACGAGCTCGCGGACGTCGAGACGCACGGCCGGCCGGACGAGCGAGGCGAGCGGCAGCTCGTGCGCCGCGGCGCCGCCGGGCGCGAAGTGCACGGGAGCGTCGAGGTGCGTGCCCGCGTGCTCCGGAAGCGCGAGGTCGCGCGCGTAGGCGCCGTGGGTCTCGTGGTCTACTTCGATCGTCGCCTCGAACGGGCGCGACCCGGGCCACAGCACCGTCGCCGGCCCGAGCGGCTGCGTCAGGTCGACGAGCCGCTCCGCCGCGAGCGCGGCCGCGAGATCGCTCACCGGCGGGACGCTAGCGCGCGCCGGGAACGCACTCGCCGGTGACGCCCTCGCAGCAGCCGATCTTGAAGCGGCAGCGCGGGCACTGCCAGGTGCCGTGGCGCCACTCCATCGCCGCGCCGCAGCGGAGGCAGGGCTCTGCCCGGGGCTCGCTCACGGCCGGCTCGGCGCGCATGAAGCCCACTCTAGGCGCGCAGGAGGACGGGCTACCATGCGTCGGCCCGGCGCCGTGGCCGAGAGGTTAGGCAGAGGCCTGCAAAGCCTCGTACAGCGGTTCGAGTCCGCTCGGCGCCTTGTAAGACGCGAAGCCCTGCAAGCGGGTCAAGCGGCACGTCGGGACAGCGGCACGCCGATCCGCCTCGTCAGCCGACTGCGGTCGGGGGCACGCGCCCGGCCCAGGGGAAGACCTGCTCCAGCTGGGCGGCGAGGCGGAACAGCGTCGGCTCGTCCCCGTAGCGGCCGACCAGCTGCACGCCGATCGGCAGGCCGTCGTCGCTCACGGCGAGCGGGAGGCTGATCGCCGGCTGGCCCGTGATGTTGAACATCGCGGTGAACGGGCAGTAGGTCGTGAACAGGGTGCGGACCCAGCCGTCGCAGCCGAGCGACTCGTCGTTCTGGTCGAGCTCGCCGAGCCGCCACGGTGCCCTGGCCACGGTTGGCAGGAGCAGGACATCGACAGCCTCGAAGAACGTCCCGATCGCGCGTCCGACCGCGTTGCAATCTGCATAGCCGTCGAGGAGCTCGACGGCCGACAGCGACGCCCCGATGCGGAGCATGGCGAGCGTGCACGCCTCGACGCAGTCGTCGCCGGGGGACCTGTCCACCGCGCGCTCGAGCGCCGCGCCGCGTTGGGCCAGGCCGGCCGCCCACGTGACGAGGAGCCCGCGGTGCAGGAGCTCGGGGTCGAGCGCCGGCGTGTCCTGCTCGACGGCGTGGCCCAACCGGTCGAGGGCGGCGGCGGTGCGCTCCACTGCGGCCCGGCACTCGGGGGCGACCGGTGCGCCCGACCAGGCGTCCGTCGTCCAGCGCACGCGCAAGCGGCCGGGCTCGGCGCCCACCTCGGCGGCGTAGGGACGCACCGGTGGCGGAATCACGTACTTGTCGCCGGCACCGGGCCCGTGCAGGGCGTCGAGCACCGCCGCCGCGTCGCGCAGCGTGCGGCACAGGACGAAGTCGTGCGCCATCCCGTGCAGGCCCTCCCACTGGCCCGGGCCGACGGGGATCCGCGACCGCGTGGGCTTCAGGCCGACCAGTCCGCAGAGCGAGGCGGGGATGCGGATCGAGCCGCCGCCGTCCGTCCCGTGAGCCAGCGGCAGCGCCCGCGCGGCCACGAGCGCGGCCGCGCCGCCGCTGGAGCCGCCCACGCTTCGGTCGAGCTCCCAGGGATTGCGCGTCGGCCCGTGCACGACCGGCTCCGTCGTCGCGTTGAAGGCAAGCTCGGGTGCTCGCGTACGGGCGACGACGCGGAGCCCGGCGGCGCGGATGCGCGCGCCCAGGTGCGTGTCGGCGCCACCGGTGACGCCGTCACCGGTCCAGCGGCTCCCGAGCTGGCTCACCTGGCCGCGCAGGTGTGGCGCAACCTCCTTCATGGCGAAAGGCACGCCGGCCAGCGGCCCCTCGCCGTCGGCCTCGAGCGCAGGCTCGAGCAGCTCGCCGACCGTGGCACCGAGGGCGGGCTCGACCTCGCCGATCGCCCGCCGGACGGCGTCCTCGACCTCGGAAGCGGAGACCGCGCCTGCGCGCAGGAGGGCGGCCAGACCGACCGCGTCGTGCTCCGCGTAGTCGCGCAGGTCCAGCGCGGGCCTCCCCTACCGCGCAGCCCGGCTTACGCCGGCAGCTCGGCGACGGCCCGGACCGGCGAGCCCGTCCCGCCCAGCCACTTGAGCGGGTAGCCCGTGAACTCGAGCTCGCCCTTGCCGAGCAGCTGCTCCAGGTTGACCAGCCATTCGTAGTGCACCATGCCGCGGTCCCGGCAGACGCGGTGGTTGGGGAACCCCTTCGTTCCCGCCTTGTCCGTCGACGGCCCCTCCACGCCGTGCACGCGCGAGCGATCCGCGAGCCAGTGGCTGGCGGCCGCGGTCAGGCCCGGATTCATCGTCACCACCTCGCGGTTGGGCCAGTGGCGTGCATGGAAACCCGTGCAGAGCAGGACGATGTGCCCGTCGATCGAGACCCCCGCCTGCTCCTCCGCACGCACGAGGTCGGCCACGTCGATGTCGCCGAGATCGGGGATGTGGCGCAGATCCAGGCAGACTGCCTTCCCCGTGAACCAGTCCAGCGGGACTTCGTCGATCGACGCGCCGCCGGCGCCGATATGCAGTGGCGCGTCGACGTGCGTCCCCACGTGCTCCAGCATCGAGACGTAGTTGACGGCATAGGTGAACGGGTCTTCGGGCGTGCCGAGCGCCGCGGCGGTCGCCTGCTCGTGCGTCACGTACGGAAGGACGATCGGCGACGGGAACAGCGCGTGCGCCGGCATGCCGTTCGAGATCTCCAGCGAGAGATCGACGAGCACGGTTCCGCGCCGGCTCCGGGCCGGCGTCGTCTCGGCGGTCTGACTCATGCTTCCTCCTTGTCAGGGCTCCTCTCGGGTCCATCGAGCCGGCGGCGGCGTCGCGACGCGGGCTGCGGTGAAGATCCCCGCCGCGAGGAGGATCCCAGATCTCGGCCCGTTGCGCGGTCCCGCCGGGTGTCGTGGGCGAGGCCACGCGCGCCGGCGCGGTCGGCGGGTTTCAGCCTTCGCGCGGGCGGCTGGACCGGAGCTGGCGTCGGAGCGCCTCGATCCGGCGGCGGTCCTGCTTCGTCGGGCGCGCGCCGAGGTCGGCGCCCAGCGGCCTCGAGGCCTTGCGCTCGAGCCTGCGCTGCTCGCGCTCGGCGGCCGACTCCGGCGTCTCGTCGTAGAGCGTCGCCGCGACGCTCGCCGACCCGCGCTTGTCGGCGAGGTCGCGTACCACCACGGTCCAGGCGAGCTCGCCGCTGCGCACCTCGACGGTGTCGCCGCGGTGGACCTCCTTCGCCGGCTTGACGCGCTCGCCGTCGAGGCGCACTCGCCCGCCGACGACCGCCTCCGTCGCGGCGCCGCGTGTCTTGAAGAACCGCGCCGCCCAGAGCCACTTGTCGATCCGCACCTGCTCCATCGTCCCGCGGCCATCATCGCAGGCAGGCGCAAGAGCGCCGCCGCCGACGGCGCCCCCCCGGGACGCTCTCAGTTGCCGCCGGCGATCGCGAACACCAGGAACATCCCGGCGAAGAACGCGAGCACCAACGTCAGCCGCATCTCCAGGCCCCACCCCATGCGCTCATCGTGCGCGCGGCGCTGCGGGCCGGACAGTCCAGGGTTTTCGCGGCCCCGCCCGGTAGCGTCACGCGCGATGCTGGACGACGGCATCCGGCGCGTCTGCCTGCTCGGTGCGGAGTCGACCGGGAAGACGACCATGGCCGAGGCGCTCGCACGGCGGTTCGGCACGGTCTGGGTGCCCGAGTACGGCCGCGGCTACACCGAGGTCGCCCGGGAGCCCGGCTCTCCCTGGCGAAGTGACGAGCTCGTGCACATCGTGCGGATCCAGGGCTGGCTCGAGCGCGAGCTCGAATCGCAGGCAAGGCGTGTCCTCGTCTGCGACACGGACGCCTTCACGACGTCGGTCTTCCACGACGTCCTCGTCGGCGGCGCGCAGCCGGCCGGGCTGCGCGACGCCGTCGCCCGCGAGCGCTACGACCTCTTCCTGCTCTGCGGCACGGACGTCCCGTTCGTCCAGGACGGCTGGCGCGACGAGCGCGCCCGCACGCGGCTCGAGATGCACGAGCGCTACCGCCGCTTTCTCGAGGAGCGGCGCGAGCGCTGGCTCCTGCTCGAGGGCGACCACGAGACCCGGCTCGCGACCGCGAGCGCCGCGGTCGAGGCGCTGCTCGCCGGCGGCTGAGTCAGGGGAGCGGCACCCGCGGCAGCGAGACGACCCCGAGCCGGGCCAGCGTCTCGTCGACCTCCGCCGCCAGCGCCGGGTCGGCAGCCCGGCCGGTGTCGACGATCGCGCGCTGCGTGAGCACCTCCTCGTAGCGCGCCTTCAGCTCGCGCGCGACGGCGATGCTCCGGTCGAAGTGGGGGCGGGCCTCGTCGGGGCGGCGCGCCTGGCAGAGGGCGTAGCCGTACACCCGCTCGAGCAGAGCCTCGGGCACGCCCGCGGGCTGCTCGGCGCGGCACTGCTCGACCAGCTCCAGCGCCTCCCGGTGCCGGCCCTCGAAGACGTCGCATTCGGCCAGTCGCGCCCTCGTCTCGAGGATCCAGCGGGCGGCGCCGACCGCCTCGAAGACGTCCAGCGCCTCCGCGTAGAGCTCGCGCGCCTGCTCGAACCGACCCGCCCGGGCGGCCGCGCGGGCCAGGTTGCCGGTCGCGACGGCGGCGCCGACGGCATGCCCGGCCGCGCGGCAGAGGCGCTGCATCTCGCGGAAGAGCACCTCCGCCTCGTCGAGGCGGCCCTGGTCGGAGAGGATCTCCGCCTCGTTCGCCGCGGAGATCGCCGCTCCGATCACGTTTCCGGCCCGCAGCTTCGCCTCGCGCGACCGGCGGTAGCAGTCGCCGGCGACGTCCCAGCGGCCGGCGTAGTAATGGACGATGCCGAGGTTGTTGAGCGCCTCGCCCTGGCCCTTGTCGTCGCGGAGCTCCTCGTAGATCGCCAGCGCCCGCTCGCCGAAGTCGACCGCCTGGGGCTGCCCGAGGTCGCCGCTCGCGGCACAGAGCAGGAAGCACGCGTGGGCGAGCACTCCCCGGTCGCCGGCCGCCTCGGCGTTCGCGACGGCCGCCTGCGCGACCGCGACCGCCTCCTCGAACCGACCCTGCCGGTAGTGGACGCCGGCGGCGCCGAGCTCGATCTCGGCCCGCGTCGCACCGGTTTCCGTCCCCTCGGGCGCCGAGTCGAGCAGCGCCAGGCCGCGCGCGTAGTGCTCGAGCGCGTCGTCGTGGCGTCCGCCGTGCTCGTGGAGGCTCCCCTCCTTCCGGAGCAGCCGCGCCTCGTCGACCGTCCCGCCCGCGCGGAGCTCGCGAGCGCGCTCGTAGGCGTCGAACGCCGGCTCGTAGGCGCCGAAGCGCTCGCGCACGTCGCCGAGCGCCTCGCTCACCTCCGCCAGCTCCGGCGCCCCGATGTCGGGCAGGCTGCGAGCGGCGGCCAGCGCCCGCTCGTAGAGCTCCGCGGCGATCACGTTGGCGAAGCGCTGTTGCGCCTGCCTGCCTGCCGCCGCCGCGTAGGCCCACGCTCGGTCGTGCTCGCCGGCCTCGAAGAAGTGGAGCGAGAGCAGTGCGGCCTCCTCGGAGGCCTGGGCGCCCGCACGCCGCTCGAGCGCGGCGCCCACCCGGCCGTGGATCTCCCGGCGCCGCCGGAACGACAGCCCCGCGTACGCCGTCGCCCTGACGAGATCGTGGCGGAAGGCCAGCGACGAGCCTCCGGCGGGCGAAACGAACTCGCCGAGCACGTCCCAGCGGGCCGGCTCGCCTGCGTCCGGGACCTCGTCTCCGAGTAGCTCCGCGAGCAGGGCCGGGTCGAAGGTGGGCCCGAGCACCGACGCGTAGCGGAGCAGCATCCGGTCGGCGGGAGCGAGGACGTCGATGCGGGAGGTGAGAAGCGTCTCGACGGACTCCGGCAGCGCGTCGGCGCCGCCGTGCCGCGCGGCGAAGACGAGCTCCCTGACGAACAGCGGGTTGCCGCCGGAGCGGCCGGCGAGCACGGCGACCTCGTCCGTCGAGAGGGCGTGCTCCTGCGCCACCGCCAGCGCGAGCGCCTCCGCCGCGTCGCCCCCGAGCGGCTCCAGCTCGAGCCACACGCCGGGGCCGTCCTCGGCGACGAGCCGCTCCGCCGACGGCCGCGTCGTCACGCACACGAGCCACGGTCGCGGCGCGGTGCCCGCCACGAGCCGGCGGAGCAGGAACCGCGACGCGTCGTCGAGCCAGTGGGCGTCCTCGACGACGAGCAGCGTCGGCATCATCAGCACGCGCTCGAGGAACGTCTCCACCGACCTGTGCAGCCGCTCGTGGGCGTCCGCCGGCTCGAGCGCGTCGACCTCGGGCGTGGACGGCACCTCCGCGTCGAACGCGATCGCGAGCAGCGGTAGCCACGGGGCCAGGTCCGGCATCACGCCGCCGATCCACGGCCCGAGCTGTGTGCCCGCCTCCTCCCGCGAGCGCTCCGGCGTGATGCCCGCCAGCTGCCGTAGCACGTCCCGCCAGGCCGAGAACGGCACGGCCGACGAGTACGGCTCGGCCGCCATCGCGAGCTGCGTGAAGCCCAGCGCCTGCCCGCGCAGCTCCCGCAGGAGGCGCGACTTGCCGATCCCCGGCTCGCCCACGAGCTCGACGACCTGCTGCTGCCGCAGCCGGGCCGCCTCCAGCGCCGCGCCGAGCCGCTCGAGCTCGGGCTCGCGACCGATCAGCGGGACCATGTCGATCTGGGGCCCCTCGCGCGGCCCGAGCGGGGCGCCGACATGATGAGCCATCACGGCCCGGTCCTTGCCCTTGACGAGAAGCGGCTCGCGCTCGGAGGCGTAGTGCCTGCGCGCCCGGTCGAGCACGTTCGAAGTGGCGAGGATCTCCCCCGGCGATGCCCGCGCGGCCAGGCGGGCGGCGAGGTTGACGGTGTCGCCCATCACGGCGTAGGTCCGCCGCGACGGCGCGCCGATGTCGCCGGTGAAGACGTTCCCCCGGTTGACGCCGACCTGTACCGGCGCGACGAGCCCGGCGTCCACGATCGCACGGGCCGCTCGCAGCATCCCCTCGGCGTCGTCGCCCCTGCTGGAAGGGGCGCCGGAGGTGAGATAGAGCCGCACCGCGCCGACGTCGATGTCCGAGTGGAGCCACGTCACCCCGTATGTCTCAGAGGCGTCCGCGACGACCTCGGCGAGCGCGTCGATGCGAGCGAGCAGCGCCGCCGGGCCCTCCGCCTCGATCACGGCGTCGGATCCCGACAGCTTCACGAACGCGACCGTCACGTGCCGTAGCTCGGCCTCGCCGCTCGCGACGGACAGGTGCGCTGCGAGCGTGGGAGGGACGTACAGGTCGAGATCGCGGCCGGCGACGTCCTCCGGCGGAGGAGTCGGGCTGGAGCCCGGCTCCAGCCGTCGCATCAGCGCGAATCCGTCGCGCTCGCCGTCGAGCCAGGCCGGGTCGACCGCCTCTGCCGCCGCCGGGCTCAGCGTGATCTCGCCGGCGCCCGCCGCATCCTCGAGCCGGCAGACCCCCGAGGCGGCGGGCCCGCCGACGACGAGCTCGCGGTACGGGCGCTCGACGAGGAAGAAATGGCAGTCGCCGGTGTGGACGCCCGCTGCCATCCGCAGCTCGACGGGCCCGACGGAGCTCTCGATCCGGCCGGACGTGTCGATCCAGTCCTGCATGTCCGAGGCCGCGCCGGCGGCACGCCGTGCGTGGCGCTCGCCCGTGAAGAACAGGAGCAGCGCGTCGCCTCGGAACTTCAGGACGTCGCCGCCGTGGCGGGTGGCGACGTCGATCAGTCCCTCGAAGCAGGCGCTGATCGACCGCACCAGCTCCTCTTCGCCGGCTCGGCCCTTCGTTGCCAGCCGCTCGGTCAGGCTCGTGAACCCGGAAATGTCGACGGACACGAGCGAGCCGGCCAGCGTGCGGTGCCGCGGCGCGCCGGGCTCGAGGCTCCAGGCGCGGACGAGCAGCGGCAGGTACGGCGCCAGCCGTGCGGCGCTCGCAGCCGCCTCCGTGTCGCGGCCGACCGCCGTCAGCTCGTGCCCTCCCATGTCGCCGATTATGCAGCGCGCGGTCCGGACCCCTTGATTTTTTCGCGCCATCTGTCACATTCACGCGCACAGTGGGGGGGAGATCGGGGTCTCGCTCGTACCGGCGGCCGGTGCGGGCACTGCGGCGGGCTCTTGTTGCGGCCCTTCTTCTCGCTGCGCTCGCCGGCGCTCCCCAGGCGCTCTCCGCGACGTACACGGTCAACCTCGCCGGCGACGCCGGGGACGGGGCCTGCGACGCGTCCTGCACGCTCCGCGACGCCATCATCGCGGCGAACGCCGCGGCGGACGCCGACACGATCGACTTCGCCGTCGTCCCCGGCGGCACCGTGCTCGTCACGCCGGGCTCCGCGCTGCCGGCGATCGTGCAGCCGGTCACGATCGACGGCCTGACGCAGCCGGGAGCCGGCGGCAACCCCGTCATCGACATCGACGGAACGGGGATCAACGCCGACGGCCTGCAGGTGCTGGCCCCGTCGACCATCCGGGGGCTCGTGGTGCGCGGGTTCCTCCTGGACGGCATCAGCGTCGGCAGCGCGGCCGTCGGCACGAGCATCGAGCGCAACCACGTCGGCGTCGACGTAGCAGGCACGGCGGATTTCGGCAACGGGCAGCACGGCATCGACGTCTCGGCGGCGAACGTCTCGATCGGCGGGGACTCGGCCTCCGCGCGCAACGTCGTCTCGGGCAACGGGCAGGCCGGGATCCAGTTCGGCGGTGCGGGCACCGCCGGTAGCGTCGCGCGCGGGAACTACGTGGGCACGAACGCCGCGGGCACCGCGGCGATCCCCAACGTCAACGCCGGCATCCTCCTGAACGGCGCCGACAACGTCACGGTCGGCGGCTCGGTGCCCGGGGCGGGCAATCTCGTCTCCGGCAACACGGTCGTCGGCATCTACTTCCTCGGCGCCGACAACAGCCGCGCGTGGGGGAACCGCGTCGGGACGAATGCCGCGGGCACCGGCGCGGTCCCGAACCTGATCGGCGTCCAGATCCTCGGCGGCGCGGGAACGGCCACCAACAACGCCGTCGGCGGGGGCCTGGCGGGCGAGGGAAACGTCATCTCCGGGAACACCGCCGAGGGCATCCTCGTCAACCACATCCTCGCCGACGCCGTGTCCGGGAACACGATCGCCGGCAACATCATCGGCCTGACTGCCGACGGGGCGAGCCCGCTCGCCAACGGCAGCGCCGGCGTCAGCGTCGCCGCCGATGCCGACGCCCCGGTCGCGATCGGCAGCACCGATCCGGTCGACGCGAACACGATCGCGTCCAACACGGGCGCCGGAATCGCAGTCGCCGCCGTCAGCCGGCAGGTGGCGATCGGCGTCAACTCGATCCACGACAACGGCGGCCTGGGCATCGACCTCTTCCCGGCCGGCGGCGTCACGCCCAACGATCCCGCCGGGGACGCCGACGCGGGCGGCAACGACCTCCAGAACTTCCCGGTGCTGACGAAGGCCGAGAGCGGCGGCGGCGCGACGGACATCGAGGGCACGCTGACGAGCGCGGCCTCGACGGCCTACCGCGTCGACCACTACCTGAGCACGGGCTGCGACGCGAGCGGGAACGGCGAGGGCTCGCTCCTGCTCGGCTCCCAGATCGTCAACACGGACGGGGGCGGCAACGGCGGCTTCGACTTCGTCTACGGTGCCGCGCTCGCGCCCGGCGACGTGGTCACGTCGATCGCCACCGACCCGACCGGGAACACGTCGGAGTTCTCCGGCTGCTTCACCGTCACGACCGCCGGCGGCTTCGTGGTCAACTCGACCGCCGACCCCGGTACCGGCGTCTGCGACGGCGCCGAGTGCACCCTGCGGGAGGCGATCACGGCGGCGAACGCGGGCGTCGGCACCGACACGATCTCGTTCGCGATCGCCGCGGGGGTGCAGACGATCGTGCTCGCGACGCCGCTGCCCGCGATCACCGACCCGGTCACGATCGACGCGACCACGCAACCCGGCTTCGGTGGCCTGCCACTGATCGAGCTCGACGGCACTGCGACGCTCGACGCGGCGGGTCTCGAGATCGACGCCCCGGATGTCGAGGTCAAGGGCCTCGCCGTCCACAGCTTCGACGAGGAGGGGATCATCGTGAATCCGGGCGCGACGAGCGCACGGCTCACGTACCTGAACGTCGGCACCGACTCGGCGGGCTCGGTCGACCTCGGCAACGGCGGCGACGGGATCCGCGTCGAGGCG
This sequence comes from Gaiellaceae bacterium, assembly GCA_036555085.1. Lineage (GTDB taxonomy): Bacteria > Actinomycetota > Thermoleophilia > Gaiellales > Gaiellaceae > Gaiella. The sequence goes on from DATBMD010000295.1 coordinate 10,789, forward strand.
TCCGGCGCGGAGGTCGGCTTCAACGGCGAGCCGAACCGGATCGTCGGCAACGACGGCGCCGGCGTGCGGGTGCAGAGCGCGGGGGTCACGAGCACCGCGATCGTCAACAACTTCATCGGCGTCGGCGCGGCCGGGACGGCGGTCCCGAACGCCGACGGGATCGCGCTCGACCCGGGAACGACCCTCACCCTCGTGCGCGGGAACCAGGTTTCGGGCAACACCGGCTCGGGCATCGACATCGTCGCCTCGACTGACAACACGATCCAGCTGACGCGCATCGGCACCAACAACGCCGGCACCGCGCCGCTCCCGAACGGCGTCGGCGTCCGCATCGCCGTCGACGACACCGGGAGCGCGCTCAACACCACGATCGGCGGGACCGGCCCGACCGACGGGAACGTGATCTCCGGCAACAGCGGCGACGGCATCCTGCTCGAGACGACCGACCCGGACGCGGTCGGCAACACCGTCATCCAGGGAAATCAGATCGGCGCCGACCTGTCCGGCACCGCGAGCGTCCCCAACGGCGGCCACGGCATCCACGTCGGCCCGAACGGCGGGATCACGAACGCCGTCATCGGCGGCACGGCGGCGGCCGCGGCGAACAGGATCCGGTTCAACGCCGGCGACGGCGTGCTCGTCGAGGACGGCAGCAGCCGCGTCACGATCCTCGGAAACCAGATCGACGGCAACGGCGGGCTCGGGATCGATCTCGCCCCGGACGGCGCCAGCCCGAACGACCCCGGCGACGGCGACGCCGGCGGCAACGCGCTCGTCAACTTCCCCGTCGTCGCGACCGCGGTCGCCGGCGCGTCGCTGCAGGTGACCGGCACGCTCGACGCCGCGCCGCCGGGTGGCCCCTACGAGCTCGACTTCTACGCCAACACCGTCTGCGACCCGAGCGGGAACGGCGAGGGGACGCGCTACCTCGGCCGGGTCACGCTCCTCGCCGTGCCGGGGCCGTTCGACACGGGTGGGTCGCTGGGCCCGGCCGCCGCCGGCGAGCTGATCACGGCCACGGCGACGGACGCCCTGGGGAACACGTCCGAGCTCTCCGCCTGCGTGGCGGCCACGGCGCAGGCGGCGTTCGTCGTCACGACCGGCGCCGACTCGTCGCTGACGCCGGGCTGCGACGCGACGGAGTGCACGCTGCGCGAGGCGATCGACGGCGTCAACGCGTACGCGGGCGCGGGCACGCCGGCGATCCACTTCGCGATCGGCTCCGGGCCGGCGACGATCTCGCCCACCTCGCCGCTACCGCCGCTGACCGGGCCGGCCGTCGTCGACGGCTTCACCCAGCCCGGCGCGGGCGCCGTGCCGATCGTCTTCCTCGACGGCTCGAGCCAGAGCGGCGGCGGCGACGGGCTCGTGCTCGCGGCCGGCTCGGGCGCGAGCCAGATCCGCGGGCTCGCCGTCGGCAACTTCCCCGACGCCGGGATCGTGCTGGGCTCGGACGGCAACCTCGTCGAGGACGTGTTCGCCGGCGTCGCTCCCGGAGGCGCGGTCGCCGCCAACGGCACCGGCATCCTCGTCACGGGTGACGCAAACACGATCGGCGGCGTCAACTTCGGCGCCCGCAACCTGCTCTCCGGGAACAACGCCGCGGGCCTCCACATCGACGGCGCCGACGGCACGACCGTGCGCGCGAACCAGGTCGGGACCGACTTCGCCGGGACGGCGGCGCTGCCGAACGGCACCGGGATCGTCGTCACGACGGCGTCGAGCACGACCATCGGCCTGCCCGGCCCCGGCGGCGGCTCGATCTCGGCCGCCGTCTCCGGCAACTCGGGCGACGGGATCCGCGTCGAGGCGAGCTCGACGGGAACCGTGATCCAGGGCAACGTGATCGGGATCGCCTCGTCCGGCGCGATCCTCGCGAACGGCGGCCACGGGATCGTCGTCGCGGACACCAACGGGCCGACGACGATCGGCGGCGACCAGCCCGAGCTGGACAACATCATCGGCGGCGCCGACAACGGCATCTACCTGGTTCTTGCCCAGAACACCACGGTGCTCGGCAACAAGATCGGGGTCGACGAGGCGGTCACGACGGCGATCGGAGGCCCGACCGTCGGCATCGCGATCGAGGACGGCGGCAGCAACACGATCGGCGGGCTGGGGCCGGGCGAGGGCAACGTCGTCGGCGGGGCGGGCGACGCCGGCATCTCGGTGACGGCCTCGACGAACAACACGATCGTCGGCAACGCGATCGGCACGGATCCCGCGGGGACGCTCGACTTCGGCAACGGGACCGACGGGATCCGGCTCGCTTCCGCCACGACCCTGTCCACGCTCGACCGCAACACGATCGGCTTCAACGGCGCGGCGGGCATCGCCGTCGTCGGGTCGGCCTCGAACCGCAACCGGATCACCGCCAACGCGATCGACGGCAACGCCACGCTCGGGATCGACCTGGGCGCGAACGCCGTCACCCCGAACGACGCGAACGACGACGACGACGGGCCGAACGAGCTCCAGAACTTCCCGGTGCTGGCCTCGGCGCCGAACATCGCCACCGAGACGACGGTCAACGGAACGCTCTCGAGCGCGCCGTCGACCACGTACCTTGTTGAGCTCTTCTCTAGCCCCACGTGCTCGAGCTCCGGGAACGGCGAGGGCCGCACGTTCGAGGACAGCGTCGAAGCGACGACGAACGCGGCCGGCGACGCCCCGGTGTTCGCGATCCTCGGCGACATCCCGATCGGGCACGTGATCACGGCGACCGCGACCGATGCGGTGGGCAACACATCCGAGCTCGGCCCCTGCGTCGCCGTCACGACCGGCGGCCCGGCGCCCGATGCGACCGTCGGCATCACGGCAACCGCCGGCTCGAGCATGGCCGGCGCGGCACGCGTGGAGCTGGCGAACGTGCCTCCGTCGGCGCTTCTCGCGGGCGCCGGCGCCCAGCAGACCGCCTCGGCACCCCTGGCGGACATCCCGCTGGCCGACATCCCGCTCGCCGACATCCCGATGGCCGACATCCCGCTCGCAGACATCGGCTTCACCGGGGTCGCGGCGCTCCTGCAGCGCGTCCCGCTCGCCTCCGCGCCGCTCCTGCGCCCGGGGGGTTGGCCGGCGCTGCTGAGCGGGATCCCGTCGCTGGCGGACCGGCCGCTGCAGACCGTCACCTTCGGCGACGTCTTCGGGCTCGCGCCGGTGCCACCCGCCGTCGCGAGCATCACGGTCGACGAGCTCGACGTCTCGAACAGCGAGCTCGGCAAGCTGTCCGAGGTCGTGCTGCCTCTCGGCGGCGCCCTGCTCGCCGACCTGCCCCTCGACGGCGCCGACCCGCTCGGCGACTGGTGCGCGGAGCTGTCGGCGCCGCCGATCTCCTGCGCGGGCGGTGGCGGCTCGCTCGCCGGCTCGACCGTGCTCTCGATCGCGCTCCGCGGCGCGCCGCT
>DATBMD010000332.1:0-14100 GCA_036555085.1 Gaiellaceae bacterium
CCGAGGTCCTGCGCGTCGGCTCCCTGCGGGCGCTCGAGCGCCGCTAGTGCGGCGTCTCGTAATGATTCGCCGTTTTCTCGATCGCCAACGACTCTGTCCACGCGCCGCACTAGCGGGCCGGACAGGTCCGGCCCCTACGGGTTTCCGGTGCACGGTTTGGAGAGGGCGCACTAGAGCGAGCCTGCGAGCCGCCGGGGCTCGCAGCCGCAGGCAGGCTCGTGCACGTCGTGCACGACCGGCAGCTCCTCGCCGCGGAAGATGCCGCCTGCCGGCGTGCCGCCGGCAAGCGCGTCGGCGGCGAGCACGACTGCGGCGGCGGTCCACGTCGAGCGCTCGACCGGCCAGCGGACGCCGTCGTCGAACACGTAGCCGGTCCAGTAGGAGCCGTCGGCGGCGCGCAGGTGCTGCATGTCGGCCAGCAGGCCGAGCGCGACATCGCGCTCGCCCAGCGCGTCGAGGGTGAGGACGAGCTCGCAGGTCTCGGCGCCCGTGACCCACGGCCGGTCGCTCACGCAGCGCGCGCCGAGCCCCGGCACGACGAAGTCCTCCCACCGCTCGCGGAGGCGCTCCGCCGCAGCCGGCCCGCGGACGGGGCCGCCGAGGATCGGGTAGTACCAGTCCATCGAGAACCGGTCCTTGTCGGCGAACGCCTCCGGGTGCTCGCCGACGACATGAGCCAGGCGCCCGGCGGCGAGCTCCCACTCCGGCCGCGGCTCGCCGATCCACTCGGCGAGCGCGACCGCGCAGCGGAGGCTCTGGAAGGTGCTTGCGCAGCCGGCGAGAAGCGCCTCCTCGGCGGCCTCGCCGTCGGACCCGTGCGCCCACGGGATCTCGCCGCGATCGGTCTGCAGGCCGGCGACGAAGTCGATAGCGGCGCGCACGGTCTCCCACATCCGCCTGCCGAACCGCTCGCCGCCGTGGCCGAGCAGGTGGTGCCAGACACCGACGGCGACGTACGCGCACTGGTTGGTCTCGGCGTTCGGGTCCACGGCGACGCCGGCGCGAACGCGGCTCGGCCACGAGCCGTCGGGGCGCTGCCCCCGCCGCAGCCACTCGTAGGCCCGTTCCGCCTCCGCGACGAGCCCGGCGGCCGAGAGCGCCATCGCGCACTCGACGTGGTTCCAGGGGTCCGTCTGGCCGCCGGCGAACCAGGGGATGGCGCCCGAGCGCTCCTGGACGGCCGCGATCGACCGCGCGGTCTCCGCCAGCGCCCGCGCCGACAGCAGCCCGGGCACCTCGAGCGCCTCAGGCCCGCGCATCGGCGCCTCCCGCCCCGGCCGGCTTCGCGAGGTAGATGACGAGGCTCTTGCCGATCAGCGGATCGAGCAGCCGCTCGGCGGCCCGCGTCGCCCGAGGCCGCCGAGCAATGTCCCAGACGAGGAAGCGGTGATAGAGCCGCGGCAGCGCACGGTCGCGGTCGACTCCGAGCGCGCACTTGAGCCACCAGTAGGGCGCGTGCAGCGCGTGCGCATGCTGGGTCCCGCAGAGGACGAGCCCTTCGTCGAGCAGACGGCCCACGAGCTCGCCGCCCCGGTAGATGCGAACGTGCCCGCCTTCGACGTCGTGGTAGCCGTCGGAGAGCGCCCAGCAGATCCGCTCCGGCAGCCAGCGCGGGACGGTGACCGCCGCCCGCCCGCCGGGCGCCAGCACGCGCACGATCTCCGCGATCGCCGTCCGGTCGTCGGGGATGTGCTCGAGCACCTCGGCGGCGATGACCCGCTCAAAGCTGTCGTCGGGGAAGGGCAGCGCGAGCGCGTCGCCGCGCACGGTCTCGGCCTTCGCCGGCGGCCCCGCCTCGCCCGCCGCGATCATCGCGCCGAACATCGCGGCTACCTTCGCCAGCTCCGCCTCGTCGCGATCGAGCGCCACGACGTCCGCGCCGCGGCGATACGCCTCGAAGGCGTGGCGGCCGCCGCCGCAGCCGACGTCGAGGACGCGGTCGCCCGGCGCGACCCCGAAGCGGTCGAAGTCGAGCGTCAGCACGTCGTCCCCTCCTCCGCGACCGGCAACGGCAGGGGCCGAGGGACGGCCGTGCTGCTCCGCCGGCGTCCCGGCGGCGCCGTGAACGCGATCGCCTCCTCGTAGCAGCCCGCGGTCTCCCGCGCGACCGCCTCCCAGGCATAGCGACACAGGACGCGCGCGCGACCCGCCTCGCCCATGCGGGAGCGCCGGCCCGGATCGCGCAGGAGCGCCGCGATCGCCGCCGCGAGCCCACACGGGTCTCCCGGAGCGACGAGCGACGCGCACGACCCATCAGTGCCGACGACCTCGGGCAGGGCCCCGGCCCGGGTGGCCACGAGCGGCGTCGAGCACGCCATCGCCTCGATCGCCGGCAACGAGAAGCCCTCGTACAGGCTCGGGACGACGGCCGCCTCGGCGCTCGCGAGCAGTCGCGCGAGCGCCTCGTCCGAGAGGCCGTCGACGAACCGCACCGTGCCGCCCAGGCCGCGGTCGGCGACCGCTCGGGCGACGGGGCCGTTCGGCGCGGGCCGTCCTGCGACGATCAGCTCGAGGCCGGGCAGGGCCCGGAGCCTCGCCACGGCCTCGACGAGGACCAGCAGCCCCTTGAGCGGGCTGTCGGAGCTGCTCACAGCGACGATCCGCCCAGGCACCCGCGGCTCCGCACGGGGCCGGAAGACCGTCGCGTCGACGCCCGCCCCCACGATCCGCAGGGCGTCCGGGCGAACGCCGAAGTCGCGGACGATGTCCGCAGCCGAGGCCGCCGAGACGGTCAGCAGCGGAGCGATCCGCCGGGCCACGCGCGCCTGCATCCGGTGGAACCCGTACCAGCGGCGCAGCGCGAGGCGCCGCAGGCGGCTCGGCGCCGCCTCGAGCTCGAGGCGGAGATCGACGGTGATCGGGTGATGGATCGTGGCGACGAGGGGCGTCCCGCGCCTCAGGAGCGCCAGGAGCCCGTAGCCGAGCGACTGGTTGTCATGGACGACGTCGAACCGGTGCCCCTCCCGCACGAGCAGCCGTGCGGCGCGGAGGCTGAATGTGAGCGGCTCGGGGAAGCCTCCGGTCCACATCGTCCCGAGCTCGAGCAGGTCGACACCGTCGCGGAGCTCGCGCCAGTGCGGCAGGCGGAACGGGTCGGGCTCGCGGTAGAGGTCGAGGCTCTCGACCCGGGTGAGCGCGACGCCGTCCTCCAGCTCCGGGTAGGGAGGCCCGGAGATCACCTCGACCTGGTGCCCGAGGTCGGCGAGCGCCCGCGACAGGTTGCGCACGTAGACGCCCTGGCCGCCGGAGTGCGGCTTGCTCCGGTACGAGAGCAGGGCCACGCGCAGCGAGCCGGGCCGTTCCGGGGGAGGGTCGCCCGCTCGCCTTCGCTCGACCACAGCCCGCGCGAACCTACCAGGGGGTCGCCCACCGGGTCGGCGAAACCGCGCAGCTCGAAGCGCCGTGCCCGATCGAGGGCGCGCGGCGTGCCGCTCGCGGAGATCGCCCGCGTCTAGCGGATCAGCGCCCCGGCTGCCAGACCATCAGCACGAGGATCACGACCAGGAGCACGCTCGAGCCGTAGTTGGCGACCCGGGAGAGCGGATCGTCCAGCAGGCGCCGGAGCTCGGGCGTCAGCCGGTCGCCGTCACCGGCGAGGCGCGCCGCCAGCAGGCGCGCCCGCTTCGGGCGCCCGCCGCCGATGGCGCCGAGGACGAGCGCGACGACGAACAGCGCCAGCGACGCCTGCAGCCACGCCTCGCCGAACTGGTCGGCCTCGCCGGCGAGCCACAGGCCGGCGACGAGCACGAGCAGCGCACCGGGGAGGACGATCAGCGCGCCGACGCGGGCGACGCCGAGCAGCAGCGCCACCTCGCCGGGCCGATCCCGCCGTCTCGCGGACTCGAACGCGACAGCCGCCGCGACGGCGCCGCCCGAGAGGATCATGACTCCGAGGACGTGCAGCGCGAGAGCGAGCTCGAACGACGTCACGGCTCGTTCGCCAGCGCGTCGACCGCCGCCTGCACGGTCGGATACGTGCGGATCGTCGGGTGCTCCTCACCCAGGTCGACGAGATCGCGAACGGCGCCGATGTCGCGCGCGATCACCAGCTCGACGCCGCGGTCGTGGAGGTCGCGGGCGAGGCCGACCAGCATCGTCACCGCGGTGACGTCGATCGCGGGCATCGTCTCCGCGTCGAGCACCACGGCGCGCGTGCCGGCGACCGAGCGCGCCCGGATCTCGTCGCGCACGGCGTCGGCGTTGGCGAAGAAGAGCCCGGTCTCGGGCCGCAGGACGACGATGCCGGGGGCCGGCGCGTTGCCGGGGTGGCGTTCGAGGTCGGTCCACTGGTCGGCGGTGCCCGGCGCCTTGCCGAGGACGGCGACGTGGGGGCGCGACGCACGGTAGAGCAGCAGCAGGATCGAGACCACGATCCCGATGAAGAGCCCTGGAAGCGTGTCGAAGACGAGCACGCCGAGCAGCGCCGCGAGCGCGGCCACGAAGTCGGGGCGCGCCGCGATCGCGAACGCGCGACCCGCGCCGCGGGCGTGGAAGCGGTAGAGGGCCACGAGCGCCCGCACGTCCACGAGCTCGACCAGCGCGGCGATCACGACGGCGGCGAGCGTCGCCTCCGGCAGCTCCTCGAAGAGCCCGGTGAGGAAGAGCAGCGTCACGACCGTCAGCGCCGCGACGACGAGGCCCGAGAGCTGCGAGCGCGCTCCCGCCGACGCGTTGACCGCGGTCTTGGAGAGGCTGCCGTTGACGACCATCCCGCTCGAGAGGCCGGCGCCGAGGTTCGCCGCTCCGAGCGCGATCAGCTCGCGGTTCGGGTCGATCTCGTAGTGGTTCCTCGCCGCATAGGCCTTCGCGGCGCCGAGTCCCTCCGCGAACCCGACGAGCATCACGCCGGCCGCCGAGGCCGCGAGGTCCAGGTATCGCTGCGTGTCCACGTCGGGCAGCCCGAACGAGGGGAGCCCGCTGTCGATCTGCCCGACGATCGCGACGCCGTGCTGGTCGAGGTCGAAGAGATTGACGGCGACGATCCCCAGGAGCACGGCGACGAGCGAGCCGGGCACGACCGGAGCGAGCTCCTTCAGCGCGACCACGAGCACCAGCGAGGCGGCGCCCACGAGCAGAGTCAGGCCGCTCGTCGAGCCGAGCTCGCCGAGCAGGTGCCAGAGCTGCTCGAAGAAGTCGCCGTCCTCCTTCTCGACCCCGAGCAGCTTCGGCACCTGGCCGACGATGATCGTCAGCGCGAGCCCGATGATGAAACCCTTGAGGACGGGCTCCGAGATGAAGCTCGCCAGGAAGCCCAGGCGGAGGAGCCCGGCGACCAGCGCGAGCACCCCGACGACGAGCGCCAGCGTGATCGTGAGCTGGAGGAAGGCGTCCGCGCCCGGCGAGGCCAGGTCGCCGACCGCGGCGGCCGAGAGCGCTGCGGTCGCCGCCATCGGGCCGGTGACGAGGTGCCGCGAGCTGCCGAAGGCGGCGTAGAGGACCAGCGCCGCCGGCGCCGCGTACAGCCCGACCACCGGTGAGACGCCGGCGATGGTCGCGTACGCGAGCGCCTCCGGGACGAGAACGGCCCACACGGTCAGGCCTGCGACGACATCGCCCCGAAGCCGGCCACGCTCGTAGCCCGCCAGCCACGGGAACACGGGAAGCCTCACGGCGCGCGAAGCTTCTCACGGGGCCCCTCGGGGCCGGCCCGTGCCAGGCTCGCGCGGCGGATGCAACCGCCCGACTGGCTGACCGGCTACCAGCGCGCCTGGCTCGTCCCGGACGTCGTCGCGGGCGTGATCGTCTGGAGCGTCGTCGCGGGCGGCTGACCTACCGAGCGGGGGACGTCGCTGCCCGCGGCGCCTTCAGGAACGCGGTCGCGTCCTCGACCGGCCCCGGGTGGCCCACGTGCCAGCCCTGGGCCACGTCGCAGCCGAGCTGCTTCAGCTCGTCCCACAGCGCGGCCGTCTCGACCCCTTCGGCGACCACCGTCAGGCCGAGGTTGTGGGCCAGGTCGACGGTCGAGCGGACGATCGCCCGATCGCTCTCGTCGCTCGCCATCCCCGACACGAACGAGCGGTCGATCTTGAGGACGTCGACCGGCAGCCGCTTGAGGTACGTGAGCGACGAGTAGCCGGTGCCGAAGTCGTCGATCGCCAGGCGCACACCCAGCTCGTGGAGGCGCGTGACGACGTCGCGAACGCGAGCCGGGTCGGCCATGATCGTGCTCTCGGTGATCTCCAGCTCGAGCCGCGCGGGCTCGACGCCTTCGCGCTCGAGGAGGCGCTCGATCTCGTCCGGCAGGGACAGATCGAGCAGGTCCACCATCGAGAGGTTGACCGCGACGGCGACCGGCGTGCCAGCCGCCGCCCAGGCCGCGGCCTGGCGAAGAGCCCGATCGAGCATGTAGGAGGTGAGCGCGCGGGTGGTGCCCGTGTGCTCGGCGACCGAGATGAAGTCGCCGGGCAGGAGGAGGCCGCGCCGCGGGTGATTCCAGCGCGCGAGCGCCTCCATGGCGACGACCAGGCCGGTGGCGAGCTCGACCTGCGGCTGCCAGTGGACGACGATCTCGTCTCGCTCGAGCCCTTCGCGGAGCTCGGCCACGAGCGCGAGCCGGGTCGCGTCGTTGGTGTCGACGGCCGGGTCGTAGAGCTCGACTCCCGTCCGGCGGCGCTTCGCCGTGTACATCGCCACGTCGGCCCGCTGCAGGAGCAGCTCGGGGCTGATCCCGTGGTCGGGGTACAGGGCGACGCCGACGCTCGCCGTCACCGCGAGCGGCACGCCGTCGACCGAGACCGGCTCGTCGAACGTCGCCCGCACGCGGTCTGCGAGCGCCATCGCCTCGGGCGCGCCACCGTCCTGGAGGAACAGGGCGAGCTCGTCGCCGCCGAGGCGCGCAACGAGCGTCTGCTCGCCGACGGCCGCCTGCACGCGGCCGACCACGGCCTGGAGCAGCAGGTCGCCGCTCGCGTGGCCGAGCGCGTCGTTGATCTCCTTGAACCGATCGAGGTCGAGCATCAGGACGGCGGCGCCGCGGCCGTCGCGCCAGGCATCGACGAGCGCCGGCGCGACGAGCTCCCTGAACCCGGCGCGGTTGGGAAGCGAGGTCAGCTCGTCGTGATGCGCCTGGTGCTCGATCCGCTCCATCTGGCGCTGGATCCGGCGGGTGACGCGGGTCAGCACCGGCACGAGCAGCGCGAACAGGGCGAGCAGCACCAGCTCGAGGATCCCCGCGACGGGCAGGAAGGCCGAGCGGGCGGAGCGGGCGATCGGCCCGTAGTCCTGGTCGATCACCGCGACGCCCGTGACGCCGGGGACCGCCAGCGGGACGAACGACTCCAGCACCTTCACGCCGTTCGCCGACGACTGGGCGTCGTCGATCGTGGTCACGCGACTCGAGATCGTCCCCGCGATCGCCTCCTCGGCGGCCCGCAGCCGCGGCAGCCGCCGCCCGACGTGCGAGCCGTCGGTCGAGTACGTGACCATCCCCGTCGGGCCGGCGAGCAGCACCCGCACGGTCCCGTCGGCGAGCGCGGGCCGCCGGAACAGCCTGTCGAGCTCGCGCAGCCGGGCGCCGGTCACGCGCGCGCGGAGGTCCGCGGGCCGCACCTGCTCCTCGAGCACCGTCCCGGCGACCAGCTCGGCCTGCCGCGCGGACGCCTGCTGCGCCTGCACGGTGTCGAGGTGCCGCGTGACCGCGAGGATCGCGGCCGCCCCGAGGCCGAGGCAGGCGGCGGTCAGGAGGGCGAAGCGGAGAACGAGCCTCGGCGGTCGCTCACGGCGCAGCCCGGGCCTGCCGTTCATCAGCAGCCGTCCTCGTCCTGCCCCTCACCGTGCCACCAGCCGTGGTGCGTCGGGCGATCGCAGTCTCCCTGCTCGTCGAGGCCGTAGTAATCGAGCGTGTCGGAGACCAGGCCGGCGACGTAGGAGAGGAACTCCTCGGCGCTCGGCACTCCGTTCGGAAGCGGCGGCGGCTGCGGCGGTCGCGGGGGCTGCCACGGCTTCGGATCGGGCGTCGCCGGAGGCGGCGGCGGGGGCGGCGGCGGGGGAACGGGGGCAGGCGTGGGTGGCGGCGGCGGCGGAGGCGGTGGCGGGGGCGGTGCAGGCGGTGGCGGTGCAGGCGGCGGCGTCGGCGGGGCCGGGGGCGGCGTCGGCGGGGCCGGAGGCGGAGTTGGAGCCGGCGGCGGCGGCGGAGGCGGCGCCGGAGCAGGCGGAGGCGGCGCCGGGGGCGGCGGCGCGGCAGGCGGCGAGGCAGGAGGCGGAGGCGGAGGCGGAGGCGGAGGCCCAGGCGGGGGCGGCGGCGGCGCAGGCGGAGGCGACGGAGCCGGCGAGTCAGCGGGGACCGGTGCGGGAGCGGGCGGCGCCGGGGCGTCCGGCTCGTCCGGCGGCGGAACGGGCGTCTCGCGGGCCCGCGGCGGCAGTGGCCCGACCGGCGCCCTCGCTGCCTCGCTCCCGCCTCCGCGCGTGACGGCCTGCTGTGTCTGCTCTGCGATCGTCGTGGCGAGGCGCGACACCGCCTCGGGAAGCGGGACGCCGAGCCCGCTGAACGCGAGCAGGGGCACCGGAAGCGCGAGAAGCGCGCCGAGCAGGAGCGTCCGCCACCCATGTGCGAGACGCCCGGCCGCAGATCGGAGGAAGTTCACGGTGGGAGAGCCCCCTCGGTCGGGATTCGCTCTCACACTCTCCGGACCGGGACCACCCGCCGCCTCCCCCGGCCGGGGGATGGAGATCCCTCGCTCAGGGCGAGCCCGGCCGCAACCGGCCGGCGCGCTCGCAGCACTAGGCTGGTGCGCGTGGCGCCTCCGAAGGTCCTGACGGTGATCGGCAACAGGCCGCAGTTCGTCAAGTCGGCGCCGCTCGGGGTCGCGTGCCGGGCGGCCGGGATAGACGAGGTCGTCCTCCACACCGGCCAGCACTACGACCGCGAGCTCTCGGCGGTGTTCTTCGAGGAGCTCGGGCTGGACGAGCCCGGGTACCTGCTCGAGCTGCGCACGGCCGACACGACACGGATGGCGCCGGAGATCGAGCGGGCCATCCGCTCCGAGCGCCCCGACATGGTGCTCGTCCTGGGCGACACGAACTCGACGCTCGCGGGCGCGCTTGCCGCCCGTGCCGCCGGCACGCCGGTGGCGCACGTCGAGGCGGGGCTGCGCAGCGGCGATCTCGAGATGCCGGAGGAACGCAACCGGATCGAGGTCGACCGGCTCTCGGCCATCCTCTTCGTCCCCGACGAGCACGCCCGGGAGGTGCTCGCCGGCGAGCGGGTCTCCGGCCGGGTGGAGCTCGTGGGGGACGTGATGGCCGACGCGAGCGCCCGGTTCGCGCCGATCGCCCGGCGGCGGTCGGCGGTGCTCGAACGGCTGGCGCTCGCGCCCGGGGACTACGCGGTCGCCACCGTCCACCGCGAGGCCAACGTCCGGGCGGGCCGGCTCGCGCGCATCCTCGAGGGCCTCGGCCGCGTGGACGGCGGCGTCGTCCTGCCCACACACCCGCGCACGCGGGCGGTGATCGAGCGCGAACACCTACGCGTCGGCGTGAACGTCCGCCTGCTCGAGCCGCTCGGGTACCTCGATTTCTGCGCGCTCGCCTCGCAGGCGCGCGTGATCGTGACGGACTCCGGCGGCCTGCAGAAGGAGGCGTACTGGTACGGCGTCCCCTGCGTCACGCTGCGACCCTCCACGGAGTGGGTCGAGACGGTCCGCGCGGGCGCCAACGTGCTCGTCGACGACGACCCGGAGGCGATCGCCTCGGCCGCCGCGGCCCCCCGCTTCCCGGCCGGCGCGCCGCAGCTCTACGGCGACGGGCACGCCGCCGAGCGCATCGCGAGCATCCTGCTCGCCGCCTCGTGACGGGGGAGCAGTCAGCCGGCACCGGTACCATTCCGCGCCGTGACCACGCCCGAGACCGCGCCGGCGGCCCCGGAGGCGCCGCGGAGGACGTACGACGTCGCGATCGTCGGCGCAGGCTACGTGGGGCTGCCGCTGGCACAGGTCTTCGCCGAGGCGGGGAAGCGCGTCGTGCTGGTCGACGTCGACGCCGATCGGGTCGAGCGGATCCGGCGCGGCGACAGCTACATCGAGGACGTCCCGTCGCCGGTGCTCGGGCGGCTGGTCCAGGACCACGGCCTCGACGCGACGACGAGCTACGACATCGTCACGGACGCCGACGCGATCCTGATCGCGCTGCCGACGCCGCTCTCCCGGCAGCGCGAGCCGGACCTCTCGATCATCCTGGCCGCCGCGGCCGAGATCGCGAAGCGGCTCCGGCACGGCCATCTGGTCGTGCTCGAGTCGACGACCTACCCGGGCACGACGACCGTCGACGTGCGGCCGGTCCTCGAACGGGGCAGCGGGCTCACGGCCGGCGTCGACTTCCACCTCGCGTACTCGCCGGAGCGCGTCGACCCGGGCCGGACCGACTGGACGACGCAGAACGTCCCGAAGGTCGTCGGCGGCGTCAACGAGCAGTCGACCGAGGCGGCCGCGGCCCTCTACGGCGCGGCGATCGGGACGATCCACCGCGTCTCGTCCCCGGAAGCGGCGGAGCTGACGAAGCTGCTCGAGAACATCTTCCGCTCCGTCAACATCGCCCTCGTCAACGAGCTGGCGCAGCTGTGCGACCGGATGGGCATCGACGTCTGGGAGGTCGTGAACGCGGCCGCGACGAAGCCGTTCGGGTTCATGCGCTTCGAGCCGGGGCCGGGGCTCGGCGGCCACTGCATCCCGATCGACCCCTTCTACCTGACCTGGAAGGCGCGCGAGTACGACTTCACGACCCGCTTCATCGAGCTGGCGGGCGAGGTCAACCAGAACATGCCGTACTACTGCCGCTCGCGCGTCTCGCAGGCGCTCAACCACGGGGCCGGCAAGTCCGTCAGCGGCTCGAGGATCCTCATCCTCGGCGTCGCGTACAAGGCGGACATCGCCGACGTGCGCGAGTCCCCCGCGCTGAAGCTGATCGAGCTGCTCCAGAACGCCGGCGGCATCGTCTCCTACCACGATCCGCACGTGCCCGAGCTCTCGGAGCACGGGCTGCACCTGCGCTCGCAGCCCCTCGAGCCTGCGGCCTACGACGCCGTCGTGATCGTCACGGCGCACTCGGCGGTCGACTACGACGAGCTGGTCGCCGGCGCGCGCCTCGTGGTCGACTTCCGCAACGCGACCGGGCGGGACGGCGTACGGAGCGAGAAGGTCTGGACGCTTTGACGCGGCCGCTGCGGGTCGGCCACGCCGGCCTGGGCAACTGGGGCAGGAACCTCGTCCGGGTCGTGGACGAGCTCGCCGAGCTGGCCTGGCTGTGCGACACCCGGGCCGAGCCGCGCGAGCAGCTCGCGGCGAGGTACCCCCGGGCGCGCACGAGCGGCGAGTTCTCGGACCTGCTCGCCGACGACTCGCTCGACGCGGTCGTGATCGCCACGCCGGTCACGACCCACTACGAGCTGGCGCGGCAGGCGCTGGAGTCGGGCAAGCACGTCTTCGTCGAGAAGCCGCCGGCGACCAAGGGCTCCGAGATGGAGGAGCTGCTGGGCCTCGCCCAGGAGCGGGGGCTCGTGCTGATGCCCGGCCATCTCCTGCTGTACCACCCGGGCGTCCGGAAGCTGAAGGAGCTGATCGACGGCGGCGAGCTGGGCGAGGTGCTCTGCGTCTACGGCAACCGTCAGAACCTCGGTGTCATCCGCTCGAACGAGAACGCGCTCTGGTCGCTCGGCGTCCACGACCTGTCCGTCATCCTCTGGCTCGTCGGCGAGGAGCCGGAGGAGGTGATCGCCCACGGGCGCGACTTCCTGCAGCCGGGGGTGGAGGACGTCGTCTTTTGCTACCTGCGCTTCCCGAGCGGGAAGGTGGCGCACATGCACCTCTCCTGGCTCGACCCGCACAAGATGCGCAAGATCACCGTCGTCGGGAAGGAGCGGATGGCGGTCTTCGACGACATGGAGCTGGAGCGCAAGGTGACCGTGTACGACAAGGCGCCCTGGGAGCCGGCGGAGACCTACGGCGAGTGGCGCACCCGTACGGGTGACATCCACAGCCCCAAGATCGCGCACGACGAGCCGCTCCGCCTGGAGCTGCAGCACTTCCTCCGCCTCGTCGAGGAGGGCCCGGGCGATCATGACGAGGCTCGCGGCGGCCTGCCGGTCGTCCGGACGCTCGACCGCCTGACGGAGTCCCTGCGCGGCGCCGTCCCCGCGTGAGCGCGGACGTCCATCCGACCGCGGTCGTGCACCCGGGCACGGTGCTCGGCGCCGGCGTGAGGGTGCTCGAGCACGCGGTCGTCGGCAAGCAGCCGGCGCTGTCGCCGCGGTCGACCACGAAGCGCGAGCCGCTGCCGCCTGCGGTGCTCGGCGACGGCACCGTCGTCTCGACGGGCGCGATCGTCTTCGCCGGGGCGACGGTGGGCGCGCGCGTGATCCTCGGCGACCAGTCCTGCGTGCGGGAGCGCGTCAGCATCGGCGACGACGTGGTGCTCGGCCGCGGCGCCCTCGTCGAGAACGACACGACGGTCGGGGCGATGACCCGGATTCAGGCGCACGCGTACATCACCTCGTACTCGACGCTCGAGGAGGACGTGTTCGTGGCGCCGTGCGTCGTGACCACCAACGACAACTACATGGGGAGGACGGAGAAGCGCCTGCGGCTGATGCAGGGCCCGACGATCCGGCGCGGCGCGCGCGTCGGCGGCGGCGTCGTCCTCTGCCCGGGCGTCGAGATCGGCGAGGAGGCGTTCGTCGGCGCCGGCGCGGTCGTGACGAAGGACGTGCCGCCGCGCGTCGTGGTAGTCGGCAACCCCGCCCGCGTCCTGCGCGACGTGCCCGCCGAGGAGCTGCTGGACGCCTCCGAGGGCTAACGCCGGCGGGTCTTGACGAGCGCGAGCCGATAGGCGCCGGCCTCGGGACCGCCCTGCGCGGTCAGCTTCACGTGCACGTAGTGGGCGCCGGCGACGGGCGCGCGATACGACAGGTGCTCGTTCGGCCCGGGTCGTGACGAGAGCCGCACCCGCAGGTGCTGCTCGCCGAGATCGTCGATCTCGTACGTGCCCGGCCCCCAGAGCGCGAGCGTCGTGTCCGTCCGCGGCGGCCCCACGAGCGAGGCGTGCAGGGCCTCGCCCCGGCGGAGGAAGACGCGGTAGACGTCGTTCTGGTCGTCCCAGTAGTCGAGCGTGGCAGTGATGCGCCGGCGCGGGCCCGAGAACCACAGCGGGTAGGCACGCTTGTCCGCGTCGTCGTTCGCCTCGTAGCGATCGTGGGGGAAGAGCGGGCCGGAAAGCGCCGCGAGGGCGGCGGTCACGTCGAGCCGGCCCCAGCCGGTCAGCGGGTCGCGCCCGAGCGGGCACTGCCTGCAGCCGGTGGCGGCGCTCGCGTCGACGGCGGCGCGCGTCAGGAGCGTCGTGACCTGGTCCGCGGTCAGGTCCGGCCTGGTTGCGATCAGCGTCGCAGCGGCGGCGCTCACCTGCGGCGCCGCGAAAGACGTGCCCTCCGCGGACCGGTACTCGTCGGCGGCGCAGAGCGAGTATCCCTGCTCGGCACAGGCGGGCCGCGCGAGCGCGGTCAGCTTTCGCGGGAACGTCGAGATGATCTCCTGGCCGGGGGCCGCGAGATCGTTGAAGACGGCGTCGCGGTTGGAGAACGGCGGCGCCGTCCCGTCCCGCGCGAGCGCGCTGACGCCGAGCACGTGCGGCAGCGCGGCCGGGTAGCTGGCGTAGCGCCACGGCTGCTCCGGCGCCTGGTCGCCGTTGCCGACCGCGGCGACGACGACGACGTCGTGGGAGGCCGCGTACGCGATCGCATCGGCCTCGAGCGCCGAGTACGTGTCCCTGGACGGGTCGAGCGGGTCGCGCAGCCCGCCGAGGCTCATGTTGATCACCTTCGCGCCCTGGGCGACCGCCCAGCGAATCGCCTTCGCCTCGGCCTCGACGGGAATCGTCCGCTCCGGGGTGACGACCTTCGCGACGAGCAGCTCCGCCGCCGGCGTCATCCCGGCGATCCCCGTCTGGTTGTTCCCGATCGCGGCGATCAGCCCGGCGACGAACGTCCCGTGGCCCTGGGTGTCCACCCGCCCGGAGCCGCCCACGAAGCTCTGGGCGGCGGCGATCCGCGGGCCCAGCTCCGGGTGGTCGCCGTCGATGCCCGAGTCGATCACCGCGACCCGCACCGCCGCCAGCGGC
>DATBMD010000009.1:0-3243 GCA_036555085.1 Gaiellaceae bacterium
CCGCGCACAGGCCGAGCGCGGCGTCGACGGCGAGGAGGGCGCGCACCGACCGCGCGCGTCGGACGAGGCGCGGGTCGAGGAGGCCCACCGTCCGAGCCTAGCCCTTCATGCGAGCGAGAACTCGTGACGTTGTTACGAGTCGTGTCGTCACGTGTTCCGTACCGGGACTGAGGGACGCGGCGTGTGCCGCGATGAGATGAGAGGTTCGCAGGAGAGCTCCTGTGGATCCGCGGTAGCGGCCGGAGGCCGGCTTTGCCGGCCGGGAGGCCAGCCGCGGGTCTTCCTCTGCGCAGCGGCGGAGGAGGGGGCCCGTGGGGGAACCATGGGTTCCCCCACGCTAATAGCCCGCGGGCTCTCCTCCGCCCAGGCCCACGCGCCGCCGGAACACGTAGTAGCTCCAGGCCTGGTAGAGGAGCACGACCGGCGTGATCGTCAGGGCCACGACGGTCATCACCTTCAGCGCGTACCCGGACGAGGCCGCGCTCTCGATCGTGAGGCTGTTCGCGAAGTCGGTGCTCGAGACCATCACGCGCGGGTAGAGGCTCGTGAAGAGCGTCGCCACCAGCAGGATCACGCCCAGCCCCGTCATCGCGAACGCGGCGCCGCTCCGGCGGCCCAGGACGAACGCGACGGCGAGCGCGAGCGCGGCGATCCCGAGCGCTGCCGGTAGGACGGGCGGGAACAGGTCCTTGTCGTTGCGGTCGATCGCGATCGCGACCGTCCAGACGAGCGCGACCGCCCCCAGCGCCGAGGCCGGGAAGGCGAGCCGGTGCGCCGCCGCGGCGGCTCGCTCGCACAGATCGCCCGAGGTGCGCAGCGTCAGGAAGGTCGCTCCGTGGAACGCGAACAGCACGACGACGGCGATCCCGGCGGCGACCGAGTAGAGGCTGAAGAGGTCGAGCACGTCGCCGGTGAAGTCGCCGCCGGAGTCGATCGGGACGCCCCGGAGCAGGCTGGCGAGCGCGACCCCCCAGAGGAACGGCGCGCCCACGCTGCCGATCGTGTTGGCCCACGTCCACGCGCCGCGCCAGCGCTCGGAGTGCCCCTTCCCGCGCCACTCGAACGAGACGACCCGGACGATCAGGAGGACCAGCACGAGCAGCAGCGCCAGGTAGAAGCCCGAGAACATCGTCCCGTACCAGGCCGGGAAGGCGGCGAACGTGGCGCCGGCCGCGACGACCAGCCAGACCTCGTTGCCGTCCCACACCGGGCCGATCGTCTCGAACATCGCCTTGCGGTCGCGCTCGCTGCGGCCCAGGAACGGGAGCAGCATGCCGACGCCGAAGTCGAACCCCTCGAGCAGGAAGTAGCCGGCCCAGAGGACGCCGATCAGGCAGAACCAGAAGATCTCGAGGCCCATCAGTAGCCCACCGCCGGCTCGGGCTCTTCCCCGCCCCCGGCGGGGTCGGGCGGGTCGGTCGTCGCGTACCGGCGCATCAGGACGAAGTCCACGACCGCGAGCGCGGCGTAGAGGACGACGAACGTGCCGAGGCTGAAGGCGATCGTCGCCGTGCTGACGCTCGGCGAGCTCGCGTCCTCGGTCCTGAGCAACCCGAAGACGATCCACGGCTGCCGGCCCATCTCGGTGAGCACCCAGCCCGCCAGGGCGGACACGTAGGGGAAGGCGATCGCGAGCACGCCGAGACGGAGGAACCACGGGTGCGCCTCGAGCCGGCGGCGCCGGTACAGAAACGCGCCCAGCGCCGCGACCAGGAACGTGAGCGTGCCGAGATACGCCATCACGCGCATGCTCCAGTAGGTCGCCCGGACGTTCGGTCTGTAGCTCTCCCCGCGCCCGTAGCTCTGCTCGTACTCCGCCTGCAGCGGGTTCATCCCCCGCACCTCGCCCGTGAACGAGCCGGTGGCCAGGAACGAGAGCAGGTACGGGATCTCGATGTCGAAGCTCGGCGTCTGGTCGTCGACCGTGAAGCCGCCGATCTGGAAGATCGAGAACGCCGCCGGCTCCTCCGTCTCCCAGAGCGCCTCGGTAGCGGCGATCTTCATCGGCTGGTAGTCGGTCACGACGATTCCGAGATTGCTGCCGAGCCACAGGTTGAACGCGGAGACCGGGACGAGCACGATCAGCGAGAGCTTCGCCGCGCGCCGGAACAGGTCGACGTTGCGCCCCCGCAGCAGGTGCCAGCAGGCGACGCCGAAGACGACGGCCGCCGCCGTCGTCAGGCCGACGAGGATCACGTGCGCGTACGCCCAGAGCGCGAACCGGTTGGTGAGCAGCTCCCACACGTCCGTCAGCTCGGCGCGGCCGTCCGTGACCACCGAGCCGACGGGGCGCTGCATCCACGAGTTCGCGACGATGATGAAGAAGGCCGACAGCCAGCTGCCGAGCGCGACGGCCCAGATCGTCGCGAGGTGGAGGCCGCGCGGGAGCCGGTTCCAGCCGAAGATCCAGAGGCCCAGGAACGTCGCCTCGAGGAAGAAGGCGGCGAGGCCCTCGATCGCGAGCGGGGCCCCGAACACGTCGCCCACGTACACCGAGTAGGTCGACCAGTTCATCCCGAACTGGAACTCCTGGACGAGCCCGGTCGCGACGCCGATCGCGAAGTTGATCAGCATCAGCGTCCCGAAGAAGCGGGTCAGCCGTAGCCACGCCTCGTCGCCGGAGCGGTGCCAGAGCGTCTGCATCACCGCGACGAGCGGCGCCAGGCCGAGCGTCAGCGGGACGAACAGGAAGTGGTACAGCGAGGTGGTCGCGAACTGGAGCCGGGCCAGGTCGACGGTCGTGATCGCCAGCGTGGTCATGTCGCCTGAGCGATCCTAGGACGGGCGGGGAGGCCGCGCTCGGCTAGGGTGCGTCGGACATGGCCGCGCCCGCCGCCCTCGCATGAGCACGATCGTCGTCGGCTACGACGGCAAGGAGCCCGCCGCGCGGGCGCTCGACCGCGCGATCGACGAGGCCCGCGACCGCCACGCGCGGCTCGTCGTCGTGAGCGTCGCGGAGATGCCGCTCAACCCGGAAGGGCCACAGAACTTCGGCACGCTCGACGACAGCCCGGCGCGGATGATCCCCCTGGTCGAGCCCCCCGAGCTCGAGCAGCTGCTGACCGCCGCGCGCGACCGGATCGAGGCGGCCGGTGTCTCGGCCGACTACGTCTGGGCGGCGGGGGAGCCGTCGGACGCCATCGTCGGCGAGGCACGTGACCGGAAGGCGGCTCTGATCGTGCTCGGCTCGCACCACCACGGGCTGTTCAGCCGCGTGTTCGGCACGGACGTCGCGGCGGAGGT
>DATBMD010000047.1:0-2667 GCA_036555085.1 Gaiellaceae bacterium
AGCATCACCGAGGCGAGCACCGACGCCGTGCCGATCATCCGGGTCGAGCGGGACGTGCAGAGGATCGCGATCGCCCACGCGAACGCGGCCCCGAGGCCTCCGAGCACGGCGATCACGCCGGTTACCCCGGCAGGCGCTGCGCGTGCGGGCGGGTCAGACCGTCGACGTCCGGTAGCGGCTCTGCGCTGCCCGCGAGGAGTAGGTCATGATGTCGAGCACGACGCCGAGCGCGACGAACAGCCACTCCCAGCCGTCGACCCCGACGATCGGCGACCAGGCGATCACGTAGAACAGCGTCGTCCACGGCAGGAAGATCAGCCCGAGCAGGGGCCAGAACCACGAGTCGAATGCCGCGTCGACCTTGTCGCCGAAGATCCACCAGAGGAGCAGCGCGACGCGCGGTCCGATGAAGCCGGCGGTCAGGGCGAGGCAGCACACAGGCGCGGCAGTCTCGCACACTCCGGCGTGCGTTGCCGACGCTACGAGCGTCGCAGCCTCGCGCCCGAGTGTGAGGTCAGCGGCAGACCGCGCGCTCGGCGGCGGCGACGAGGATGTCGGAGACCGCGTCGGTCGGCAGGCCCCTGCCGGTCGAGAGCAGGTCGAACGCCTCGAAGCTGCTCAGCACCCACAACGCGTGGGCGGCCTCCTCCACGCCGACGCCGGCCCGCAGCTCGCCCTGCTCGGCCAGCCTGCCGGCCAGCCACGCCATGCCCCCGGCGCGCTCCGCCTCCATGCGACCGACGGCGCCGCCGACCGCCTCCTCGTCGAGCTGGGCCATCGAGTGCAGCGCCCGCAGCACGTCCCGCTCGGGCGTGTACATCTCGAACGTTCGCCGGAACCCGTCCCGGAGCGTCGCGCGCGCGTCGGGCTGGCGCACCGCCGCCAGCAGCCGGTCGTAGCCGGACCGCTCGATCAGATCCCGGCCCAGCGCGTCGAAGAGCCCCGCGCGCGAGCCGAAGCTCAGGTAGACGGTCGAGCGCGCGACTCCCGCCATGCGGGCGAGCCGGTCGACGCTGACCTTCTCCGCAGGCGCCTCGCGGAGCCGCTCGTAGAGGGCGTCGAGGATGCGCCGCCGCGTCTCGGCGGCGCTCGCGGCGCGCTGCCGCTGCTCGTAGGCGCGCGGTGCCATCGGACGAGTATCGCATTTTCACTTGACAAGGTGTCCATTCGATATGTCATACTCGTTCGCACGACAATACGTCCGATGAAAGAAGGAGTCATGAGACGAACGTCAATCGAAGAGGTCGCCGTGCTCGTGGTCGGCGCCGGCCCCGCGGGGCTGACCGCCGCCGCCACGCTCGCCCACTACGGCGTCGGGTCGCTGCTCGTCGAGCGCCGCTCCGCGCTCTCCGACCTGCCGCGGGCGACCGTCGCCAGCACCGGGACGATGGAGCTCCTCCGCTCGTGGTCGCTCGAGGAGCAGGTCCGCGCCGCCGAGGTCGACGTCGACGAGCGCGGCTGGATGGGCGAGACGCTCACGTCGCCGGACGGGACGACGATCCCGCTCGGCCTGCCGAGCCGCGAGCAGGCCGCGGCGCTGAGCCCGACCGGCCCCGTCTGCGTCGCGCAGGACGACCTCGAGCCGGTCCTGCTCCGGCACGTGCGCGAGCTGGGGAGGACCGAGGTCCGGTTCGGGACGGCGCTCGTCGGGCTCGAGCCGCGCAGCGACGGCGTCGAGGCGGTGCTCCGCGACGCCGGCGGCACGCGGGTCGTGCGCGCACGCTTCGTCGTCGGCGCCGACGGCGCGCACAGCTCGGTGCGGGACGCGCTCGGGATCGCGATGCGCGGGCCGGGGCGCATCCTGGACGCGGTCTCCGCTCTGTTCCGGGCGCCCCTCTGGGAGCTGCTCGGCGACCGGCGCCACCTCATCTACCCGGTCACCCACGCCGAGGCGGAGGGCACCTTCGTCCCGAGCGGCCGCGGCGACCGCTGGATCTACGGCGTGCGGGACGAGCCCGGGATGCTCGACTTCTCGGCCTACGACGCGGAGACGATGACGCGGCTGATCCGGCTCGGCGCGGGCGTCCCGGAGCTCGAGCCGCGCATCGAGCGGATCGGCAGCTTCAGCTTCACCGCCGAGCTGGCGGAGCGCTTCCGCGACGGCAGCGTGTTCCTCGTCGGCGACGCGGCGCACCGCGTCACGCCGCGCGGCGGCACGGGGATGAACACCGCCATCCGCGACGGCCACGACCTCGGCTGGAAGCTCGCGTGGGTGCTCCGCGGCTGGGCGGGCGCGGAGCTGCTCGACTCGTACGAGTCCGAGCGCCGGCCGGTCGCCGAGCACAACCTCGCCCGCTCCGTCGACCCGAACGGGTCGCTGCGCGAGGTCTCGGAGGAGCTGCACGTCGACCTCGGCGGGCGGATCGCGCACGTCTGGGTCGAGACGGACGAGGGGCGCAGGTCGACGCTCGACCTGCTCGGTCCGGGCTACACGCTCTTCGCCGGGCCGGGCGCGACGGTCGCGCCGCGAGGCCCTGTGCCGGTCGCCGTCCAGAGGCTCCCCGCGATCGCGGCCCGCGCTCTCGGCATCCAGCCGGGCGGCTCGCTGCTCGGTCGCCCGGACGGCGTGCGTGTGCAGGCGGGCCAGGTGAGCCTCGCGGCGGCCGCCTGAGCCGCAGCGGGTTGGCGCCGGCCGACGGGCCCGCCGGGGCGATCAGAGAGTGAGAA
>DATBMD010000078.1:0-2997 GCA_036555085.1 Gaiellaceae bacterium
GACGATGGTCGTCCGCGACGGCGTCGCGCACCTCCAGGCCGGCGCCGGGATCGTGGCAGACTCGGAGCCGGCCGCGGAGCACGACGAGTGCCTTCGCAAGCTGGCGGCGCTCGAGGCCGCGATCGACCTCGCCGAGCGGGAAGCCTCGTGACACTGTGTCACGAGGCGGCGATCGTCCGATGAAGCCGGCCGGGAGCGAAAGGCGGCCAGGGGCGTGAGAGTCTTGATGATCGACAACTACGACTCGTTCACCTACAACCTCGTGCACCTGTTCGAGGAGCTCGGGGCCGAGGTCGTGGTGCGGCGCAACGACGCGATCTCGCCGGACGAGGCCGAGGCGCTCGCGCCCGACCGGCTGGTCGTCTCGCCCGGCCCCGGCCGGCCCGCCGACGCCGGCGTCTCCGTGGAGCTGATCCAGCGGCTCGGGCCGACGACGCCGACCCTCGGCGTCTGTCTGGGGCACCAGGCGATCGTCGAGGCGTTCGGCGGCGAGATCGGGCAGGCGCGCGCCCTGCTCCACGGCAAGGCGAGCGTCGTCCGGCACGACGGCCGGGGGGTCTACGCCGGGCTGCCGGACGAGATCGAGGCCGGCCGCTACCACTCGCTCGCGGCGATCAGAGTGCCCGAGGCGCTCGAGGTCACGGCGACGACCGGCGACGGCGAGGTGATGGGCGTCCGCCACCGCGAGTACCCGGTCGAGGGCGTCCAGTTCCACCCCGAGTCGGTCCTGACCCCGCTCGGCCCCCGCCTCGCGGAGAACTTCCTGCGGTGATCGTCGAGGCGATCGCCGCGCTCGTCGACGGCCGCTCGCTCGACCGTGCCGAGGCGCGCACGGTCATGAACGAGATCATGAGCGGCGAGGCGACGCAGGCGCAGATCGGCGGCCTGCTCGTCGCCCTGCGCGTGCGGGGCGAGACCGCCGAGGAGATCACGGGCTTCGCGGAGGCGATGCGGGAGCACGTCGTCCCCGTGTCCCCCAGGCGCACGCCGGTCGTGGACGTCGTCGGCACGGGCGGCGACGGCGCGCGCACGTTCAACATCTCCACCGCGGCTGCGCTCGTCGCGGCCGCGGCGGGAGCCGCGGTCGCGAAGCACGGCAACCGGGCCGCGAGCTCGGCCTGCGGCGCCGCCGACGTGCTGGAGGAGCTGGGGTTCGCGCTCGAGCAGCCGCCCGAGCGGATCGCCGGCTCGATCGACGCGCTCGGCTTCGGCTTCATGTTCGCGCGCGTCCATCATCCGGCGATGCGACACGCCGCGCCGATCCGCCAGGAGCTCGCCACGCGGACGGTCTTCAACGTGCTCGGCCCGCTCTCCAACCCGGCGGGTGCCCGGGACGGCGTCTTCGGGGTCTACGCCGAGCAGCTGGCCCACACGTACGCGGCGGCGCTCGCCGGGCTGGGCGCCAGGCGCGCGTTCGTCGTGCACGGGGCGAACGGCATCGACGAGCTCTCGCCCGCAGGCCCCAACCTCGTCCTCGAGGTCGCGGACGGTGAGGTGCGGGCCTGGACGCTCGACCCGCGCGAGCTCGGGCTGGCGCCCTCCGATCCGGGCGCCCTGGCCGGCGGCTCGGCGCCGGACAACGCCGCCGCGATCCGCGGCGTGCTCGCAGGACAGCCCGGCGGCCGCCGCGACGCCGTGGTGCTGAACGCCGCGCTCGCCCTCGTCGCGGCGGAGCTGGCGGACGACGTGCGCGAGGGTCTCGCCCTGGCGGCCGAGGCGATCGACACCGGCACGGCGGCCGAACGGCTCGAGCGCCTCGCCGCCTACTCGCGGGAGGGCGGCGAATGACGCGCTTCGAGCGCAGCCTGCGACGCGACGGCCTCGCCGCGATCGCGGAGATCAAGCGGCGCTCGCCGTCCGCGGGCGACCTGCGCCCCGGCGCCGACCCGGGGACGATCGCCCCGGCGTACGAGCGGGCGGGAGCGGCGGCGGTCTCGGTGCTGGTCGACGAGCGCTTCGGCGGCTCGTGGGACGACCTCCGCGCGGCGCGCGCCACGGCGTCCCTGCCGCTGCTCGCGAAGGGCTTCTTCTCGACCCGCGAGCACCTCGAGACGGCCCGGGACGCGGGCGCCGACGCGGCGCTGCTGCTCCTGCGCGACCTCGACGACACGCAGGCGGCGGCGATGCTCGGCTGGGCGGCACAGCTCGGGCTCGGCACGCTCGTCGAGGCGCACGACCGGGACGAGCTCGACCGGGCCGAGGCGCTCGGGGCGCCGGTGATCGGCCTGAACGCCCGGGATCTGGCGACGTTCCGGATCGACC
Organism: Gaiellaceae bacterium; assembly: GCA_036555085.1. Classification (GTDB taxonomy): domain Bacteria; phylum Actinomycetota; class Thermoleophilia; order Gaiellales; family Gaiellaceae; genus Gaiella. The sequence goes on from DATBMD010000078.1 coordinate 2,263, forward strand.
GGCGCGCGCAGCTCGAGCTCGTCGCCGCCGCGCCGCCCGACCGCGTCGTCGTCGCCGAGAGCGGCATCGAGACACGGGCGCAGGCCGCGGCCGCCGAGCTCGCCGGCGCGGCGGCGATCCTCGTCGGCTCGGCGCTGATGCGCGCGCCGGACCCGGCGACGCGGCTCGCCGAGCTCCTGGCGAGGCCGCTCGTCAAGGTGTGCGGGCTGACGCGCGAGGAGGACGTCGCAGTCGCCGTCGAGGCGGGCGCCGACCTCGTCGGCTTCGTGCTCGCGCCCGAGAGCCCGCGCGCGGCGGAGCGCGTGCTCGACGTCCCGGACGGGGTGCTGTCGGTGGCCGTCTGGGTGGGCGAGGCCGGCGACGGCGGCGCCGATCTCGACCAGGTGCACGAGCGGGCGGCGGGCAAGGTCCGCGGCCGCGACGCGGTCGTCCTGCGGGGCGGCGAGCCGGTCGCGCGGCTGCTCGACCTGCCGTGGGAGGAGGAGGACCCCCAGCACTGGGGGCGCGCCGCGGCGGCGGCGGGGCGCATCGTCCTCGCCGGCCGGCTCGGCCCGGACAACGTCCGCGCCGCGATCGAGCGGGTGGAGCCGTGGGCGGTCGACGCAAGCTCGCAGCTCGAGCGCGAGCCGGGCGTCAAGGATCACGACAAGGTGAGGGCCTACGTGGAGGCGGCGCGCAGATGACGACGACGACCTACGGGAGCTACGGGGGGCGCTACGTCCCGGAGACGCTGAT
>DATBMD010000095.1:0-18571 GCA_036555085.1 Gaiellaceae bacterium
GGTGCGACTCTTATGCGCTGGACTCTCTCGACCTCCTCCGCGAGCGGAGTGCCGATGCCTAAGCGTCCTGATCGGGGCAGAACGACCGGCGACACTGGCGAACGGATCGCTCGCAAGCGCAAGCCGATTCCCGTCCACCCGGACGACCGGAGCAGGCCGGGAGTTTGCACCTGCCCGAAATGGCCCGAGCCTCACTGGCGCGAGCACGGATGCCCTGACCCCCTCACCGACCTGGCCGAGAAGGCGAAGAGGGCGACTCCGGGGCCGTGGCATCGAGGAGCAGCAGAAGTCTATGCGGCGCAGGAAAGTGGAGACCCTTATGACATTCTTCTTCCCGGCTCATCTGCTCCGAGAGATCTTGACTACATCGCCGCCTGCTCGCCCGAGCGCATCCTGGCGCTGGTGGAGCGGGTGCGGGAGTTGGAGAGGACCGATGCCTAAGTCCTGGGATGCGGGCCTCCTGTGCGTCCGCTGCGGAAAACCCGTGCGCCGGGGGACCGGGCTCTACGTGTACCCGGTCGGCGGGAAGCCGTGGGCGCGGCATGTGGGGGAGTGCCCGAAGTGAGCTGGCTAAAACTCGACGACGACTTCGCCTCTCATCCGAAGGTGGTGGGCCTCTCAGACAAGGCCTTCCGCCTCCATATTTGCGCTCTGGCGTACTGTGGAAAAAACCTTACCGACGGGCTTATCTCGCGCTTAGGCATACGCTTAGCCGGAGCTAACGCCGATTTAGATAGGCCCGGAACGGTGGCTAAGCAACTCGTTAGCGCTGGCTTATGGCACGCTAACGCAGACGGCACCTGGCAGATCCACGATTACCTCGATTACAACCCAAGTGCTGATGACATAAAGGCTGAGCGGAAGTCTGCAGCAGCCAGAATGCGCGCTCTGAGGGCCTCGCGTTACGCCGCACGTTCAGCCGAACGTTACGCCGCACGTTCGGGGACCCCGTCCCGTACAACCTCTAAAGAGGTTGTAAAGGGACGGACCGCAGCCCCGACGCCGGACGAGGCCGCCGTAGGAAACGGCGCCTCGCCGGCCGAGTCGAGCAAGGAGGAAAACCCGATGGCCGTCGACGTCGTTCAGGCCTGCCGCAACATCATCGCCGGTCACGGCTGGGACGAGGACTACTCCGAGCAGGCGATGCGCGACGACTTCGCTCGCGCGCTTCGCTCGACGAAGACCACGGGCGAGCTCCATGAGCCCACCATTGAGATGCTGATCGAGGAGTGGAACGCCGAGAGAGCGAAGCGCTACCCGGAGGTCGCAGCATGAGCGCGCTCCTCCCCCGCTTCGGCGTCGACGAGCTGCGCGCCAGGTGGCAGGCGCTCGTTCCCGAGGAAGCGCCGGCCGAGGAGGAGCGCTACGCGCAGAGCCCCGGCGGCGATTCGCGGGCCCTGCGCGGCATCCCCGCCATCGGCCACTCGGTGGACGGTGCGATCCCCGGCACGCGGCCGGACCTGCTCTTCGGGGATTGACAGGCTGTCCGACGAACGCGCTACCGTGAGCCCTGCACCGCTATGCCCAAAATCAGCCGCCTTCACCGGGCGGCTTTTTCGTGAGCAAGCCAGCCTTCCGATATCCGCTCGACCCGGAGACGAAGGCGCTGATGGTGCGCGCTGCCGCGGCCCGCTCGCTGCTTCGGGCCAAGCGCCACGGCCAGGTCGACCACGAGCTCCTGCTCGCCGCCGTCGTGTGGCCGAAGCGGGAAGAGCTGCGGAGGGCGGCGTAGATGCCGGTCGTCTACCTGTGCCGGGAGACGGGATGCGGGGTACGGCTACCCCACCCCGGCCGCTGCCGGGACCACGCCCTGCCGCACCGCGGTCGCCAGCACCGCCGGGTCAGGGCGCAGGTGCTGGCCGAGGAGTCGACGTGCTGGCTGTGCGGCGAGCCGGCCAGGGACGGCGACCCCCTCACCCTGGATCACGTCGTTCCTCGTGTGGCTGGCGGCGAGACGACCCGAGCGAACGGCCGCGCTGCTCACCGATCGTGCAACCTGCGCCGGGGGAGGGGGGCCGGGGTCGCCTCGAAGACGGGGGAGGAGCGCGGATACCCCGCCACCTTTCCGCGAGCGACACGCGCAGAACCCGCATGGATAGAGGGTTTGCGGGATGGCTGAGGCCAAGCCGTTCACGCTCGCGCACTTCCGGCGCTGGGCCGCTGATCTCACGCTGGACAACGGCGAGCCCTGGGTGCTCGAGCCCTTCCAGGAGGCCTTCGTCGCCGACATCTTCGACGGCTTCAACGTCTGCTGGCTCGTCGTCCCGGAGGGCAACGGCAAGACGACCCTGATCGCGGGCCTGGCGCTCTACCACATCGAGTTCACGCCGACCGGCTACGTGCCCGTGGCGGCGAGCTCGCGTGACCAGGCCGAGTGGATCTACCGCCAGGCGGCCGGCTTCGTGCAGCGCAACGAGATCGAGGACCCGACGCGCTCGACGGCCGCGCAGACGACGACGAGCCACCGCTTCCGCTGCCTCGAGGGCTACCGGCGGATTCGCCACGACGCCACGCACGCACGCATCCAGATCTTCGCGGCCGACGATCGCGGCGGCGACGGGATCATCCCCACGCTCGCGATCCTCGACGAGCTCCACCGCCACCGCGATCTCGCGCTTTACCGCACCTGGATGGGGAAGCTCAAGAAGCGCGACGCGCAGCTCGTGGTCATCTCGACCGCCGGCGAGGTCGGGAGCGAGTTCGAGACCGAGCGCGAGCGCCTGCGCCAGGAAGGCGAGCGCGGCGTGAAGGGGTGCTGGACGCGCTCGGTCAAGGGCGCGGCCGTCTTGCACGACTGGGCGATTCCGGAGGAGGGCGATTCCGAGGACCTCGAGCTCGTCGCGCAGGCGAACCCCTTCGCCGAGGTCACGGCCGAATCGCTGGCCGAGAAGCGCGAGCTCCCCGGCATGACGCAGAGCCACTGGGAGCGCTTCACCTGCAACCGCGCGGCCCGCTCCGAGGCGGCGGCCATCCAGGAGAAGGAATGGTTCTCGGCGCAGGTCGACGAGCAGATCCCGGTCGGGCAGGCGGTGTGGCTCGGGCTCGACGTGGCCTGGAAGTGGGACACGACGGCGGCCGTGCCGCTGTGGTGGCGCGACTCGGAGTTTCGGCTGCTCGGGCCGGCGCAGGTGCTGACCCCGCCCCGCGACGGGACGAGCCTCGATCCCTACCTCGTCGAGGCGCTCATCGGCGTCATCCACGAGCGAAACCCGCTGCACACGGTCGTCATGGACACGAGCCGCGCCGAGCAGCTCGCCGCCTGGATCGCCGAGGAGACCGGCGCCGAGGTGATCGACCGCGCGCAGACGAACGCGCTCGCGGTCGAGGACTACGACCGCTTCATGGAGGCGCTTCGCCAGGGCTGGCTCAAGCACACCGGAGACCAGGCGCTGACACGCCACGCGCTCAACGGCTCGGCGCGCGTGCTCCCGCAGGGTGACGCCCGCTTCGACCGCCCGCACGCCTCGCGCCTCGGCTCGCGCGGCCAGCAGGACCAGCGCGTGATCGACGCGCTCGTGGCCGCGGCGATGGTCCACTCGGTCGCGGCGACGACCACCGAGCAGGAGCTGATGGTGGCATGGGGCTGATGCCTCGCTTCCGCGGCCGCCCGCTCATCGGCCGCGCGCCGCAGGAGTCGCAGCGCTTCTCGCCCTGGGACCCCTTCGGGACGTTCTCGTTCCAGGGCGTCACCTACCCGTACGGGCTCAACTTCACCTCGCCCGGCCAGCCGGTCGAGGAGATCCAGGCGACCTTCGCAGGCTACGTGCGCGCCGCCTACCAGACGAACGGCGTCATCTTCGCCTGCATGCTGGCGCGGCTCTCGCTCTTCACCGAGGCGCGCTTCCAGTTTCGGCGCCTGCGCTCGGGCCGGCCGGGCGACCTCTTCGGCACCGACGAGCTCGAGGTGCTCGAGCGGCCGTGGCCGAACGGGACGACCGGCGACCTGCTCGGCCGTGCGATCCAGAACGCCGACCTGGCCGGGAACTTCTACGCCCGCCGGGTGGTGAACCGGCTGCAGGTCATGCGCCCCGACTGGGTGTCGATCGTGCTCGGCTCCGACCAGGACCCCGACAACCCGGCCGCCGCGCTCGACGCCGAGGTCGTCGGCTATCTCTACTACCCCGGCGGCAAGGCGTACTCCTCCGAGCCGATAGCGCTCGGTGTCGAGGAGGTCGTCCACTTCGCGCCCATCCCCGATCCCGAGGCGCGCTTCCGCGGCATGTCCTGGCTGACGCCGATCCTGCGCGAGCTTCAGGCCGACCAGGCGATGACGCAGCACCGGCAGAAGTTCTTCGAGCAGGGCGCCACCCCGAACCTGGCGATCAAGCTCGACACGCCCGATCCGGAGCGCTTCGAGAAGTGGCGCGACATCCTCTCCACGAAAAGCGAGGGCCTCGACAACGCCTACAAGACGCTCTACCTCGGCGCGGGCGCCGACGTGACCCCGATCGGCATGGACCTGCGCCAGATCGACTTCAAGCAGGTGCAGGGCGGCGGAGAGACGCGCATCGCGGCGGCAGCCGGCGTCCCGCCCGTGATCGTCGGGCTCTCCGAGGGCCTGCAGGCGGCGACCTACTCGAACTACGAGCTCGCCATGCGCCGCTACGCCGACCTGACCATGCGCCCGCTGTGGCGAAACGTGGCCGGCTCGCTGGCCGCGATCGTCGACGTTCCCGGCGGCGCCGAGCTCTGGTATGACGACCGCGACATCCCGGCGCTCAAGGACGACATCGTGCGGCGCGCCGAGGTGCAGGCCAAGCAGGCGGCGGCCGCCAAGCTGCTTGTCGACGGAGGCTGGGAGCCGGACTCCATCGTCGATGCCCTCAACTCGGACGATCTCGGCCAGCTCGTCCACTCCGGCATCCCCACGGTCCAGGTGCAGCAGGCGCCCGCGATCGAACCCTCGAGCGAGACGCCCGCTCTCCCGCCGGGCGCCGACCAGGAGCGCGCCCTCCTGGCCGAACTGGAAACGGTACTCGAGGAGGCATCGTGAGCACACAGGAGTTCGAGGAAGCCCGCGGCGAGGAAGTCGTCTACCGCGGGGTGACGAAGGTCGCCCTTCGCTACGGCGAGGAGGAGAGCCCGCCCGAGGTCTCCGGGATCGCCGTTCCCTACGGCGAGTGGACCGAGGTGCGCTCCTCGCACGAGGGCCACTTCATGGAGCGCTTCGCGCCGGGCTCGCTCGCCAAGACGCTCTCCGAGGGCGTCGGCCGCCTGCGCTTCCTGCTCGAGCACGGTCTCGATCCGCAGTACGGCCGGCGCTCGGTGGCGCAGGTGATGGAGGTCGAGGACACCGACGAGGGGCCGGCCTATCGCGCCGAGCTCCTGCGCGGTCTCACCGACCAGATCATGGACGGTCTCGGCCGCGGGCTCTACGGCACGAGCATCGCCTTCCGGCCGCTCCGCTTCCAGCGCGTGCGAAAGCCCGAGCCCTCGGAGACGAACCCGGAGGGCATCGAGGAGCGCACCGTCACCGAGGCGCAGGTGCGCGAGCTCTCGCTCGTCACCTTCCCGCAGTACGCGGGGGCGACGGCCAGCCTGCGCTCGCTCACCGACGAGCTCTCCGTCGCACGTCTCATGGAGCATCCAGACCATCTGCTACAACTCGTCAAGGAACGCGCAGAGATCGCGCCGCCCCACTCCGAGCCTGCCGAGGCTGAGGACCAGCCGCCGGATACGGGGAGCCGGGACACCCGATCGAAGCCGAAGAAGGACTGGCTTTCGACCGAGGAGGTGTCCAGGCCATGGCAGATCCCATGAGCCAGGAGGACTACCGGGCTCGCATCGCCGAGCTCGAGGAGGAGCGCAAGACGCTCGACGCCGACAGCGCCGGGCGCCGCTTCTCCCAGGAGGAGAAGGACCGCTGGAACGACCTCTCCGCCGAGCTCGAGGAGGCATCCTCGACGCTCAAGGAGCTCGAGCAGCGGGCCGCGCAGATCGCCGCCGCCGCAGGTGACGAAAAGCGCACCGAGGACGGCGCGCACTTCCAGGTGCGCCGGCCGAACGCGCCGACCGACATCTGGGATCTCTCGACGCTCACGCGCTCGTGGGACGACCCGGCCGTCGAGAAGCGCGAGCTCCACGACCGCGCCATGCGCGCGATCGACGGGGCCAGCTACCCGCACCCCGATCTCGACGACGATGTCGCACGCGCACACGTCGAGAAGATCATGGGCGATCCGGAAATGGCCTCGTACGAGGGCGGCGACCTGCACTCGCAGCGCATCGCCCGCCACGTGCTCGCCACCGGCTCGCCCGGCTACAAGCGTGCGTTCACGAAGTACCTCGCCGGCGCGCCGCGCACGGCCGAGGACGAGGGCTACCTGCACCGCTCGATGAGCCTCAGCGGCGCATCGGGCGGCGTGGCCGTCCCCTTCGTGCTCGATCCCACGCTGCTCCCGTCCTACAACGGGGCAGTCAACCCCTACCGCAACATCGCCGACGTGCGCACGATCACCGTCGACGAGTGGCGCGGCGTCACCAGCGCCGGTATCACGGCGGCCTTCCAGGCGGAGGCGGCGGCGACGACCGACGCATCGCCGACGCTGGCATCCGTCTCGATCTCCACGGAGATGGCGCGCGTGGCCATCCCCTACTCGATCGAGATCGGCATGGACTGGGGCTCGTTCGCCTCCGACATGGCGAGCGAGATCCAGAACTCGAAGGACGTGCTCGAGGCGGCGAAGTTCGCCACCGGCTCCGGCACGAACGAGCCCTTCGGGGTCGTCACCGGGGCGACGACGCTGTTCACGTCGTCTGACTCGGCCGCCCTGTATGCGGCCGACTTCTACGGCTGGCACGACGCGCTGCCCCCGCTCTACCGCAGTCGCTCCGTGTTCGCCATGAACAACGCGACGCTCAGTCGCCTGCGCCAGCTCGACACGGCAGGCGGCTCGAACATGCTGACGCCCAACCTGCAGCTCCGCTCGGCGGCGAACGTCGGCGGGCCGGGGGCGCCGGACATGACCGACTCGCGGGCCAACGTCGACCTGTTCGGCAAGGCCGTTCACGAGTCGTCGGGGATCGCCGCGTTCGCCGACAACGCGCTCATCGGCGTCTTCGGCGCCTTCAACCCCTACTTCAAGATCATCGACAGGGTGGGGCTCTCGATCGAGAACATCCCCCACTTCTTCGACGCGACGACCGGGTTCCCGACCGGCCAGCGGGCGCTGTTCGCCTACTGGCGCGTCGGCTCCAAGGTCGTGGCGGCCAACGCGTTCCGAACGCTGCGGGTGGCGTGATGGCGGAGAAGAAGGCCGACGACAAGAAGAAGGCTGTCCATCCCGACACGCCGTCGGGGAAGGGCCTGGCCGCCGCCGAGGGCAAGAGCGGCGCGGAGGCCGCAGAGGCCTATCACGCGGCCAAGAAGGAGGCGCGCTGGGGCTAGGCCCCGGCGGCCACAAGGCGGGCGGGGTGCCTCGAGGGTCGCCCCGCCCGAACCCTCGAAAGGAGAGAGATGGCACGCCAGAGAGATCCCAACAAGGGAATGGTCGTCGCACGGGAAGCGGTCGTCGTCACCGTCGGCGCGAAGCCGATCACGTACGAGCAGATCACGGTGACGGACCGCAGAACCGGCCAGCAGGTGACGATGGACTCCGATCGCGTGCTCGATCCCGGATCGGAGGGGATCCCGTACGCGTTCAAGCAGTACCAGAGGGTCGCGCGCAGCCACGCGGCCGTGAAGACCTCGCCGGGGTCGTTCATCGAGATCGACGAGCTCGACGACGCCGAGCTGGAGCTCGTGAGCTCGTGAGCGACTCGTTCACGCGCGTGCTCGAGGCGATCCACCAGCAGCATCGCCGCGACCTCGGAAAGATGAGCTTCCAGATCGCCGTCTACCGCCAGCAGTTGCAGAAGGCGGGCATCGCACCCGACGATCTGCTCGACGAGGAGCTCGAGCGGCTGTGGCGCTCCTCGGCGCGCGTGATCTCCTCGGCGTCCGAGTTCTTCGCGGAGCTCGGTACGTCGAAGGAGCTCCTGGCCGACTGGCGCAAGGACGAGGCGGCATGAGCGGCGTCCCCGGCACGTATCGGAACGGATGGGCGCCGGAGAAGCGCGAAGAGGGCTACGGCACGATCGGCGTGCTCACTGCAGAGCGGGGAACCTACGCCGCCTTCTGGAACGACGTGCAGCGCGCCCACATGCGCATGCTCGTCGAGCACCCGCGCAACACGATGGACATCCGCATGGGCGTCGACATCTGCGGCGCGCTCAACTCGATGATTCGCAACCTCCGCGGCGACTGGCTCTGGATCATGGGCGACGACCACGCCTTCGACCCCGAGCTCCTGCCGCGGCTGCTCGCCCACGAGGTCGACGTGGTCGTCCCGCACTGCCTGCGCCGGAACCCGCCCTGGCAGCCGGTCGTCAACTCGCACGAGGACGAGGACGGCTGGCAGGTCGCCGCCGAGCTCCCCGAGGAGGGCCTGACGCCGATCTGGTCTGCGGGCTCGGCGGGGATGCTCATTCGCCGGCGAGTCTTCGAGGCGATCGGAGACCCGTGGTTCACGCCGGCGCCCGACGCCGTGGGCCTGAACGAGGACATCAACTTCTGCCGCAAGGTGCGCGAGGCCGGCTTCACGCTCTGGTGCGACCCGGCGGCGGTCCTGGGACACATCTCCAACTACACGGTATGGCCGCGCTTCGACGACGGTCGCTGGCACCTGGAGCACGTCTTCGACCAGCAGACCCGCGTCCCGATCCGCCGGCTCGCCGCCGAGGAGCCGGTAACGGCATGAGCGCGATCCATCTGCCCGAGCTGGTGCTCTTCTGCTCCGGCTGCAAGCGCCCATTCGAGGCGCCGCGCTCGGCGGGAACGAAGCAGGTCGAGTGCTCGCATTGCGGCCATCCCATGCATGTCGTGACCATCGCGCCGGCCGACGAGGCGGGCGAGGCAAGAGGAGGGCAGTAGCCATAGCCAATTTCGCGTTCAACATCAGTAAGGGCAGGGCGGTCGAGCTCTACAACCGCGTCGAGAACAACGACCCGTCGACCTCGGCGCTGATCGCCATTCCATTAAGCCTGTCCGGCACCGAGGCCCAGGGCCAGGACATCGACGACATGGCTGCGCTCGAGGCCGACGCCAACTTCGCCGAGCGCACGAGCGGCTCGTGGGTGCGGAAGACGTGGACGGACACCGAGCTCGCCGCCTTCCCGTCGCCCGACGACGGCAACAACCGCTACGACATCTCCGTGCCGGCGACGACGTGGACGACGCCGGCGGCGGGCAACAACACGACCGGGCTGGTGATCGTCTACGACGCGAACACGGGCGCGGGCACCGACTCCAACCTGCAGCTCGTCTCCCACCACGACTTCGCGGTCACGACCGACGGCAACGACGTGGTGTTAAATGCAGGCGTCTTCTACCGAGCGAGCTAGATGGCCCTCTCGGTAGCAAGCGGTACGTTCACCTGGCGCACGACGACGGGCGATACCGTCATCTCGGGCCTCACCGACCCGAAGGTGATCGTGCTGTGGACGACCGGCGGGCAGACCGCCGCCGGCGCGGTCACGAACCAGTCCACGCGCTGGTCGCTCGGCTTCGGCACCTTCCGCGGCGGCGCCGTGCAGCAGAACTACATCTCCAACTGGATGACCGACGGCAACTCGACGGCCATCTACGGCGAGTCGCTCAACACCGACGCGATCCTGCGGCGCATGGCCTCGGACACGACCATCGACGCCGAGTACGACCTCGCGTCGATGGACTCGACCAGCGTCACGCTCAACTGCCCCGACGCCTCCGCCTCGGCCGTGATCGTCCACTACCTGATCCTCGGCGGCGACGACATCACCGACGCCGAGGCGCACCAGTTCGCGCTCTCGACGGCAGCGGCGACGCAGGACGTGACGCTCTCCTCGGGCATGGGCAACCCCGGCGACGGCACGGGCTGGCTCTCGCTCTTCGCCCACGGCCAGCGAACGGCGACGGGGACGGGCGGATCCGACATCAACTTCGGCTTCGGCGCCGCCAAGTCGAGCACCGAGCGCGCCGCCTTCACCTGGGGCGCCAACGACGGCAGCGGCAACATGAACTGCGTCATCTGGGCCATCGACCGCGCGATTGTCGGCGTCGGCTCGAATCAGGGCGTCAACTACGAGGCCGACCTGGACACGAGCGGCCACCCGACCGACGGCTACCAGCTCGCCTACGCCGACCAGGCCGACGTCGCCCACCTGATCAACGCAGTCGCCATCCGCGGCAACTTCCAGGCGCAGATCGGCCGCCAGGCGACCCGCACCTCGACGGGCGACCAGGACATCGCGCAGAGCTTCTCCGAGGAGCTTCGCGGCTGCGTCTTCTTCGGCCACTCCGAGCCGGGCTCCACCTCGCTCATCACGACCGGCACCAGCCTCGGAAACGTCTTCGTCGGCGCCACCGACCTGACGACGGAGGGCTCCGCCGGCTTCGGAGACGACGACGGCCTCGGCTTCAACAACTCGGCGCTCGTCACCTCGACGACGCAGAGCGTCCAGTGCTACGGCCACACCGGCACCGAAAACTCGATCACGAACCTCTACTCGGCCGACGTGGCCGAGTCGAGCACGAACGTCCGCCTCACGTACACGACCGCCAACGGCACGGCGCGTGAGTTCGCCTACCTGTTCCTGTTCGACGCGCCTGCCGGTGGACAGGAGTTCGACATCACGGCGGCGACGGAGACCGATACCGCCCTAGCCCTCACCTTCACGAAGACGATCGTCAAGACCCTCGGCATCGCCGCCGAGACGAACGAGGCGCAAGCGCTCTCGGTCCAGAACCCGATCGAGGTCACGCTCACCGTCACGGCCGAGACGGATGCGGCGCAGAGCCTGACGCTGGCCAAGGCGCTCGCGCTCGCGGCTGCGCTCGAGACGGACTCCGCGCAGGCGCTGACGTTCACGAAGACGATCGTGAAGGCGCTGACGGCGGCGTCCGAGACCGACGCGGCGCAGGCGCTCTCCTTCACGAAGACCATCTTCGTCACGCTCGGAGTCGCCTCCGAGACCGACGCGGCCCTGACCGTCTCCCTGGGCGGTCCCAAGTCGATCCAGCCTGGCCTCGAGACGGACGCGGCGATCGCGCTCACGTTCACGAAGACGATCTTCATCACGATCGCCCCCGCAGCGGAGACGAACACGGCGCAGACGCTCTCGCCCGCGAAGGTGAAGACGCTCGGCCCGGCGACGACGGTGGAGGTCGCGCAGGCTCTCGGCAAGTCGAAGAACGTCCTCGTCCTGCCGGCGCCCGAGACCGACGAGGCGCGCCAGCTCGCCGTCCCCATCCAGCGCGTGCTCGTGCCGGCGCTCGAGGGAGACGAGGCGGTCATCCTCGACTTCGACGCCGGCGAAGCCGTGACGATCTTCTTCGGCCCGCCCAGCCCCTCCGGCGGCATCCCCGGAGGAACGCCCGGCGGCGGCCGCGGTCTCGGCACTCCGGCGGGAGCGATGTATGCGCCCGGCAGCCCCAAGCAGGTGCTGGCATGAGCGAGCAGCTCGTCTGGTCGGTCGGCAATCGCAGCCCATCGATCACCGAGAACATCACCGACTCGGACGGCAACCCAGTCGACCTGTCGGCTTCCACCGTGCAGTTCCGGATGCGCGCCGTCGGCTCGGAGACGCTGAAGGTGGACGCGGCCGCGACGATCACCGACGCGCCCGGCGGCCTCGTCCGCTACGACTGGGCGGCGCTCGACGTGGACACCCCAGGCTTCTACCTCGTCTGGTGGGTCGTCACCACGGCCGGCAAGACGCAGGATGTCTCCGAGGCCCTGATCGAGATCCGCGAGCACGGGCTCGCCTCGCCGCCTGCCTACCTGGAGCTCGTGGAGGCCAAGTCGACGCTCGAGCTCGCGGGCGGACACGCCGACGCCGACATCGAGGGCGCGCTCCTCTCGGCCTCGCGCACGCTCGAGGAGATGTGCGACACGCGCTGGTACACGACCGCCCTCGACGAGATCCGCTACTACACGCCCGAGCAACCGCACCGCCTGTGGACGGACGAGATCGTGGAGCTGACCGAGCTCGCCACGGACGACTCGGGCGGCACGTCGTATGCCTCGGTGTGGACCGAGAACACCGACTTCGTGCTCGCCCCCCTGAACGCCACCGTGGACGGGCGCCCGTTCACGAACATCCAGACGACCGCGCGCACGAGCCGCTACTTCCGCTCCTGCTACCCGCGCTCGGTGCGCCTGACCGGGAAGTTCGGGTGGGCGCAGACGCCGCAGGGCATCAAGGACGCGACCGCGCTCCTAGCGACGCGCTTCCTTCGCCGCAAGCGCGAGGCGCCCTTCGGGATCGTCTCCATCGGCCTCGACGGCAACGCCGTTCGCATCTCGCGCTTCGACCCCGAGCTCGAGCAGATGCTCGCGCCCTACAACCGGAGCGTGCCCGTTGCCTGACCTCGCGGCCATTCGCGCGGCGCTGGCGGCGAATCTCGCCACGGTCGACGGGCTCGAGGTGAGCGCGTATGCGATGTCGAACCCGACACCGCCGGCGGCCGAGATCGTGCCCGGCGAGACGGCCTTCCACCTGGCGAGCCAGAACGGCCTCGAGTCCTGGGGATTCGTCGTCTCCGTCTTCGTGCCCACGGCGGGCGGCGACATCGGCTCGCAGCAGGCGCTCGACGCGCTCGCGGTGCAGGTGCGCGACGCGCTCGAGAGCGACCCCACGCTCGCAGGCGCCGCCCAGGACGTGACCGTGCAGAGCGCCTCGGGCTATTCCACCTACGCGCGCGAGTCGGGCGGCGACGTGCTCGGCATGCGCTTCCAGGTCGAGGTCTACGCGGAGGGATGAGCATGGAGAAGACGTATGAGGTTGCCGGCACCTCCGAGGTGGCCGGCCACAAGCCGGGGGAGCGGTTTCGCTACACGTTCCACCCGGAGCTCGAGGGCTTCCTCATCGAGGGCGGGGCGATCAGGGTCGTGACCGGGCCGAAGGCCAAGGCCGACCGGCTCCACTGCCCCGCGTGCGAGGCCCACGGCACGAAGACGGAGAAGGCGAAGACCTACGCCGACCTGCTCGATCTCCGCGAGCACTACGGGAAGGCGCATCCGGCGCTGGCGGCACCAGCAGGAGAGGAGGAGTAAGTCATGCCCAAGCACGTGCTCAGGGACTGCCGGGTGGAGGTCAACTCGGTCGTTCTTTCCGACCACGCGAACGCCGTCACGATCGAGGCCTCGCGTCCCGAGGTGGAGGTGACGGCCATGGGCTCGGCGTTCCAGGAGTTCACGCCGGGCATCCCCGACGGCACCATCACCGTGACCTTCTTACAGGACTACGACGCGGCGAAGGTGGACGCGACCATCTGGCCGCTGATCTCGTCGGCCACGCCCGTCAACGTCAACATCCGCACGACGAGCGGGGCGATCTCCGCGACCAACCCCGAGTTCCAGATGAGTGCGCTGGTCTACAGCTACAGCCCGATCTCGGGAGACCTCGGCTCGCCCAACACCACGGAGGTCACGTTTCGCAACGCCTCCTCGACCGGCATCGTCCGCGACACGACCCCGTAGGGAGGAGAGATGGCGCTATTCGCAACCCAGGAGCTCGGCTATGCCGGCGCTCTGCCGTCTCTCGCCGCCGTCGCCGCCTCGGACACGTTTGTGCCCGACGACCGCACGTTCCTGTGGGTCAAGAACACGAACGGCGCCACGCGCGACATCACCGTCGTCTCGACGCAGACGGGCGTGGGCGGCCTGGCGGTGGCCGACGTGGTGGTCACGATCGCGGCCACGACCGGGGAGGAGATGATCGGCCCCTTCCCCTACGCGCGCTTCGCGGATTCGTCCACCGGCCTCGCCACCGTGAACTACACGGCCACGGCCGGCGTCACGGCGGCGGTCGTGCGCGTGCCGCTTCCGGTCGGAGCGTAGTGGCAGCGACCAAGGGCACTGTCCGGGTAGAGGGCTACCGCGAGACGATGCGCGCGCTGAAGGCGATGGAGTCTTCCGTCGCCAGGGAGGCGCGCGAGGCGTTGAAGGAGGCCGCCGAGCCGGTGGCCATTACCGCCCGCGCCAAGATCAGCATCTACGACGACGCCAACGTGGGAACGATCAAGCCGCGTGCCGGTATCCGCGGCGCCTTCGTCACCCAGGGCGCCAAGAAGGTCACGGGCCAGCGCGGCGACTTCGGAACGCTTCAGCAGCGTCGGCTCGAGGAAGCGCTGGACGAGCACGGTGACGACATCGCCGACGAGGTGGAGGACGCCTTCAGCTTCCTCGCCCGTAAGCACGGATTCTGAGAGGAGAGCAGATGCGAGCACGAATCGAAGGCCGCGATGTGGAGATCGTGGAGAACTGGCGCCTCAAGGAGCAGGTGCGCGCCGAGCGGGCCTTCGGGATCGACATGATGGCCGACAAGACGACCGAGACGGAGAAGTTCCTCCTGGCGATCTTCATGTCGCTCATGCGCGAGGAGGACGCCAAACCCGAAGGTGAGCGCCGTGATGTCTCAGCCGTCGCCGACTACGCGCTCAACCTCGACGTGCAGGACATCGTCGACGCGGAGGAGGACGAGGAGAGCCCCCCGGCGGACGCGCCCGCGGAGGGCGCGCAGGACGATCAGCCTGGGAAGGACTCGCAGACCGACGAACCGCCGACTACTGGACTGCGGGCCTTGGGTCGCTAGGGATCATGGTCGACATCGGTGATCTGAGCATGTGGCAGCTCGAGGATGCGTATGCCGTGCTCGAAGGGATGAGCCGCTAGATGGCACGGCGGATCGAGGTACAGCTCCTCGGCGACAGTCGCTCGCTCGAGCGCGCCTTCAGGAACTCCTCCGATGCGGGCGGCAAGTGGGGAAAGCGCATCGGAATGGCAGCGAAGACGGGCGGGCTCGCCGTCGTTGCCGGCGTAGGGCTAGCCGCCGTCGCGCTCAAGAAGTCCGTGGACGCAGCCAAGGAGGCCGAGGTCTCGCAGTTGCGTATGCGCGCGCAGCTGAAGGCGAGCGGCATCTCCTGGGCGAACCACCGCGATCAGATCGACCGCGTGATAACGGCACAGTCGCGTCTCTCGGCGCTCGACGATGAGGACCTGCAGGACTCGTTCACGAATCTCGTTCGCGTGACGGGGAACGTGACCAAGGCACTCAAGCTCAACGCGCTCGCCGCCGACTTCGCACGCGCCAAGTCCATCCCCGTCGCCAAGGCGGGCGAGCTTATCGGCAAGGTCGCAGGCGGCAACCTCGGCATCCTCTCCCGCTACGGGATCACGCTCAAAGAAGGCGCCACGGCCACCGAGGCACTCGGCGTCCTGCAGAAGAAGTTTGGGGGACAGGCGAAGGCCTACGGCGACTCCACCGCTGGCGCACAGGAGAAATTCGGTGTGGCCTTGGAGAACCTTCAGGAGAAGATTGGCGAGAAGTTCCTGCCACTCGCGACCAAGCTCTTCAACTGGGGCACGCAGTTCATCTCGTGGGCCGAACGGAACTGGCCGAAGTTCCAGGCAGTCGCCGGCCGTGCCTTCGAAGTCATCAAGGCGAAGGGCCAGGAGCTCCTCAACTGGTTCAACGCGAATCTCATGCCGACGATCCAGGCAATCGTCGAGGGCGCGCGTGCCTTCTGGGAGCGCTTCGGCGACGACGTGAAACGCAACTTCAGAACCGTGGTCGCGATCGTTCGCAACACGCTCGACAACGTGAAGCAGATCGTGAACCTCGTCCTCGCCGTGCTCCGTGGTGACTGGGGAGCGGCCTGGAACGCGCTCAAGAACATCGCCCGCAACGTCCTGCAGACGCTGGTGGCGATGGTCAAGGGATTCAAGGACAACTTCCTCACCGCAGCCAAGGCGCTCGGAGGCGCGATCAAGGACGGCATCGTCGCTGGCGTGAGGGGATTGGCCAGCGTGTTGGCCGATGTTGTGAGGGGCGCAATAAATGCGGTGCTGGACCGCGTCCGCGGCTTCGGCATTCCGGGGTTTACCGTCCCCCTACCTGGGCCTGATTTTCGCTTTGGGGGTGCGCATCCTTTCGCTGGCTTGCCGCAGCTCGCTACGGGCGGAACGATCGCGCGCAGCGGCGTCGCCGTCGTCCACCGCGGCGAGTCCGTGATCCCGGCACGGGTGAACCGCGCGGATGCCGGCGGTTCTGGTCATGTCTGGATTGTCGGTCGGGGCGACATGGCGTTCGCTCGCGCTATGCAGGCCCTGAACACCTCGTATGCGCGAGGTAACGGCGGCAGGAGCATCTGGTAATGCCCGCGACCGTCCTGCTCGAGTTCTCCGAGGACGACCTCTCGGACACGACGCCGACCTACGTGGACGTGACGAGCTACTGCCGTGGCATCGAGTGGTGGTCGGGCATCGACACCGAGGGCGACGAGCCGCAGCCCGGCGGCGCCGTCATCCGCATGCGGAGCACGAACCGCGACTGGGAGCCCGACTACACGGGCGGCCGCTTCTACCCGAACGTCACCACCTATCGCCGCTTCCGCCTCACCGTCAACGGTGTGGCCGAGGGGATCTTCTACACCACCGGCTTCGAGATCGACTACCCCGCCGGGACCGGCTACTCCGAGGTGACGATCACCTGCGCCGACGGCTTCGAGGTGCTGGCACTCGACAACCTGCCGCTCATGGACCCGCCGAGCGCGGACACCTATGCCGACGTGGTGGCCTTCGACGAGCCCTGGGGCCACTGGCGGCTGGGCGAGAAGGACGGGCAGCGGGTGATCTCGCGTGTCCGCCGCGAGCCGCAGACGGTCCTGCTGGGCCGCAGGCGCTACACGATCAGAACGAAGCGGCGCTACCGCTACACGGTCGCGGGCGGCGAAATCGAAGGATCCTCCGGCCCGGCAGGCAGCTATCGAAGCGGCGCGCCGCTCTTCGGCCAGCCGGGCCTCATCCTCGGAGACAGTGCCACGTCCTCGACCTTCATCTCCGGCTCCTCGGGGCCATACGCGCGCATCCCTGTACCCGAGGACGACGAGCTCTCGGAGCCGAATGCCCTCTCGGTCGAAGCCTGGGTTAAGCGCCAGGCCGATCAGACCGGCTACATCGTCGCCGGCCCGCTCAACAACACGGGCGCCACGGAGGCCATCTTCACATTGAACATTCCGGACTTCAGCGACCTGGCCATCTTCTCGGTGACGATGAGCACGGCCGGAGACCAGAACTCCGCCGGCTCGACGACGACTATGAGCGTCGGCACCACGTACCACCTCGTCGGGACGTGGGACGGCATCAAGGCGCGGATCTACGTCAACGGGGTGTTCGAGGGCGAGCAGAGCACCTTCGCTGGTCGGATCATCGACGGCTCCGTCTCCGAGTATGTCTACATCGGGAGACATCCGGATGACAATCTCTTCGCCGATCAGACCCTTCAAGATGTGGCCGTCTACACGTACGCTCTCTCGCCCGAGCGGATTCTGGCCCACTACAACGCGGGGGCCGCTCGCGGCTGGCCCGAGCAGACCGCCGGCACGCGCATAGCCGACATCGTCACGCACGCGCTCTGGTCGGAGGCGAGCATCCAGACGAGCGGGCGCAACCTGCAGCCTGTCTTCAAGCACGGCCAGCCGAAGCTCGAGGAGATATCGGAGTCGATGCACGCGGAGGGGCCGCAGACGCTTTTCTTCTTCAACGGCTCCGGCGATCCTGTCTACCTGGGCCACGAATGGAAGGCGACGGCCTCGGCCTACAACACCGTGCAGGCGACCTTCGGCGACGGCTCCGGGGAGATCCCCTACGAGAACGTGGAGCTCGTCTACGACAACGAGACCTTCAACGAGGTGACGACCAACCGCGAGGGTGGCACCTCGTTCACCGCGGAGGTCGCCGGCGTTCCCCGCCGCGCCAACTCGGACTTCACGGACGTGCTGCTCGCCAACGACAACGAGACGGAGTCGCTCGCCGGGGCGGTGCTCGACTTCTACAAGACGCCCGCTCTGCGGCCCGCGACCCTGACCGTCAACGGCGTCCAGGCATCGACGCAGATCGGCGCGCGCAAGATCGGCCACCTCGTGCGCGTGAAGCGCCGCGGCCAGGTCGGCGGAGCGATCGACCGCGTGACGCACATCATCGGCTACCGCAAGAGCCTCGGGCCGGAGAAGCACCTCACCTGCACCTGGAATCTCGCCCGCGGCTTCGACGCCACGCTGGCCAACAACTGGCGCGCGGGCATCGCGGCGTTCTCCGAGGCCGGACAGACGACGAGGGCTGCGTAGTGGCCGAGGTCTGGACCCCGCCGGCGTTCGACGACGTTTCCACGGGCGAGCTCGTCACCGCCTCGCAGATCAATGCTCTGGGCAACTCGCTGCGCTTCCTCAAGCGCATCGCCTACGTGGAGTTCACGTCCGACGTGAACGTCTCGGCGACGACGGTCGGCACCGCGAACACGATCGTCTCCTCGGGCGCGATCACCTACGAGAACGTCCCGCACCTGATCGAGTTCTGGTGCGCGGGCGTCACATCGGTCGGGGCCATCACGAACATCATTCTGAAGGACAGCTCGACCGTGCTCGGGACGTTCAACGTGATCCCCAGCGGCGGCAACGGAGCGAGCCCGCTCTACTGCGCGCGAGTTCTGATGCCGTCGGCCGCCTCGCACACCTACAGCGTGGCCGGCTGGGTTGAGTCCGCCGACACGGTGG
>DATBMD010000099.1:0-11217 GCA_036555085.1 Gaiellaceae bacterium
CGGCGTCCCACGTCGTCGGCAGGTCGTTGCCGATCGGGGTGATCGCCCCGAGCCCGGTGACCGCGACGCGCCGCATCGGCGCAGAGCGTAGTAGCTTCCGGGCATGGCCCGGTCGCGAAGCGAGCCGCCGCAGCGCCCGCCCGGGCTCGACCGGATCGTGCCGTTCCCGCCGATGGAGGCCGAGCTCGTCCGCGAGCTGCCGGCGGGCGACGAGTGGCGGTACGAGCCGAAGTGGGACGGCTTCCGCGGCCTGCTGGAGAACACGACGGGCGAGCTGCGGCTCTGGTCGCGGAACGGTCGGCCGCTGCTCCGCTACTTCCCCGAGCTCGAGCCGCTGGGCGACCTGCTGGCGTCCCGGTCGGCACTCGACGGGGAGATCGTGATCGCGCGGGACGGGGTGCTCGACTTCGACGCGATGCAGACGCGTCTGCACCCGGCGGCGAGCCGCGTGCAGAAGCTGGCCGCGGAGGTCCCCGCCGACTTCGTCGCCTTCGACCTGCTCGCCTGGGACGGCGAGCCGCGGTGGCAGGAGCCGCTGGAGCGACGTCGGGCCGAGCTCGCCGCGGTCGCCGCTTCGTTTCGCCTCTCGCCCGTCACCGGCGACCGCTCGCTCGCCGAGGCCTGGCTGGACGCGCTCGAGACGGCCGGGCTCGACGGCGTCGTCGCGAAGCGGCTCGACCGCCCCTACCTGCCCGGTTCGCGCGACGCCGTCGTCAAGGTCAAGCCCGAGCGCACCGCCGACTGCGTCGTCGCCGGCGTGCGCTGGAAGGAGGCGGGCACGCGGATCGCGACGCTGCTGCTCGGCCTCTACGACGACGACGGCGAGCTCGACTACGTCGGCACGGCGGCCGTCGCGCCCGCCAAGCACGACGACATCGCCGCGCGCGTGCTGCCGCTGCTCGACAACGCCTCCGACCGCCGCTTCTCCGAGCCGAACCGGTGGGGAGGTAGCGGGCTCGAGGAGTCGGCGGTGCGCCCCGAGCTGGTCGTCGAGGTGCGCTACGACAAGGTGCAGGGACAGCGGTTCCGCCACGGCACCAAGCTGATCCGCTTCCGGCCGGACAAGGACGCGCGGGACTGCACCTGGCGCGAGCTGCGACCGCCGCGCAGTCCCGACGACCTGACCGTGACCGCCCTGTTCAGCGGCTGAGCCCGATCAGCCCGCCGCCGATCACGACGAGCGCGGCGGCGGCGACGAGGCGGATGCCGACGGCCTCGCTGCGGCCGAGCACCACGGCGGCGATCAGGACGGCCCAGAGCGGCTGCGTGCCGGCGAGCGGCGCCACCGTCGTCACCGGGCCGGTGTCGTACGCGCCGACGAGCAACAGGTACGCGCAGCCGAGCGCGACTCCCGCGGGGAGCATCGGCCGCAGCGCCGCTCGCGCAGCACCGCGCGGCCGCTCGCGCCGGAGCGCCAGGTACAGGCCGACGGCGATCGCCGCGCCGACCAGCGAGGCAGCCCCGGCGTGGAGCGCAGGTACGTCGATGTCGCGGAGGACGGCGCGGACGACGTTGTCGCGCATCGCGAAGAGGACGGCGCACACGGCCGCGAGCACGAGGCCCAGCAGCCGCACGTGCGCCGGGCGTGCGCGCTCGCGCGCGAGCGTGACGGTGCCGAGGACGATGCAGATCGTCCCGGCCAGGATCGCCGCGTCCAGCGCCTCGTCGAGCAGGACCGTCGCGATCAGGACCGAGAGGAGCGGGGACGTGCCCAGGACGACGGTCGGCCTCGAGGCGCCGGCCTCCTGGACGGCGCGCTGGAAGAGGAACGTCGACATGCCGGGGACGGCGGCCCCCACGAGGACGAACGGCCAGAGCTCGGCCACGTCGGGCGGCTCCGGCGCGGCGACGACGGTGGCGCCGAGGGCGATGCAGACGGCGATCGCGACGGTCGCGCCGGCGCCCGCCTGCACGTCGGGGACCCGCCGCTGCCCGACGCGGATCGTGACCGAGTAGGCGCCGAAGCACATCGCGGCGAGCAGCGCGAGCAGGATGTCCACCGCGCATTTCTACTCCGGCCGCTCGGCTCCCCGCCCCACTAACGTCCAGGGACCGTGGGAGGCCGAGGCGGAGCGGGATCGGGAGGCCGGATCGTGGTCGCGCTGGCAGGACGCGAGGGCCTGGGCTACGGCGTCGGCCTGCTCGAGGCGCTGCGCGAGACGCCGGTCGAGACGCACGTGGTGCTGACCGAGCCGGCCGAGGACGCGCTCGGCGCCGGTGCGGGAGCGGCCCGCGCGCTCGGTGACTACGTCTACGCGCTCGACAACCAGGCCGCCCGCATCGCGAGCGGCTCGTTTCTGACGCGGGGCATGCTGGTCGTCCCCTGCGACGCCGGCTCGGTGGCGGCGATCGCGCTCGGGCTCGCTTCGAACCTCGTCTACCGCGCGGCCGACGTGACCCTCAAGGAGCGCCGGCCGCTGGTTCTCGCCGTCGTCCCGTCCGCGCTTGCCACGGTCGACCCGGAGATCCTCGAGCGCGCGCGGGGCGCGCCGGGGCTCGTGCTCGTGTCGCTGGAGGGCCCGCGCGCGGAAGCGGTGGCGCTGCTCCTCGCGGGCGCGTCAGTCGACGCGCCGTAGGCCGGCCCGCCGCTCGCCCCAGCGGCGGATGCGCTCGTGCTCGACGCCGGCCAGGTCGAGCACGCGGCCGACGGTGTGGTCGACCATGTCGTCGAGGGAGCGAAGCCGGGCGTAGAACGCCGGCACGGGCGGCGCCACCACCGCGCCGGCGCGGGCCACGCGCAGCATGTTCTCGAGCTGGATCGTGGAGAGCGGCGACTCCCGGACCAGCAGGATCAGCCGCCGCCGCTCCTGCAGGTGCACCTCGGCCGCCCGCTGGATCAAGTTGTCGGCGAGGCCGTTGGCGACCGCCGCGAGCGTCCGCATGCTGCACGGGGCGACCACCATCGCGGTCGTGGCGAAGGCGCCGCTCGCCGGCGCCGCCGCCAGGTCGTCCTCGTCGTAGACGCGGGTCGCGAGGGCTTTCACCTCGGCCGGCGTCCGGTCCGTCTCCGTGCGGATCGTCGCCTCCGCCCAGCGGCTGATCACGAGGTGGCTCTCCGCTCCGAGCTCGCGCAGCGTCTCGAGCAGGCGGATCCCGTAGACCGCGCCGGTGGCGCCGGTCATCGCGACGAGGACGGGCTCGCCTGCTCGCATCTCAAGCGTCCTCGACGCGACGGGCGCGCGAGGGCTGGACGCGCTTCGGCTCGCCGGGCATCTTCGGGAAGTTGGGCGGGTACGGCGCCTCGCCGACGCCCTCGCGCTCCTCGCGCTCCACCCACTCGAGCAGCACGCGCAGGTCGCTGACGGCGTCGTCGATGCCAGCCTGGACGTCGCCGAGCTGCCCGAAGCGGGCGGGCATCGAGGCGAGCGTGAAGTCCTCCGTCTCGACGTCCTGCAGCTCGTCCCAGGTGACGGGCGCCGAGACGGTCGCGTCGGGCCGGCCGCGAACCGAGTAGGCGGAGGCGATCGTCCGGTCGCGCGCGTTCTGGTTGTAGTCGATGAAGACGCGCTCCCCCCGCTCCTCCTTCCACCAGGCCGTGGTCACTAGGCCCGGCAGTCGGCGCTCGACCTCGCGTGCGAACGCCAGCGCGCAGCGGCGGACGACGGGGAACTCCCACAGCGGCTCGATCCGGCACGCGACGTGGATGCCACGATTGCCCGAGGTCTTCGGCCAGCCGGTGAAGCCGATCTCGGCGAGCGTCTCCCGGACGACCGCCGCGACCTGCTTCGCGTCGGCGAACGTCGTGCCCGGCTGCGGGTCGACGTCGATCCGCAGCTCGTCCGGGTGCTCCGTGTCCCGCCGGCGCGAGGGCCACGGGTGGAAGTCCACCACCGCGAGGTTCGCCGCCCAGGCGACCTGGGCGAGCTCGGTGACGCAGAGCTCGTCGGCATGACGCCCGGACGGGAATGTCACCCGGGCCGTCTCGACCCAGTCCGGGCGGTGCTGCGGCACCCGCTTCTGGTAGATCATCTCGCCCTCGACGCCGTCCGGGAAGCGCCGGAGCTGGGTCGGGCGCTCGTGGAGCGCCCGCACGATCCCGTCGCCGACCGCGAGGTAGTAGCGCACGAGGTCGAGCTTCGTCTCGGCCCGGGCGGGAAAGAGCACCTTGTCCGGGTTCGAGACCCTGACCGTGCGCTCGCCCACCTCGAGCTCGACTGCGGGGGATCTAGCCATGCCCGGGACGGTATACGCGTCGGCGCGCACGGCTTCAGCCAGGGCCCTGAGTACAGTTCGAGCATGGTGCAGGATCCGCAGCGGATCGATCTCTCGCTCGAGCCGCTCGACGACCACCTCGTCGTCCACCCGTCCGACGAGGAGACCGAGACGCGCACGGGCCTGATCATCCCCGCCTCGACGGCGACCGAGTGCCGGACGGGCATCGTGACTGCGGTCGGGCCCGAGGCGGCCGGGCTCGAGCCCGGCGACAAGGTGCTCTACCCGAAGGAGTCCGGCTTCGACGTCCGCATCGGCGGCGTCGAGGTGAAGGTGCTGCGCCGCCGCGACCTGATCGCCCGCGTCCACGACTAGGTTTGCCGGCGGCCGGCAGCTGTATCCTTCGCCGTCCAGGAGAAGTGGCCGAGTGGCTGAAGGCGGCGCCCTGCTAAGGCGTTAGGTGGGGAGAATCCCTGCCTCGAGGGTTCGAATCCCTCCTTCTCCGTGCGAGACGCATTCCACGGCTACGCTTAGCCTCCGCCGGAGAGGTGGCAGAGCGGTCGAATGCGGCGGTCTCGAAAACCGTTAGGGGTCGTTAGGCTCCTCGAGGGTTCAAATCCCTCCCTCTCCGTTTCAAGAGGCCGATGGGCTCACTCCCAGGCGTTGTAGTCGTTCCACGCCCACTCGGAGCGCTTCACGCAACCGCGCATGCCCCCGCGATACAGGCCGGAGGTGTTCGAGCGATACCAGGCCGCGACGCGCGCCCAGGCTCTGTCGGCGAGGCCTTCGCTGAAGGCACGCCAGGTGGCGTCCCAGACGGCGATCGTGCCCAGGCACGAGGCGTCCTCCTCGTGGTGGATGCCCTGCCGGTGGAAGGTCTCGTGCATCACGGTGGCGAGCGCGACCGCGTTCGTGGTCGACAGCTGCCCGCGCGCGGCCTTGGCCGCGTTGAGGCAGGTGGAGTAGCGGACGTGAACCCACGCCCCGCCCTGGTAGAAGCCCATGATCCCGTGGCGGCCGTACTCCTGCTGCCAGGCAGCGTCGTTCCAGCAGCGCACGTAGGTGGGCCGGTAGCCGCGGCGCTCCGGGTCCATCCGGGGCATCAGAGCCTGTCGCAGGTACGCGCTCCACTGTGGCACGACGACGGAGGCCTTGCTTCCGATCGGCTCGGGCCTCAGCTTGGCCGCGCGGGCGAGGGTGATCCGGCGATTCCATTCGCGCGAGGTCGTGCCGTCCTGTGCGAGCGCCGTCGAGGCGAGCAGCCCCGCGAAGACCACCGCCACCGTGACGGTCCACCTCACGGTCACGACCCTCATCGGCGGCGCAGGTCGCGCGGCGTGCAGGTCGGGTAGTCGGGATCGCCCGTCTTGTAGCTGGTCAGGACGATCTGGTACCACCTCTGCCCGGTCATGTGGGCGAGCACCGTGCAGTTGCGATCGGTGATGTCGCTGTGGACGAGGCAGGCGAAGTGGTCCCACATCGTCTTGAAGCCCTTCGTCCACTTGTGGCCGAAGCGCGTGCTGCCGAAGCAGCCCGCGTAGCTGATGAAGTACTTGTCCTTGATGCTGGCCTGGGCGCTCTTGCTCGTCGTGAACCAGAGGTTTCCCTCGTGAGCGGAGGCCGCACCCGCGAGCGCGAGGCTCGCGGCAACGACGACGATAGATACGAGCAGTTTCATGACGCTCCCTGTAGTCGGTGACGCATCCGGAAATCACTCGCGGAGGTAGCGGCTCTTACGAACCGGGCCGGCCACGAGCACCGCGCTCGGCGGGTGTTACGTTCGCCGGGTGGGCACCGAGTACCGCCTCCTAGGGCCGCTCGATGTGCTCGTCGACGGACGCCCGGCGACGCTGGCCGGGCCGCGGCAACGTGCCGTCCTCGTCTGCCTGCTCGCAGCACCCAACAAGGTCGTTCCCGCGACGCGGCTGATCGACGAGCTCTGGGGGGACGACCCGCCCGAAAACGGCAGCCGACGTCCTGCACTGCGTCGGCGACCGGCACGCATAGGGGCCGGGAGCGCCGGGCACCCGGCCCCTTCGTCCCGGCTCAGAGGCGCACGATCCCCCAGTACTCCTGCTCGGACAGGAAGACGGTGTCCCGGAAGAAGAGAAGCCCGGCTGCGCCCGCCAGCTCGCCCGTTCCCGACGTGATGCGGACCAGGCTCGAGCCGCCGAGCCACACCGCCGGATCGCCGGTCGTGCCCGGCTGGTACGCCTCCGGCGACTCGAAGTCGTAGTGACGCGTCCCTGGCCGGAACCGGTGGACCGCCAGGACTTCGACCTGCAGGGTCCCGGTGCGCCCGTTGATCGTGCCGTCGAACACGGCCGGCATCCGGAACGTCAGCACGCCTCCCGGCGTCAGCTTCCGCGTCGCGAGGAACGTGGCGAAGCTGTCGGGGGTATCCGTGATCGTCCCCACGAGGCCGCCCGCGATCTGCTCGTGGACTTTGGTGCCCGAGACGCCGTGGATCCCGGCATCGGCCGGCACGGCCACGACGAGCGCCGCCGCCGCGACGACCGCGCTCACGTGAGCAAAGGCCGCGATCTTGCTCTTCATCGTTCAACCTCCTGGTCGCTGCGCGGCGTCGTGCCGCGCTGGAGGAACGGTGCGACACCCCGCTTGAGACGGGCTTGAGACAGGCTGAACGCGGGCGTATGGGATGCTTCGGGGTGGTGTCGAGAGGCGTTGAACCGTGGTGACGCGCGACGCGGTCGCGTGCTCCCGCGAGCAGCACGTGCTCGGCGAGGGGGCTCGCTGGGATGCCCGCCGCGACGAGCTGCTGCGGGTGGACATCCTCGCGGGACGCGTCTACCGCGACACGGTCGACGGCGACGGCGTCCTCGTCCACGTCCGCACCTACAACGTGCCGGGGACCGTGGGAGCGGTCGCGCCCGTGGCGGGCGAGGACGGCTGGCTGCTCGCGGCCGGCCGCGGCTTCCTGTACCTCGCAGAGGATGGCTCGCTGAGCGCGCTGCCGGATGTCGCTCCCGCAGGCACCCGGATGAACGACGCCGCGTGCGATCCGCAGGGACGCTTCTGGGCCGGCACGCTGGCCCACGACCAGCACGCGGGAGGCGGAGCGCTCTACCGGCTCGGCCGGGATGGCACTGCCGAGCTGATCCTCGACCGGCTGACGATCTCCAACGGGGTCGGCTGGAGCGTCGACGGCGCCACGATGTACCTCGTCGACAGCGGCCCGCGGCTCGTCCATGCCTTCGCGTTCGACGGCGAACGGGGAACGATCTCCGGCGGCCGCGTGCTGATCGAGGTGCCGGCGGAGCTGGGGGCGCCGGACGGGCTGACGGTCGATGCCGGCGGCGACCTCTGGGTCGCGATCTACGGCGGCGGCCGCGTCCACCGCTACTCCCCGGACGGCGCGCTGCGCGAGGCCGTGCTCGTCCCGGCCGAGGAGACAACGTCATGCGCTCTCGGAGGGCACGCGCTAACCAGGCTCTACATCACCACCGCGACCGAGAACTGGAGCGACGAGCAGCGTCGCGCCGAGCCCGCCGCCGGGCTCACGTACATGTGCGAGACGGACGCGACGGGCCGCCCGGCCGAGCCGTTCCGGCCCGACCCGGCGTGGTGGGCAACGCTCAGCCGAGCGTCTGCCTGAGCCGCTCGACGGCCTCGGGCACGAGGCGGTAGTACGCCCAGGTTCCCCGCGCGGTCGACTCGACGAGGCCGGCGTCGCGGAGCACGCGGAGATGGTGCGAGACGGTGGGCTGCGAGAGCTCGAAGGCGTCGGTCAGGTCGCAGACGCAGCACTCGGGCGCCGCGGCGAGGCGATTCACGATCGCGACGCGCGTCGGGTCGGCGAGCGCTTTGAAGGCGGCGGCGACGTCCTGCGCCTCCTCGGGCGACATCGCCGGCGTCGCCGGGCCGCAGCAGATAGCGGTGAGCACGGGCAGCGTCTTCATTGACATCGATCAATGTATCACGGGTACGGTATTGATCGATGTCTATCGATGAAAGGAGGCGAGCATGCCACTGCCCGGTTGTTGCGACGACTGTTGCGGGAACGGCGAGGACTGCTGCTGAGCCGCCGAGATCGCCCGTGACCTTCACCTGATCGTCAGGCGCCGCACGGTACGCTTCGCTCCGCCCCGGAGAGGTGACCGAGCGGCCGAAGGTGCGCGACTGGAAATCGCGTAGGTGCGTAACAGCGCCTCGCGGGTTCAAATCCCGCCCTCTCCGTTCGTCGTGGGGGAACCCCTGGTTCCCCCACGGGCCCCTCCTCCCTCGCTGTGCATGGAACGGGCGCCGCTTGGCCTCCCGGCCGGCCAAGCCGCCTCCGGCCACAGTCGCTCGCTCACTGGACGCCTTCGCCGCCTCCGACGTAGCTCGCGGCAGGCTGCGCCCTTCTTCAGCTTTCGACGGAGGACGAGACGAAAGCGGCCACGTCCTGGATCTGCTGCTCGCTCAGCTGGTCGGCGAACGAGGGCATCACGCCCTTGCCCTGCGTGACGCGCTCCACCACCTTGTCGTACGAGGGGCTCGTATCGTCGAGGCTCGGGCCGATCGTGCCCGAGGTGCCCGCGGCCGCGAGGGTGTGACAGGTGCCGCAGCCGGCCGAGGCGAACACCGCCTCGCCGGCGGCCGCGTCCCCCGTGCCCTCGGCCTCGGTCTCCGTCGCGGCTGGCTCGGTCTCCGTCTCGGCAGGCTCCGTCTCGGTCTCGGAGGGCTCCGTCTCGGTCACGGCGGGCTCGGTCTCGGTCTCGGAGGGCTCCGTCTCGGTCACGGCGGGCTCGGTCTCCGTCTCCGCCGGCTCCGTCTCGGTCTCGCCCGGCTGTGTCTCGGCGGGCACGGCCTCCTCGCCGTGCTCCTCGCCCTCCTGCGACGTCGCCCACCAGACCGTGCCCATCTGGACGGCGAAGAAGAGCGCCGTCACGGTGATGAAGGCGCCGAGGTTCTTGCCGGGGAAGCCCGGGTTGCGCCGCGGGATCACCATGGACGTGATCAGCGCGTACACGATGAACGCCACGGCGACGATCAGGAGCACGGTCTTGGCGGTCCCGGTCAGCGCGAGGAGCACGCGATGACGCTACCACGGTGCCTGGCGGGTCGTCCCGATCCTGCGCGAAAACGGCTGGGTACTCGTCTGAGGGTTTGACGCGGGCGGTCCCGCGGGTACAAAGTTCGTGACGATCGTCACGGAAAGGAGCTCGCACGATGCCCGTCGCCCATGTCATGCCGTCCAGGCTCGTCTCGATCTCGCCGGACGCCACGGTCACCGACGCCGTTGCCCGCATGGTCGATGCGGGTGTCGGCTCGGTCGTCGTCGCGGACGGGAGCCGGCTCGAGGGGATCTTCACCGAGCGCGACGTGCTCCGGCTCGTCGCCGACGGCGAGCCGCTCGGGTCGACCGTGGTGCGGGACGTCATGACGCACGACGTCGTCTGCGTCTCGCCCGAGGACGACCCGCTCGACGTCGCGCACCTGATGGCCGAGCGCCGGATCCGCCACGCGCCGATCGTCGAGGACGGTCACGTGCTCGGGGTCGTCGGCATCCGCGACCTGCTGGGGCTGCTGCTCGAGCGCGCCTACGGCCGCCACGACACCGACGCGCGCGACACGGCGCGCGACCTGCTGGCCCGGACGCCGCTATCCTCGTCGCAGGCTCCGGGCGCATAGCTCAGCGGGAGAGCGCTCGCTTCACACGCGAGAGGTCCCTGGTTCGATCCCAGGTGCGCCCACTGAATTACGCGGTGCGAACCAGAAGCTCAGCCCCGCCGGATTCGTAGCGCTGGTGCGAGCTCCGCCAAGACGTCGAAGTCGTCGTCCTGCGTCCAGACGTCGAGGTCGTGGACGAGGGCCGTGGCAGCGATGATCGCGTCCATCGCCCCCGCCCGACGTCGTTGGGTGCGCGCCGCCGCAAGGAGATCCGCCAAGCGCTCGGCGACGAGCTCGTCATACGGAAGAGCGACGAAACGGGCCGCCGCTCCGAGCGATGCCTCACGCAGCTGCCGCAGCTTGGCGCTGGTCGCCATGCGAACGCCGACGCCGAGCTCGGTCAGCGTCGCGACCGAGATGCGTGCCTCGCCCTCGGGTGGCTGGCCGAGTGATCGACGCTGTTCGGCTGCCACGAAGACGCTCGTGTCAGCCAGGTAGCCGCTCACGCCACCATGTCGTCGGTCGTCAAGCCCACATCGAAGTCTTCGGCGGGAGAGGTGATATCGATGCGCGCGGCCAGCGCGCTGACCTCGGCCAGGTCGGCCAGTAGGCGCTCGCTCGAACGACGCTCGCTGCGCTCCTGCCGCGGCACGATGTCCGCCACCGGGCGGCCGTGCACGGTGAGCACGACACGCTCGCCACTCTCGACCGCCGCGATCACCCGCGCGGTGTGATTCCGGAGCTCCCGAACCGAGACATCCATGTGGCACAGCGTAGCACAGGGGAGTTGACGACTGGTTCGGACGGCCTCAGGCGCCCCACGGCGCTAACGAGGACACGTCGAAGAACGTGGCCTCGGGCTCGGCGGCCAGGGACTCCTTCCTCGAGCAGTCGGAGCACTTCGGCGACCTCCGGCAGCGGCCATGACGCGTGCGGTGTGGTCGGGCTTGCACCGCAGCCTGAGGCGGACGACGAGCACAAGGCGCGTCTAGAACCGCCGGAGTCGGCCCGCCACGCTCGGTCAGCCGGCGGTCGGGAAGCGGACGTGCATGTGGTTCTCGTGGTTCGGGTACGGGACGACGACGCCGCTCGGCCCGCGGAGCCCGGTCGAGTAGCCGACGAACACCATGCGTGCGCCGGCGGCGACGAAGCCGTCGAGCAGGCGCTGGGCGAGGCGGCGGTCGATCTGCGCCGTCGACCTGGGCGCCTGCAGCCACCCGTCGTGGCGCGGGTAGTAGATGTCCACGTCGAGCCCGTTCTGGTGTGACACGTGCTGGTCCATGGTCCCCCCGTCGCGGAAGCTGATGTCGCCGACGACGACCTTCGGCGCGTTCGGGTGGTCTCGCCGGTACGCGGCGAGCACGTCGAGCACCGTCCGGATCGTGCGCTCGTGGCCGAAGAGCCGTCCGGGGGCGTTGGGCCGCGAGTCCGTGGCCGGGTTCCACGTGACCC
>DATBMD010000116.1:0-4650 GCA_036555085.1 Gaiellaceae bacterium
GGATGCTCGTCGCGCACGTGCCGCAGGACCGTCTGTGAGCCCTTCCGGCCTGTTCGACCGGCGACTGCTGCGCCGCCGGCACGCGACGCTCGCGAGCGACGTCTCGCTGATCGCGTCGGAGTTCCTCGCGGGGTTCCAGGCCGTGCAGCGGATCGACCGGCCCGCGGTCGCCATCTTCGGCTCGGCCCGCATCGCCGAGGGCTCGGCGACGTACGCCTCGGCGGTCGCAGCCGGCCGCGCGTGCGCGGAGGCCGGGTTCGCCGTCGTCACCGGCGGCGGGCCCGGGGTGATGGAGGCGGCGAACCGCGGCGCGCGCGAGGCCGGGGGCCTCTCGGTCGGCTTCAACATCGAGCTGCCGCACGAGCAGGGGCTGAACCCGTACTGCGACATCGGGCTCACCTTCCACCACTTCTACGCGCGGAAGACGATGTTCGTGAAGGCGGCGGAGGGGTTCGTGATCTTCCCGGGCGGCTTCGGCACCCAGGACGAGCTCTGGGAGGCGCTGACCCTGATCCAGACCGGGGTGATCGGCGAGTTTCCGGTCGTCCTCGTGGACGGCGACTACTGGACGGAGCTGCTCGACTGGGTTCGCCAGGAGATGCTCGAGGACGGGTTGATCACGCCGGCGGACGTCGAGCTGATGTTCCTGACCGACTCGCCCGTCGAGGCGATCGAGCTGGTCGTCTCCCACTACGATCGCCGGGTGGCCGAAGGCACCGCGTGAGCTTCCAACCGAAGGTTGGCTGATGAGTGTCGAGCTCGACGACGCCGCGCGCGTCGTCGGCGCCGTGACCGAGGAGCGTCCGCGTGTCGCGGTCGTGCTCGGCAGCGGCCTCGGCGGTTTCGCCGACGAGCTCGACGGGCGGCGGGAGCTTCCCTACGGGGAGATTCCGGGCTGGCCCGTCTCGACCGCGACCGGCCACGCCGGGACGCTCGTGAGCGGCAGTCTCGACGGCGTGCCGCTCTGGGTGCTGCGCGGGCGCGCCCACCTGTACGAGGGTCATCCGCCGGCGAAGGTCGTTTTCGGCGTGCGTGTCCTCCACCGGCTCGGCGTGCGGACGCTCGTCCTGACGAACGCTGCCGGCGGCATCGACTCGAGCTTCGAAGCAGGCTCGCTCGTGTTGATCTCGGACCACCTCAATCTCCAGGGCACGTCGCCGCTCGTCGGCCCGAACGACGACTCGCTCGGGCCGCGCTTCCCCGACCTGACCGACGCGTACGACCCCGAGCTCCGCCGGCACGCGCGGGAGGGCGCAGCCCGGCTGGGGATCGTCATGGGCGAGGGGGTCTACGCCGCCTGGCTCGGGCCCGCATTCGAGACACCGGCGGAGATCCGCTTCATCCGCGCCATCGGCGCCGACCTCGTCGGCATGTCCACCGTCCCGGAGGTGCTCGCGGCACGGCACCTGGGCATCCGCTGTCTCGCCTTCTCGTGCGTGACGAACCTGGCCGCCGGGCTCGGGCCCGGGCCGATCGACCACGAGGCCGTCCTCGCCGCCGGCGAGGCGCTGCGCGGGCAGTTCACGTCGCTGCTGCGCGAGCTCCTGCCCGTCCTGGACGGCTGAGAACTCGTTCCGACCGAGTTCTGAGCCGGGCGGCCTACACTCCGGCCATGGCCCCGCGGCCGTCCCTCCGCGACCTCCCGTCGGTCGACCGCCTGCTGGCCGACGGCCGGCTCGCGGCCGAGCCGCGCCAGCTCGCGCTCGCCGCGGCCCGCGCCGCGTTGGAGCGCGCCCGGAGCGAGATCCGGTCGGGACGGGATCCCGGCGACGTCGCCGCGCTTGCCGTCGCGGAGCTCGACGGCTGGCGGCGAGCGAGCCTCCGGCGGGTCATCAACGCGACCGGCGTGATCGTGCACACGAACCTCGGGCGCGCGCCGCTGTCGGAGGCGGCGCTCGAGCGCGTGCGCGAAGTCGGCGGCTACTCGACGCTCGAATACGACCTCGAGGCCGGCGCCCGCGGCTCCCGCCAGCAGCACCTCGTCGAGCCGCTGCGGCGCCTCACGGGGGCCGAGTCGGCGCTCGTCGTCAACAACAACGCCGCCGCCGTCCTGCTCGCCCTGGCGGCGCTCGCCGAGGGGCGCGAGGTGGTCGTCTCCCGCGGCGAGCTGATCGAGATCGGCGACGGCTTCCGCATCCCCGACGTGCTCGCGCGCTCGGGTGCGAGGCTCGTCGAGGTCGGCACGACGAACCGCACGCGCGCCGCCGACTACGAGCGCGCCGTCGGCCCCGAGACGGCCCTGCTGCTGCGCGTGCACCAGTCCAATTTCCGCGTCGTGGGCTTTACCGAGCAGCCGGCGCTGCGCGAGCTGGCGGAGGTCGCCCGGCGTGCCGGGCTGCCGCTCGTGGACGATCTCGGCTCGGGCGCGCTGTTCCCGATCGGAGACGAGCCCACCGCGGCGGCGAGCCTGGCCGCCGGCGCGGACATGGTTTGCTTCTCGGGCGACAAGCTCCTCGGGGGTCCGCAGGCCGGCATCGTGGTGGGCCGGGCGGAGCTCGTCGAGCGGCTCCGCCGGCATCCGCTCCAGCGCGCGCTGCGCGCCGACAAGCTGACCCTGGCGGCGCTCGAGGGCACGCTCGCGCTCACGCTCGATCCCGAGCTGGCGCGGCGCGAGATCCCCGTGCTGCGGATGCTCGACGAGCCGCTCGAGGCGGTGCGCTCGCGGGCCGAGCGCCTGGCAGCCCGCGTCGGCGGCACCGTCGAGGAGACCGTCGCGCGCGTCGGCGGCGGCGCGCTCCCGCTCGCGCAGGTCGAGAGCTACGCCTGCGCGGTCGAGGAGGAGCTGGCGGAGCGGCTGCGCCGCACGGAGCCGCCGGTGATCGCCCTCGTGCGAGACGGGCGCACGCAGCTCGACGTGCGCGCGCTGCGCGACGACGAGGTCGACGAGGTGGCAGCGGCCGTCGCTGCCGCCCGAGCGGCCTTGTGACGATCAGTTACAAGGCTCTGACCGTCGGCACCGCCGGGCACATCGACCACGGCAAGACCTGGCTCGTGCGGGCCCTCACCGGCGTCGACACCGACCGCCTGCCGGAGGAGCGCGAGCGCGGGATCTCGATCGACCTCGGCTACGCGCCGCTCGAGCTCCCCGGCGGCCGGCAGCTGTCGCTCGTCGACGTCCCCGGCCACGAGCGCTTCGTCCGGACGATGGTCGCCGGTGCAACCGGCATCGACCTGTTCCTGCTCGTGATCGACGCGGGCGAGGGTGCCCGGACCCAGACGCGCGAGCACCTCGCCATCCTCCGCCTGTTGGGCGTCGAGCGCGGCGTCGTCGCAGTCACGAAGGCGGACGCGGTCGACGAGCAGACGATCGCGCTGGCGCTCGAGGAGGCCCGGGAGCTGGTGCCGGGCGCGGAGGCGCTGCCGGTGAGCGCGAGGACCGGAGCCGGGCTCGACGAGCTGCGGGAGGCGCTCGCGCGTGCTGCGGGCGAGGTCGAGCCGCGAGCCGCAGAGGCTGCCGCCCGTCTCCACGTCGATCGATCCTTCACGCTGCGCGGGATCGGCACGGTCGTGACCGGCACGCTCTGGTCGGGGGCGCTCGGCGAGGGCGACGAGCTCGCGGTCGAGCCCTCGGGTCGCCGGGTGCGCGTGCGCAGCGTCCAGGTGCACGATCGGCCGGTCGAGCGCGCGGCCGCCGGCCAGCGCGTCGCGGTCGCGCTGCCCGGCGTCGAGCGCCGGGACGTGCGGCGCGGCGACGTCCTCGTCGCGCCCGGCCGCTACCCGCGCTCGTACCGGCTGGACGTGCGGCTCGACGAGCTCGAGCCGATCGCCGACGGCGCCCGGCTCACGGTGCACCACGGCACCGCGCGCGTGCCGGCCCGCGTCGTCCGGATCGGCGAGCGGTGGGCTCAGCTGCGCCTCGCGGAGCCGGTCGTCGCCGTGCGCGGAGACCGCGTCGTCCTCCGCGACAGCACCACCCTCGGCGGCGGGGTCGTGCTCGATCCGTCGCCGCCGCGGCGGGCCCACCCCGAGCGCCTGCGCCTGCTCGAGGCGGGCGATCCCGCGTCGATCGTCCGCGCCGTCGTGCACGAGCCCGTGGCAAAAGACGAGCTCGCGGCGCGGGGGCTGCTCGACGTTGCCGCGCTCGAGCTCGGCCTCGAGGCGGTCGAGCGCGCCGGCGGCTGGTACTTCGCCTCCGGCTGGCTGGCCGCCACGCGGGCCGACGTCTCGACGCGCCTTCGCGCCCGGGCCGAGCGCGCCCCGCTCGACCCGGGGCTGCCCCTCGCCGAGCTGCTGCCGCAGGAGCCGTGGGCGCCGGCGATCCTGCCGCTGCTCGAGGTCGAGCGCCGCGGGTCGATGGCGTACCCGCCGGGTGCCGTCCCCTCGCTCGGGGACCGGGCGGCCGCTGCTGCCGAGCTGGAGCGGGATCTCGCCGGGGCGGGCCTGCGGGCCACGAAGGTCGACGACCCGGAGCTCGCTCGCTACCTGGAGGCGCAGCGGGTGCTCGTGCGTCTCGGCGACGGCTGGGCGATCGGCGCCGACGGCTACGAGGTCGCGCGCGACGTCCTCGTCCAGGAGTGCCGGCACGCGGGGCGGATCACCCTCGCCCGCTTCCGCGATCTCGCCGGCGTCGGGCGGCGCGACGCGCAGCTGCTCTTGGAGCGCTTCGACGCCGACGGCCTGACGCGGCGGCTCGGCGACGAGCGGGTGCTG
>DATBMD010000214.1:0-21320 GCA_036555085.1 Gaiellaceae bacterium
GTCGAGGACGAGGTCTTCGAGACGGACTACGCACAGGTCGACCTGCTGGCGAGCTGGGTTCTCCGCCAGAACGGGCGAGCGGCACCGCTCGAGCCGGACGAGCTGCGCGACGCGGTGGCTGACGGGCTCTCGCGCCTGCTCGAGGCGCATCAAGGCGACGCGCCGGTGCCGGCCGGCCCCAAGCGCGCGGAATCGCGCCAGCCCGCGGTGGAGCGTCCGAGTGGGCCCGTCGCGCCCGAGCGGTTCGGACTCCTGCAGGCGCTGCTCGCCCACCTGCTCGCCGCCTGCGGCGAGGAGAAGAGCGCGGTGCTCGACGCCGCGGAGCTCGCCGAGCGCTTCTCGATTCCGATCGAGGAGCTCCAGGACCACCTCTCGCTCCTCAACCTCGTGAACTTCGGAGGCGGCTGCTACGCGGTGTACGCGGTGCACGAGGGCGACGTGGTGCGGGTCGACAAGGAGCTGTACGGGGACGTCTTCCGCCTGCCCCCGAAGCTGACCCCGCTGGAGGCGCGTGCGATCCGCCTGGCGATCGAGTACGTCGGCCCGACGATCGCCGCCGAGGCGCACACGCCGCTCGACCGCGTGCGCCGGAAGCTCGAGGAGACGTTCGGGCAGTTCGAGCTCGCCGAGGCCCCCTCGTCGCGCGCCCGCACGGCGGAGGAGGATCTCGTGCGCACCCTCAGCGAGGGCGCCGAGCAGCGGCGCGTGATCGAGATCGAGTACCTGAAGGAGGGCGAGGAGACCGCGTACCTGCGCACGGTCGAGCCGTACTCCTTCGAGCGCGAGCTGCCGGTCTGGCGCGTGCACACCTGGGACCGGACGGTCGACGCGCCCCGGACGTACCGGCTCGACCGGATGCGCTCGGCGAAGCTGACGAAGGAGCGCTTCGAGCCGCGCCAGGGCTTCGACCCGAACTACCTCGCCGAGCCCAGGGTGGCTCGGCTCTGGCACTCGCCGGACGTGGCGCGCTGGAAGATCGAGCGCGGCGCCCGCGCCCTGACGGACCGCTCGGCCGTCACCGACCTTCCGTTCAAGACCGAGGAGTGGCTGGTCTCCGAGGTGCTGGCGGACGGCGGCGAGACGGTCGTGCTGGAGCCGGCGGCGCTGCGCCGCGTCGTCGCCCGCCGCGCGCGCGAGCTCGAGGCCGAGCTCGAGCTCAGGCCGTCCCGGAAGCGAGCGGCAGGACGAGCGTGAAGATCGACCCGCGCCCGGGAGCGGACTCGATCTCGAGCGAGCCTCCGTGCGCGTCGGCGATCGTGCGGGCCACCGCCAGCCCGATCCCCTGACCCGGCCGGTCCGCGAACCGCACGCCGGGCTGGAGCACGAGCTCGAGCCGTTCGGCCGGGATCCCCTCGCCACGGTCGGCGACGGCGAGCCGCACGAGCCCGTCCGCCTGCCTCGCCGAGACGACCACGACCGCTCCGGGCGGCGAGTGCGCGACCGCGTTGTCGACGAGGTTCGCCAGCGCCTGCCTCAGCCGGACGGGATCGGCGCGGAGAGCCGGCAGGTCGCGCCCTGGGTCGGCCTCGACCGCCTGTCGCCGCAGCCCCGAGGCGGCGACGACGTCCAGGACGAGCTGCGCCGGGTCGACGCGCTCCAGCCGCAGCGAGGCGGGCGTCGCGTCGAGCACGATGCGCTCCACGTCGCGGCCCGCGGCCACCGCGAGCACGAGCAGGCGCCGCGCGTCGCGGGCCCCGAGCCGGCCCCGCCTGGCCGCGACCGTCTCCGAGATCGCCACGAGCGCGGCCACCGGGCTGCGCAGCTCGTGGGCGATCAGCGCCAGCCGGTCGGTCATCGCCGCCCGCCGATGCGCGACAGCGCCCAGTCGGCCGTCTCCCGCAGCATCCCGTCCTCGCCGTCGAGATATGCCTCCGCGGCCGGCGCGTGCTCGCTGCGGCCGGAGTTGCCGAGCGCGATCAGCGCGTTGCGGCGAAGCCAGCGCGCGTCGTTGCGGGGCACGTAGAGGCGGTCGTACCGCTCGCCGAGCTCGCGTCCGTCGGCGGTCAGCCAGTCGACGAGCGAGACGACGGGCTCGGCGTCCTCGGCCGGCTCGAGCCCGCTGCGGCGCTTCTCGACGCCGCGGTTCCACGGGCAGACGTCCTGGCAGATGTCGCAGCCGTAGACGCTCGCGCCCAGCTCCTCGCGCAGCGGCTCCGGTACGGGCGCGGGAGCCTGCGTCCAGTAGCTCAGGCACAGCGTCGAGTCGAGGACCCCGGGCTCGTCCAGCGCACCGGTCGGGCAGGCGTCGATGCACAGCCGGCAGGAGCCGCAGTCGAGCTCGAGCGGTGGCGTGCGCTCGATCTCGACGTCCGTGACGAGCGTCCCGAGCACGACCCAGGAGCCGTGCGTGCGCGTGATCAGCACGGTGTTCTTGCCGTAGAAGCCGACCCCGGCGCGGGCGGCGCCCTCGCGGTCGACGTGATCGTTCGCGTCGACGAGCACGCGGTAGGCGCCGCCGAGCCGCTGCCCGAGCGCGTCGAGCTGCTCGCGCAGGCGGGCGTAGTGGTCGCGCCAGGCGTAGCGGGGCAGGCGACCCTGGCCGGGCTGCGGCTCCGGCCCCGGCGTGTAGTAGCAGAGCGCGGCCGAGACGACGGTGCGGGCGCCCGGCACCAGCCGCTCGGGATGGCAGGAGACCTCCGGGCGCGCCATCGTGAAGTGCATGTCCGCGAACAGGCCGCGCGCCCGGCGCTCGCGGATGTGGCGCTCGGTGTCCTCGTACGCCTCGGCCGGCGCGGCGCCGATCACGTCGATCCCGAGCTCGGCGGCATGCCGGGCGAGCTCCGCAGCCGTCATGCGAGGATTGTGCCGGTGAAGGCGATCCGTATCCACGAGGACGGCGGCCCCGACGTCCTGCGCTACGAGGACATTCCGGATCCCTCCCCCGGCCCGGGCGAGGTGCTCGTCCGCCTCCGTGCAGCGTCGATGAACCACCTCGACGTCTGGGTGCGCAGGGGGCTCCCGTCCGTGCCGAAGCCCCGCATCCTCGGCGCCGACGGCGCGGGCGTGGTCGAGGCGCTCGGGGACGGTGTCGCGGGGCTCGCGGTCGGAGAGCGGGTCGTGCTGAACCCGGGCCTCGAGCACGGGGAGACGATCGGCGTGGTCGGCGAGCACACCGACGGGACGCACTGCGAGCTGATCGCCATGCCGGTGGAGCAGGTGTTCGCGCTCGACGAGCGGCTCTCGTTCGAGGAAGCCGCCGCCTTCCCGCTCGTCTACGAGACCGCGTACCGCATGCTCGTCACGAAGGCGGGCCTGGCGGAGGGCGAGTGGGTGCTGATCTGGGGCATCGGCGGCGGCGTCGCCACCGCGGCGTTCGAGGTCAGCCGGGCGCTCGGCGCCCGCACGATCGTCACGTCCGGCAGCGACGAGAAGCTCGAGCGCGCGAAGGAATGGGGTGCGGACGTCGTGGTCAACCATGCCTCCGGGGACGTCGTCGCGGCCGTCAAGGAGGCGGCCGGCAAGGGCGCGCACGTTGTCGTCGAGACCGTCGGCGAGGCGACCTGGGCACGGTCGCTCGCGGCAGTCCGGCCGGCGGGCCGGGTGACCGTCTGCGGAGCGACGAGCGGGCCGAACCCGCCCGCGAACCTGCACCGCTTCTGGTGGAAGCAGCTGACCGTCTACGGCTCGACGATGGGGACCCGCGACGACTTCCTCGGCGCGTACGAGCTCGTCCGGGCCGGCCGCGCGCGCGTGCACGTCGACCGCGTCTTCCCGCTCGCCGAGACGCGCGCGGCCCACGAGCGGCTCGAGGCCGGCGAGCAGCTCGGCAAGATCGTGATCGCGATCCCGGGATGAGCGCGCCCGAGCACGGCGGGATGGTGGCCCAGATGCCGTTCGCCGCCGTCATCGGCGTCGAGCTCGTCGAGGCGGCCCCCGAGCGCTGCGTCGGCAGGCTCGCCTGGTCGGCCGACCGCTGCACGGCGGCCGGCGTCCTGCACGGGGGCGCGCTGATGACGCTCGCGGACTCGATCGCGGCCCTCTGCGCCTTCCTCAACCTGCCCGAGGGGGCGACGACGGCGACGATCGAGTCGAAGACGAACTTCTTCCGGGCCGTCCGCGAGGGGCACGTGGACGCGTCCTCCCGGCCGCTCCACGTCGGCCGGGCGACGATCGTCGTCCAGACCGACCTGGTCGACGCCGGCGGGCGGCTCGTCGGCCAGACGACCCAGACCCAGGCCGTGATCCTCGGCGCCTCGTAGGGGCCGGACCTGTCCGGCCCGCTGGTGCGGCGCATAGACAGAGTCGTTGGCGATCGAGAAGCCGGTGAATCCGTTACGAACGCCGTGCTAGCCGAAGCCGAGGATGAACTTCGCGTCGTCCGACATCCGGTCGGGCGTCCACGGGGGGTCGAACGTCAGCTCCACCTCGACCTGGCCGACACCCGGCAGCGACGCGACCGCGTCGTGGATGCCCTCCTGGATCATCGGTCCGGCCGGGCAGCCCATTGACGTGAGCGAGTGGACGATCTTCACGTGCTCGCCGTCGATCTCGGCGTCGTAGAAGAGGCCCAGCTCGACGATGTCCATACCGAGCTCGGGGTCCTCCACCCCGTGCAGCGCCTCGACGACGTCGTCCTTCGTGACCATGGCGCGAGTGTAGCCGCCGGGGGCGCCGCGTCGGCTCGCTCCAGCGGCTTGCCTCGTGCGGCTCGCTCCTGCGAGGACGACCGGCCGACGGCGGCGCCGTGGCCCTGTGGAGAGATCGTCACGCTTTCGGCACGGATCGCACCGTCCCTACGGGACATGTCCGGGGTCAGACCCTGGACATGTCCCGCAGGGACATGTCCGCGGCCCGGCTGGCGGTCCGCGCCGCAGCGGCGACCGTCCGAGCGGGACATCTCGTCCGCACCGGCCACGACCCCGCCGCGCTCGCGGGCTGCCGCCGGAACGAGACAGGCCCGTCCTTTCGGCCCCGACCGGTCCGGCCTGGCTCGAAGCGGTCAGCTCAGCAGCCGCACTTCCTCGCGCCGCTCGCGCGCGAAGAAGTGGATGCCGTCGGTGAAGCGCACCCAGTTGCAGCGCATGCACATGACGAGCGTGTGCGTCCTGGCGCTGTCGGCGAGGAAGCGGACGCCGCGCAGGAGGTCGCCGTTCGAGACCCCCGTCGTGGAGACGATCACGTCGCCCGGAGCCAGATCCTCCTCGTTGAACACCCGGGCGATCTCCTCGATCCCTGCCGCCCTGGCCTCGTCGATCTGGCCACGGCTGGTCGGCCAGAGCTGAGCCTGGACGCCGCCGCCCAGGCAGCGGAGGGCGGCTGCGGAGAGCACGGCCTGCCGCGTGCCGCCGATCCCCACCGCGAGATGGTCGTTCGTGCCCCGGATCGCAGCCGAGAACGCGGCCGTCACCGTCCCGTCCTGGATCAGCTTGATGCGAGCGCCGGCGGCCCTGATCTCCTCGATCAGGTCGTGGTGGCGCGGCCGGTCGAGCACGATCGTCGTGATGTCGCCGGCCTGCCGGCCGAAGCTCTCGGCGATCAGCCGGATGTTGTCGCCGATCGGCAGCAGGAGATCGATCGCGTCCCGCGCCCGGGGCCCGACGGCCATCGTTCGCATGTACATCTCCGGCAGGTGACGCAGCGACCCGGGCGGTCCGACCGCGAGCATCGACATCGCACCGGTGCCGCCCCGCGCGACGATGCCGCGTCCCTCGAGCGGGTCGAGCGCGAGGTCGACCGCCTCGCCGCCGCCGCCGATCTCGTTCCCGGGCAGCAGCTCCTCCCCCGAGCGGGACCCGATGATGACGCTGCCGGAGATCGGCATCTCGGCGAGCGCGGCACGCATGCCGGACGCGGCCGCCTCCTCCGCCGCGTCCTCGTCGGCGCGCCCGAGCCAGCGCGCGCCTGCGAGTGCCGCCCACTCCGTCGCCTTGGCGTACCGCGTGCACAGGCACGAGCTCACGTCGCGCGAACCAGCCGCTCCGCACCGGTCAGGACGAGATCCAGGATCTCCCCGATCGCCTCGTCGAACGAGCGGTTCTCGATCACCGGGATGTCGAAGCGGGCGGCGCGCTCGAGGATCAGGTCCTGGATCAGGCGAATCTCCGGCAGCCCCTCGATGTACTTGTCGAGCGCCCTGAGCCCGTCGGTCGACGAGTCGCGCACCCAGAAGTGGCCGCGATGCAGCTCCTCGTCGGAGATCGCGACGACGCACTGGACGGCGAGCGCGTCCGCGCGGTCGGCGACCGCCATCCCGGGGACGAGGTGCACGCCCTCGAGCACCATCGACCAACCCTCGGTGAGGGCGCGGTCGATCGCCGCCTCGACCCCGACCATCACGTTCCGGGTCTGGTCGAGGAAACCGAGCACGGTCGCGTCGCCGGCCTCCTCCTCCTCGGCCTTGGTCAGGGCGAGCGCCGCCTCGAAGCTGGAGTAGTGGACGGAGGGCATGAACTCCTTCGAGAAGAACGCCCGCATCGTCTGGCGGATGAAGTCCGTCGACGCCACGCGGGTGATCCCGAGCCGGTGCGCCGCCTCCGTCGCGAGCGTCGACTTGCCGGTCCCGGTCGCGCCGCCGACCAGCAGGAGAATCGGCAGGTCGAGCTGGTGCAGCGCGTTCAGCCGGCGGACGCGGCGCATGATGCGCCCGGCCTCGGGCTCGCCGAGGACATCGGCGGCCAGCTCGTCGAGCCGGTCGAGCTCCAGCGCCTCCGAGCCGCGCTGGGCGAGGTCCGCGTCCACGCGCCGGGCCAGCTCGTAGGACCGGGTCGGCGAGAGCCCGGTCGCGGCGAGCGCCCGTGCCATCAGGCCCTTCGACCAGGGCGGCGCGTCGTCGCCCCCGAGCGGGAGCGGCGGCAGGTAGCGGCGCTCGGTCACCGCGCCACCTCGTCGGCAAGCCTGCGGATCTCGCCGTCGAGCGACGCCTGCCCCGGCAGGGCGACCACGTCGTTCGCCGCGAGGACGACCTCGATGCCGCGCGCGGCGGCGTCCTCGGCGACGACGTCCACGGCGGCCGCCTTCAGCTCGACGGCGAACACGTCGGCGTCGACCCGGGGCAGCTCCGCGCGCAGAGCCTGCCTGTCGGCGAGGTTGCCGGAGACGTGGACGATGTCGGCGCCGTAAGCGTCGCGCAGGTGCGCGGCGAGCCGCGGATGCTCGGCCGGCGGGGCGGTGCAGAAGAACGCGAGCCGGCGGCC
Source organism: Gaiellaceae bacterium (assembly GCA_036555085.1). Taxonomy (GTDB): domain Bacteria; phylum Actinomycetota; class Thermoleophilia; order Gaiellales; family Gaiellaceae; genus Gaiella. Next base: position 7,134 of record DATBMD010000214.1, read on the forward strand.
GCCGACCGGGGCGCTCGGGCGCGGCCGGAGCACCGTCGCAATCACGGAGACACCGGGGCGCACGAGCGCGGCGATCCGCTCGGCGAGCTGCTCGTGCCCCGAGCCCTCCTCGGCCATCGCCAGCACGACGAGGTCGGCGAGGCGGAATCGGTAGGCGTTGAGGTAGCCGGTGACGACCGCGGGGTCCTGGTGCGCGCCGGCGACGACGATGCGGCGGCCCGCCGCCACCGGCGGCAGCGCGGCCCCGCTGCCGTCGAACACGACGAGCTCCGGATCGAGGCCCGCCGCCACGCGGGCGCCCTCCCGCACGTTCGAGACGGCGACAGCGCCCGCCAGGCCGCCGCCGCAACGGCGGCAGCCGACCGTCTCGACCCCGACGAGCGCAGCCGTCTCGAGATGGTCGGACGCCGCGTGGCGCCCGCTCCGGGACAGCGCGACGAGCTCCTCGACGGTGGGCGCGACGCGGATCACCTCGGGCTCGGGCGGGCCGCCCCTCCCCATCGCCACGACCACGACGCGCCTGTCGGCGGCGAGCAGCCGGGCCACGTGTCCCGTCACGGCCGTCTTCCCGACCCGCTTGCCGGTGCCGACGACCGCCAGCGAGGGGAGGTCGAACGGCGCGAACGCGGGTGCGTCGAAGCGAAAGTCGGCGCCCGCGTAGGCGATCCCGTGCGCGAGCACGCGGCTGGCGAGGGCCATGCGCTCGACGGGCCCGAGCACCGGCTCGTCCGAGAGATCGACGACGAGCTCGGGCGCGTACTCGGCGATCGCCTCGTCGACCCCGGCCGCGAGCGGGACGCCGTAATCCGCGCCCTCCCGCAGCTTCTCCGTCCCGCCGACCAGCACGGCTGCGACGACGTGGTACGGCAGCTCGGCGATCGCGTCGCGCACCACCGGCGCGTAGTGCTCTCCGTCGATCACCGCCAGGGCCCTCACCCCTCCCGCCACCGCGCGCTCACGACCGGGTCGTGACCTCGCGCTCGATGCGACCGGTGTACTTCTCGTACTCGAAGGTCGTCGTCGAGAACTGGATGATCCGCTCCTGCCCGTGGAAGGGATGGCGGCGCCAGATGTCGACGTGCTGCCCCGCCGCCTCGATCACGTTGTAACAGGGCCGCGTGTTGCCGCGGAGACGCAGCGACGAGACCGTGCCGGTGTTGACCACGAACAGGTTCTCGAGCTTCCACGCGTACGGGACGTGCTTGTGGCCCGAGAGAACGAGGTGGACGCCCGCGCGCTGCAGGCACTCGATCGCGTCGCCGGCGTCGTAGACGACGTTGCGCTCCCGCCCGGTGCCCGGCACCGGCAGCAGATGGTGATGGAGGACGAAGATGCGCAGGTCGGCGGGCTCGGCGGCGAACTCCTCCTCGATCCAGCGGTAGCGGCCGCGCCCGATCTGACCGTGGTCGAGGTCGGGCTCGGTCGAGTCGACCGCGACGACCGTCACGCCCCCTTTTCGCAGCACCGAGTTCCGCTGGCCGAACAGCTCCTCGAAATGGACGTAGCCCACGTTGCGGGAGTCGTGGTTCCCCGGCACCACGACGAGCGCCTGGCAGGCGATCTGGTCGATGTACCCGCGGGCGACCTGGTACTCGTGCTTGAAGCCGAACGTCGTCAGGTCGCCCGAGCAGACGACGATGTCCGGCCCGAGGTCGTTGATCTCGCTGATCGCCCGCTCGAGCAGGTTCGGCTCGAAGTACGGCCCGCCGCAATGCAGGTCCGAGATGTGGGCGATGCGGAACACCCCGTCGGCGGCGGCCATGGCGCCAGTCTAAAGCCGCAGACGGTCGGTTCCAGGGCTGGCGGGGGTCGTCCGGGTCGGTCGCTACCCTCTTCGCGGATGGGGGCCGAAACCCAGCGGTTCCAGGCATATTGCGGTGCCGAGCAGCCGCGGTTCGCGAACAGGGTCGAGGTCGAGTGCGCCAAGATCCTCGACTACTACCGGGTGCCGTGGGCGTACGAGCCGCGCACGTTCGTGCTCGACCAGGACGACGAGGGTCGCGTCACGAGCGCCTTCACGCCCGACTTCTACCTTCCCGAGCAGGATCTCTACATCGAGGTCACCGTCATGAAGCAGTCGCTCGTGACGCGCAAGAACCGGAAGCTTCGCGAGCTCCGGCGGCTCTACCCGAACGTCCGCGTGAAGCTCTTCTACCGGCGCGACATCGAGCGCCTCGCCCAGCGATATCAGCTGAGGCTCGCCTCATAGCCGACGGCCCCCCGATCGGGGACGTCTACCTCTCGCGCGACGAGATCGCGAGGCGTGTCGCCGAGCTCGGGGACGCGATCGGCCGCGACTACGACGGGCTCGAGCCTCTGCTCGTGGCTCCGCTCAAGTCGAGCGCCGTCTTTCTCGCCGACCTGTCGCGGGCGATCCGGATCGCGCACACCTTCGACGTGATCGAGCTGGCGGCGTACGCCGGCGGTACGGACGGCGGCAAGGACGGCGGCGTCCGGCTGCTCAAGGACGTGGACACCCCGCTCGAGGGACGGCACGTCCTCGTCGTCGAGGACGTGGTCGACACGGGCCTGACGCTGCACTTCCTGCTGCGCACGCTGGCGCTCCGCGATCCCGCCGGCCTCGCCGCCGCGACCCTGCTCGACCGACCCTACCGCCGTCTGGTCGACGACCTCCCGATCCGCTACGTCGGCTTCACGGTGCCCGACGAGCTGTTCGCGGGCTACGGCCTCGGCCTCGACGAGCGCTGGCGGGCGCTCCCGGATCTCCGCTACGTGATCGCCGAGGAGCTTCCGGAGGCGGCCACCGACGCCGCGTAGGGCCGGACAAGTCCGGCCGACGATCGGGCCGGACAGGTCCGGCCCCTACAGGTACCCGAGGGGGTCGACCGAGCCGCCGTTGACGCGCACCTCGAAGTGCACGTGGGGCCCGCTCGAGTTGCCGGTCGAGCCGGCGTAGGAGATGACCTGGCCCTGGCCGACGCTCTCGCCGACGCCGACGGCGAAGCTCGAGTTGTGGGCATACGCGGTCGAGAGCCCGTTCCCGTGGTCGACGACGACGAGATTGCCGTAGCCCCCGAGCCAGCCGGCGTGGATCACCGTCCCGGCGGCGGCGGCGACCACGGGCGTCCCCGAAGCACACGTGATGTCGACGCCCTCGTGCATCCGGCCCCAGCGCATCCCGAAGCCGCTGACGACGGGGCCGGAGACGGGCCAGACGAATCCCGCCGCCGACACGCCCGAGCCGCTGGACGCAACCGAGCCCGTCGGCGACGCCGAGGTCGCGGTCGACGCCTGGGCTGCCTGGATCGCCGCGGCGAGCGCCGCGCTCTGCGCCTCGAGCGCCGCGACCTCCTGGAGAAACCGCTCGCGGTCGTGGCGGATCGACGCGAGCGTCTCCCGCTTCATGCCGACGGCCACCGCCAGCTCGTCGCGGCTCGCGACGAGCCGGTCGCGGACCGCGCGCTGCTCGACGACCTCGGCTTCGATCGTCCGCGTCGTCGCCGCGACCCCTGAACGGGTCTGCTCGGTCTGCGCGCGCGCCTCGGCCTGCTCCCGCTGGGCCCGCTCGACGCGGTCCGCGATGCGCGCGTCCTGCTTCCCGATGTCGTTCAGCAGCTCGACGTGGTCGAGCAGGTCGGAGAACGACGTGGCGCCGAGGACGAACGAGAGCGCATCCGGCGGCTCCTCGATGTAGATCTGGCGCACGCGGCGCTCGAGCCGCTCGACCGCCACCGCATGCTGCCGCCGCAGCCGCTGCAGCTGCTCCGTCTGCCGGGCGAGCAGCTCGGTCAGCTCCTGCAGTCGGGCCCGCTCGGAGGCCAGCCGCGCCTCGAGGCCCGCGAGGCGGGCCTGCTCCGCGTCGATCCCGGCCTGCACGTCCCGGATGCGGTCGGTGGCCGCGGAGATCTCCGACGTCAGGACCCCCTCGTCGCTGCGCGCCTCGGTGATCCGGCCGCGGAGAGAGCCGATCTGCTCGTCGACCCGCGCCTTGTCGTCACCCGGGTCGCCGAGCGCCGGCGCCGAAGCCGCCAGGCCCAGCACCAGCAGCGCGGCAGCCGTCTGCCGTCGGCCCATTCGCATCAGGTTCGCTACTCCGCCGGACGTCCCTGCCGGAGCCCTTCGAGCTCCGGGTCGGCGCCGGCGACGGTCGCGCGCGGCTCGAGGGCGCGCAGGGCCGCCGCGACCTCGCGGCGGAGCGGCCCGACGGCCGCGCGGTAGTCCTCGTCGGCGACCTTGCCCGTCCGGTGGTCGAACTCGAGCTCCTTCAGCGCCGCGAGCGCCCGGTCGCGCTCCTCGGCGAGCGCGAGCTGCCGGCGCCGGAGGTCGTCGGGCTCGTCCAGCAGGTCGCTGTCGGGCGCCGGCTCCCGCAGGAACGGCAGCGCCACGGCGACCACGCACGCGGCGGCGAGCACGCCGGACAGCAGCAGCGCGAACGTCATCGGGCCGCGGGCGCGCCCGCCTCCCGGTAGCGCAGCACGAGCCGCCGCTCCTCGCGGGCGTCGGGCCACAGCGCGATCATCGAGCCGAGCAGGAACACGATGCCGGCGAGCCAGATCAGGTTGACGAGCGGCTTCACGAACACCCGGAAGTAGACGCTGCCGTCGGCGTTCACCTGCTCGGCGATCACGAACAGGTCCTCGCCGGTCACCCAGTCGGAGCGGATCCCGACCTCGTTGGAGACCTGCTGCTCGACGTCGTAGGCGTTCTTGCCGGCCTCGATCCGCCCCAGGTCGCGGCCGTCGCGCACGACGTCGAGCCGCGCCCGCACCTCGGTGGCGTTGACCGCCTGGCGCTCCTCCAGGCTCCGGTAGGTGAGCGTGTAGTCGCCGACGGCGAGCGACTCGCCCGGCGCCAGGCGGCCCTCGGTGACGCGGTCGTACGCGCTCGAGCCCGCGACGCCGATCGCGAGCAGCACGACGGCGACGTGCACGACGTAACCGCCGTAGCGCCGGCGGTTGCGGGCGATCAGGGACGAGAAGGCCGCCGGCCACGTCTCGCGCGAGAGCGCCCGGCGGGCACGCGTGCCGCGCACGAACTCCTGGGCGATGGTGGCGAGCACGAAGGCCGAGAACGTGTACGCGATCAGGCCCGGGATCGAGGAGCCGGCGCCGACGGCGAGCAGCACGACGCCGGTCGCGAGCATGACGGCGACCGGCACCGCGAACGTCCGTCTGAGCCCCCGCAGCGACGCGCGACGCCACGCGATCAAGGGCCCGATGCCCATCAGGAGCAGGAGCGGCAGCCCGAACACCCGCAGGAAGAAGTCGTAGTACGGCCGCCCGACGACCACCGACTCGCCCCGGACGGCCTCCGAGACGATCGGCCAGGCGACGCCCCAGAGGACCGTCAGGCAGAGGGCGACGAGCAGCAGGTTGTTGTAGAGGAACGTCGCCTCGCGCGAGACGAGCGACTCGAGCTTCGTCTTCGCCCGGAGCTCGGGCAGCCGCAGGAAGATCAGGGCGCCGGAGAACGCGACCGCGAGGATGATGAAGGAGAGGAACCAGGCGCCGATCGAGCTCTGGGTGAACGAGTGGATCGAGTTGACGACGCCGGAGCGGGTCAGGAACGTCCCGAAGATCGAGAGGCAGAAGGCGAAGCTGACGAGGACGACGTTCCAGACCTTCAGCATCCCGCGCTTCTCCTGGATCATCACCGAGTGCAGGAACGCGGTCGCGGCGAGCCACGGCATCAGGGCCGCGTTCTCGACCGGGTCCCAGGCGTAGTAGCCGCCCCAGCCGACCTCCTCGTAGGCCCAGTGCGCCCCGAGCAGCTGGCCGATCCCCAGCGCGGCCCAGGCGAGCAGCGTCCAGCGGCGCGTCGCGACGATCCAGCGCTCGTCCGTGCGCCGCGCGAGCAGCGCTCCCATCGCGAACGCGAACGGCACCGCGAGCCCCACGTAGCCGAGGTAGAGCACCGGTGGGTGCGCCATCATGTACGGGTTCTGGAGGCTCGGGTTCAGCCCGAGCCCGTCCGCCGGCGGCGGCTGCGTCGCGAACGGGCTGGCGACGGCGACGACGAGCCAGGAGAAGAAGACGGCGATGCCCGCGAGCACCGGGACGACCCACGCGACGAGATCGGGGGCGCGCCTGCGGTTGAGCCAGACGACGAGCGCCGCGTAGCCGGTCAGGACCAGCAGCCAGAGCAGCAGCGACCCCTCCTGCCCGCCCCAGAAGGCCGAGATCGTGTAGCCGGTCGGCAGCGACCGGCTCGTCACGTCGGCCACGTACGTGACCGAGAAGTCGTGCCGCACGAGCGCCACCAGCAGCACGACGGCGGCGATCAGCGTCGTCCCGAACGACGCGATCAGCGCGTTGCGCGCCGAGTCGGCGAGCCGGCGGCGCCGGAGCGCGGCTGCGGCCGAGCCCGCGACGAGCGCGTAGAGGCAGAGCCCGAGCGTGACGACGAGCGCCGCGCGGCCGAGCTCAGGCACGGGTGGCTCCCGGCCGGCGCGCTGCCGCAGCCGCAGGTGCGCGGCGCCGCGCCGGGCGGCTCAAACCGCCGGCAGCGGCTGGTCCGAGTACTTGGACGGGCACTTCGTCACCATCGAGCCCGGCGTCGCGACGAAAACGCCGCGCTGCAGCCGCCCGTCGACGACGATGTGACGGCCGACCTTGAAGAGATCCGGCACGGAGCCCGTGTAGACGACGCGGACCCTGGCGTTCGAGTCGCCTTCGATGTCCTGGAGCGTGAACCGCAGGCCGCCGGCGTGCGCGTCGCCCGTGACCGGGCCGACCACGAGGCCGGCGAGCGAGACCTGCTCGGTGCGCCCGTCGAGCTCGCTCGGCGCGATCGACGGCGTGCCGCCGCCGGCGATCGAGGTGTAGAGCAGGAACACCGCGAGCACCGCCGCCACGGACAGCGCGATCACGAGCCTGGCCGGTGAGCGCCTCCTGGCCACGGCGTCAGTCTACCCCCGCCCGCCCAGGAGGTATGCGGCCAGGGGCCTGTCCGGGCGGGCCCTGCGGCGACGCTCAGGCGGCGTCCCGCTCGGGCACCGGGTCGCGCCGGGGCGGGATCGTGTAGCCGTGGTCGTGGCAGAGCGAGCCGGGAGCGTCCTCGGTGAGGGCGTCGCAGTAGCCCTTGCCGTAGGCGGCCCGCATGAAGGCCGCGACGACCTCGAGGTTCCATTCGCCGATGTCGGCGGCCTCGCGCCAGAGGTCGGCGAGCCGCAGGTCGATGTCCAGCTCGAGCAGGTCGATTCGGGTGGGACGTGCCATCGCGCTCCGAGAGTACGGGACCGATCGGACGACATACCCCGTTGAGCAGGGAAAACGTGTCCAGCGCCCCCTGGGCGGATGCGTGCGCACTAGATTCTCCACCATGGGCGAGCTCCGCTTCGGCCCCGCCCGCGTTCCCTCCCGGGAGAGCCCCGAGGAGGCGGTCGAGCTGCTGCTGGAGCGGGGCTACAGCGCCTGCGAGATCGACTTCGAGAGCGGCTTCTGGATGGACTACCCGTTCGCCGAGCGGCTCGGGGCGCTGGCCCGCGAGCGCGGGCTCGCGCTCTCGGTGCACGCGCCGCTGTTCGGGTTCATGGGCCACCTCGAGGCGAGCGGGCGGAAGTTCGCGTCGGCGGTCGGCGCCCTCGACCGCTCCGCCGGGATCGCCGCGGCCGCCGGCGCCGCTCCCGTCGTCTTCCACCCCGGCTTCCTGCTCGGCCGCACGCGCGAGCAGGCGCTGGACGCCGTCGTGGAGCAGCTCGCGGGCCTCAGAGAGCGGCTGGAGTCGAAGGACCGGGCCGTCCCGTTCGGCGTCGAGGTGATGGGACGCGTCCGCGAGCTCGGCTCCCTGGAGGACGTGCTCGAGATCTCCGCCCGCACCGGCTGGGTGCGGCCGGTCGTCGACTTCGCGCACATGCACGCGACGAGCGACGGCGGCTACCGGGACGTCGAGACCTTCGCGCGCGCGCTGGCCGCGGTCGACGACGTGCTCGAGCCGGGCGCCCCGTTCCACGTCCATTTCTCCGACATCGCGTTCGCGAACCGCAACGAGACGAAGCACCTGCCCTACGGCGAGGGCACGCTGCGCGCGGAGCCGCTGCGGGACGCGCTGGCCCGCTTCGACCGACCTGCCACGGTCGTCTCGGAGTCGCCCGACGAGGAGTCGAGCCGCCGGATCCGGGAGGCGCTCTACGCGACGACCGACGCCGGTCGCAGGCCCGCGAGCACGGCCTCGTAGGCCTCCGCCTCGTCCTCGCGGGAGCGGGCGCGCAGGAAGTCGACGAGCGCCTGGAGCACGACCACGCGGGTCAGCGCGAGGTCGGTCGGCTCGAGGATCTCGAGCGCCTCGCGCAGGAGCTCCTCGGCCTCGGCGTCGCGCTCCTGGGCGGCTCGAACGATGCCGAGCGCCATCCGGGTCGTCGCCCGGGAGGTCATGTCGTGCGGGCCGACGGTCGTGCGCGACTCCAGGGCGAGCTGCTCCGCCTCCTCGAGCCGCCCCAGCTTGACGAGCAGCTCCGCCAGCCCCCGCTGGCTCTCGCAGAGCGTGCCCCGGTCCTCGATGCCCTTCAGCAGCCGCACCGCCTCCCGGAAGTGCCGCTCCGCGCCCAGGAGGTCGCCGCGCCGGACGGCGGTCCAGCCGAGCGCGTTGAACGTCCGGCCGAGGCTCCAGGCGACCCCGGCCTGCGCGAACAGCTCGCGCGCCTCCTGGGCGGCCTCCTCGGCCTCGGCGGGGCGGTCGCGCAGCAGCTCGATGCGGGCGCGCGTCAGCAGCGCCCAGGCGCGCACGACGGTGTTGCCGCTCTCGTCGGCGAGCTCGATCGCCTGGTCGACGAGCTGCGCGCCGGTGTCGAGATCGAGCCGGACGACGGCGGCGGTGGCGAGCTCCTCGGTCGCGGTCGCCTCGAGGTCGGGGCGTCCGAGCGCGCGGGCGACGTCGCGGGCCAGCCGTACGTACCGCTCGTCGTCGGCCAGGTCGCCGAGCCACCAGCCGATGCGCGCCCGCACCGCGAGCGCGTCGAAACGATCCTCCGAGTCGGCCTCGCCAAGCAGCTCGAGCGCGCGCTCGACGAGCTCCTTGCCGCGCGGGAGGTCGGCGTCGCGGAGCAGGGCGACCTCCGCCAGCGCGGTCAGCGCCTGCCCCTCGACGCGCGCGTTCCCCTGCTCCTGCGCGAGCTCGCGCACGTGCTCCATCTCGTCGGAGACGGCCGGCAGGTCGGCGAGCCGCCAGGCGGCGCGGGCGGCGTCGTAGCGGCGCTCGAGGCTCGGCTCGAGCTCGACCGCCCGGCGCAGCAGCTTCCGGGCGGGATGGTTCGCCTCGCGGGCGAGTGCCCGGCGCCCGGCCCGGTGGAGCGTCGCCGCGGCCTCGGCGGCGAGCCCGGCGGGCACGGTTCCGTCGAGCTCCTCGTAGAGCGCGGCCGCATGGTCGAGGTGGTAGGCGCGGATCTCGATCAGCTCGTCGGCCGCGCGCTCCTTCATCCAGACCGCGAAGCTCCGGTGCAGGTGGGCGCGGTCGGCCTTGGCGATGCCCGCGTAGCCGACCTCGCGGATCAGCACGTGCTTGAACCTGTACGCCTGCTCGCCCTTGATCGACGAGCGCTGCTCCACGGTAACGAACTCGCGGTCGGCGAGCTCCCCCAGCGCCCGCTCGACGTCGTCGATCTCGGGCGACAGCGCCTCCACCGCGCCGCCCCAGAACACGCGCCCGATCACGGAGCCGCGCTGCAGCACCTCCTTGGCGTCCGCGGGCAGCCGGTCGATGCGGGCTGCGATCAGCGCCTGCACCGTGTCGGGGATGCGCTCCGTGCCGGCGGCGCCGTTCTCGGCGAGCATCCTGATCGTCTCCTCGACGAAGAGCGGGTTGCCCTCGGTCTTCTCGAGCAGCGTCGCGCGCGCCTCGCTGGACAGCTCGTGGTCGTCGAGCAGCGCGTCCACGAGCGACTCGCTCTCCCAGGCGGCCAGGCGCTCGAGCTCGATCGCAGTCGCGCGGACGCGGCCGCCGCCCCACCCGGGACGCACGTCGAGCAGCTCGGGGCGGGCCAGGCAGAGGACGAGCACGGGCACGCCGCGGACCCGGTCGGCGAGCTGCTGGATCAGGTCCAGCAGCGGCTCCTCGGCCCAGTGGATGTCCTCGAAGCCGAGCACGAGCGGCTGCGCGTCGGCGAGCTCGGTTGCCCACTCGACGGCCGCCCAGGCGATCTCCTGCGCGCTCCGCTCGCCCGAGACGGCCTCCAGCACGCCCGCGGCGAGCGCGAGCAGGTCCGCGACCGCGTCCTCGCCGCACGCCTCGCGGAGCTTCTCCATCGCCTCCTCGGCCGGGTCGTCGTCGGAGATGCCGGCCGCCGCCTTCACCATCTCGGCCAGCGGCCAGTAGGTGATCCCCTCGCCGTAGGGGAGGCAGCGGCCGGCGAGCACCGTCGCGCCTTCGAGGGCCTCGATGAACTCGCGCGCCAGCCGGCTCTTCCCCACGCCCGGCTCGCCGTAGATCGTGAAGAGGTGCGCCCGGCGGTCGCGCACGGCGCGCGACCACGTGTTCTCGAGCAGGTCCAGCTCGGCGTCCCTGCCGATGAAGGGCGCGGCGACGCTGAGGCGCCTGCCCGTCTCCTCGGCGGCCCCGACGAGCCGCCAGGCCTCGACCGGCTGGGTGAAGCCGCGGAGCTGCCGCGCGCCGAGCGGCTCGGTGACGAGCCGGCCGAGGGTGAGCCCGTGCGCCGCCGGGCCGATCAGGATCTCGCCCGGCGCCGCCTCGGCCTGGAGCCGCGCGGCCAGGTTGACCGGCCCGCCGGTCGCGAAGGTCGACTCGGTCTCGTCGACGACGACCTCGCCGGCCTCCACTCCCATGCGCACCTCGAAGCCGAGCTCGACCACCTGATCGCGGATCGCGAGCGCAGCCCGCGCGGCGCGCTCGGCGTCGTCCTCGTGCGCCTGGGGGATTCCGAAGGCGGCCATCACCGCATCGCCCGCGAACTTCTCGACGGTACCCCCGTGGGCGGCGATGCAGGCGGAGACGTGCTCGAAGAAGCGCGTCACGCGGCGCCGGACGACCTCGGGATCGGCGCTCGCGACGAGCTCGGTCGAGCCGACGAGATCGGCGAACAGAACGGTGGCGAGCTTGCGCTCCATCCCCGAAGTGTAGGAGCGGCGGCGGCGCCGCCGGAGTGGCCGCTCAGCGGCCCAGCAGCAGGAGCGATGCCGACGCCGGCGGGCTCGAGAGCACGCGGCCGCTCCTGACGTCCACGACGTGCCAGCGTCCCTGCGCCAGCGCGTACGCGCGCCCGCCGGCCACCGTGACGCTCTCGACGGCCGCGTCGGGGAGCGCCCGCCAGCGGAGCGCACCGGCCGTGTCGTACGCGGCGAGCCCGTCTCCGGGCACCGCGCCGCGCCACCAGGGGTTGCCGAAGACGAGCGCGAGGCCGCCGGCCGCCTTCACCTGCAGCGCTTCCCGGTCGACGACCCGCAGCGAGCCTCCGCGCAGGTAGCGCAGGCCGTACGGTACGCCGTCGACGACATCGCCCTGCTGTGGGTCGCGCCTGACGTCGAGGTCGTAGCCCGAGATCGCGAGCGTGCCATCGCCGAGCCAGGCTGCGTAGCGCGTCGGCCCGGACGCCACCTTCTGCGGCTCGCGTACGACACCGTCCGGGTCGGCCGCGAGCGTCGACAGGTCGACCGTCACGACTCGGTCGCCTCCCGCGACGTAGGCGCGCCCACCGGCCGCGTCGACGGCCAGCGCGGGGCTCTGGCTGCGCCAGCGGCCCTGATTGTCCTCGCCGCCGTCGACGCCTGCGCGGATCGCCGGGAGCTCGACGCTTCGCAGGGTCACACCGGGCCCGACGACCACGAGCCGCGCCGGCTCGACACGGCCGGTGCCCGGGGAGGCGAGGGCGACGATCCCCTGCTGCCACAGCGCCACCTGCCGGACCTCGCCCTCGTAGTCGGCGCGGCCGACGATGCGGTGGGCGAGCGGGTCGACGGCCAGCACGGCTCCGTGCTCGACGAGCAGGAGGCGCCGTGGGGACACCCAGGCGAGCGCCCGCGCGAGAATGCCCCGCGGGAGACGCCACGTAACGCGCAGTCGCCGCAGGTCGACGATCGTCAGCCCGCTTTGCGAGGAGCCGAGCGCGAGGTGGCCGCCCCCGGGCGAGCGAGCCCAGACCTCGGGCCCGGGGCCGACCGGGACTGTCCGCCCGACGGGCGCGAGCGTGAGCGCGTCCCGGGAGGAGAGCGTCGCGCCGGCGCCGCGCCGGCTCAGCACGAGCACCGTGTCGCCCGGCGGGTCGACGTCGACGTCCCGCACTACGGGCGGCGGGCTCGCGTACCCGGGGGCGCCCCAGTTGGGCACGATCAGCCGCCATCGTCCGGCGCGGGTGAAACGCAGCTCGCCGCGCCAGACGCCCGTTCCCTCCTGGCGCACGAGCCGGACCGCGAACCGCCGCTCGAAGCGAAGCGCCTCGTCGACGAAGACGCCCGGCGGCACGGCGAGGAGCCTCATCTCCGCGCCGTCGGCGGCCGCCTCCCGCGGGATCCGCACGGAGACCGCGACCCGATCGCCCGTCGCGGGGGTCGCCTCGGCCAGCGCGAGCCGGATCGGGAACTTCGCCTCGGCGGCCGGCACCGCGAGCAGCACTCCGACGATCGCAACGACGGTTGCACGGGTCATCGAGCTTCCTCCAGGATCGAGTCTGAGACTTCTACGCCTCCGCACCCACCGGAGGTTCCCTACCATCGGGTCCGTGCTCGACGCGAAGGTGTTCAAGGCCTACGACGTGCGCGGCGTCCACCCGACCGAGCTCGACGAGGACGGCGCCTACGCGATCGGTCGGGCGTACGTCGAGCAGTTCGAGCCGCGCACGGTCGCGGTCGGCCGCGACATGCGCCTCTCCGCGCCCGCGATGGCGGCCGCCACGATGGACGGCGCCGCGGACGGCGGCGCCGACGTGCTCGACCTGGGCCTGGTCGGCACCGAGATGGTCTACTACGCCGTCGGGGAGCGGGGGCTCGACGGCGGCATCTGCGTCACCGCCTCCCACAATCCTCCGGAGTACACGGGCATGAAGATCGTGCGTCGCGGCGCGCTGCCGGTCGGCGGCGATTCCGGGCTCACAGACGTCCGCGACCGCGCCCTGGCAGGCTTCGGCCCGGTGGCGCGGCGGGGCGAGATCCGGCCGCTCGACGTCTGGCCCGGCTTCGTGGACAAGGTGCTCTCGTTCGTCGAGTCGGACGCGATCCGCCCGCTGAAGGTCGTGATCGACGCCGCCAACGGGATGGCGGGGGCGATGCTGCCGCCCGTGCTGGAGCGCCTGCCGCAGGTGGACGCGGTCCGCTGCTACTTCGAGCCCGACGGCAGCTTCCCGAATCACGAGCCGAACCCGCTGCTGGCCGAGAACCGCGAGTTCATCGTGCGGACGACGCGGGAGGAGGGCGCGGACCTCGGCGTCGCCTACGACGGTGACGCCGACCGCTGCTTCTTCGTCGACGACACGGGCGAGTTCGTGCCGGGCGACTTCGCGACCGCGCTGCTCGCCGGGTTGATGCTCGAGAAGGCGCCCGGCGGCAAGGTGATCTACGACGTGCGCGCCAGCTGGGCGGTGCCGCGCACGATCGACGCCGCCGGCGGCACGCCGCTCGTCAACCGGGTCGGCCACGCGTTCATCAAGCACCGGATGCGCAAGGAGGACGCCGTCTTCGCCGGCGAGGTCTCGGCGCACTACTACTTCCGGGACTTCTCCCAGGCCGACACCGGCGTCGTCCCGTTCCTGCTGATGCTGGAGCTGATCTCGCGCCGCGGCAGCCGGCTCTCGGAGATCCTCGCCCCGTTCCGGGCGCAGTACTTCCTGACGGGCGAGATCAACACTCCCGTCGCGGACGTGCCGCTGAAGCTGCGGGAGCTGCGGGAGCATTTCGGCGCCCAGGGCGGCCGCCTCGGCGACCTCGACGGGGTCTCGGTCGACTTCGACGACTGGCACTTCAACGTCCGACCGTCGAACACCGAGCCGCTGCTGCGGCTCAACCTCGAGGCGCTCTCCGAGGAGCGGATGGCCGAGAAGCGCGACGAGGTGCTCGCCGTGATCCGCGACTGACGGGCGTCAGACCCCGCGCGGCGCCTCGTCGTCGAGCGTCAGGCGGACGAGGTCGCGGATGGAGAGGATCCCGACGACGCCCTCGCCGGCCTCGACGACCGGCAGGTGCCGAAAGCCGCCGTGGATCATCAGCACGGCCGCGTGGGCGGTCGTGTCGGAGGCTTCGACCGTCTCCGGATGGTGCGTCATCCAGCGGGAGACCGGGTCCGAGCCGG
>DATBMD010000233.1:0-8872 GCA_036555085.1 Gaiellaceae bacterium
TGCACCAGCTCGGCTCGCCCCGGGAGTGGACGGAGGCCGAGGTCGCGGCGGCCGCCGCGGCGGCGGAGCGGGTGCGGGGGCTCCTGTGAGGGTCGCCGCCGCCGACGGCTGGCACAACCGCTGGCATCCGGACCTGCCGCCCGTGGCCACGGTGGCGCCTGGCGACGTCGTCACGCTGGAGACGCGCGACGGGATCGACGGCCAGTTGACGCCCGAGAGCATGCACGCGGACGTCGGCGCGATCGATCTCGGCCTGGCGCACCCCCTCACCGGGCCGGTCCACGTCGAGGGTGCGGAGCCCGGCGACGTGCTCGAGGTCGAGCTGCTCGACTACGGGACGCCCCGCACCGGGGTCAACTGTGTCGTCCCGGGCTTCGGCTTCCTGGCCGACGTCTTCAGCGAGCCGTTCATCGTCCACTGGCAGCTCGACGGCGCCGTCGCGCGGTCGGACGAGCTGCCGGGAATCGCCGTGCCAGCGGGGCCGCATGCGGGCGTCGTCGGCGTGGCGCCGTCGCACGAGCTGATGGAGCAAGTGCGTCAGCGGGAGGACGCGATCCGGGCCGCGGGCGGGCCGGTGGCGGACGAGGCGCCGGAGAGCGCCCACCCGCCGGTGGCGCGGGACGGGCTCCGGACGATCCCGCCGCGCGAGATCGGCGGCAACCTGGACATCCGCCGGCTCACCGCTGGCTCGACCCTCTACCTGCCCGTCCACGTACCGGGCGCCCTGCTCTCGCTCGGCGACGTCCACTTCGCCCAGGGCGACGGGGAGGTGTGCGGCACCGGCATCGAGATCGAGGCCGCGGTGACGGTGCGTCTGGGCGTTCGGAAGGGGACGCGGTGGGCGGCCTCGTTTCCCGCCTACCGGGCGCCGGCGCAACCCGGGCGCCCCTGCTTCGCCACCACGGGGATGCCCGCGGACGCGATGGATCTCACGGGGGCGGCGCGGGCGGCGCTGCTCTCGATGATCGACTGGCTCGAGGTCGAGCACGGCTTGTCGCGCCCGGCCGCGTACTGCCTCTGCTCCGCGTGCGTCGACCTCCACCTCTCGCAGGTGGTCGACGTCCCCTACCCGCTCGTGTCCGCGCTCTGCCCGCTGGAGATTTTCATCTAGCGCGGGTCAGCCTTGGGCCATCTCAGCCGGCGACGGCGATCGCCTCGATCTCGATCTGCAGCTCCGGCAGCGCGAGCGAGCGCACCTCGACGATCGTGTCCGCCGGGTACGGCGGCGAGAACCACCGCCCGCGCAGCTCGACGATCTTCGGGAAATTGGCCATGTCGGTGAGGAAGATCGTCACCTTGACGATCTTCTCGAGGCTCGAGCCGCCGGCGGCCAGGACGCGCTCGAGGTTGCGGAACGTCTGCTCCGCCTGGGCGTCGAAGTCGCCGGCGCCGACGATCTGCCCGTCCTCGTCGATCGCCGCCTGGCCGGAGACGAACAGGAGCTCGCCGACACGGAAGCCCTGCGAGAGCCGGAACGGCTCGTAGGGGTCGGGCTCCAGGCGGATCTGCTCGACTTCCATGCCGCCATCCTCGCCGTTTCGAGGCGGAGGCGCAATCGCAGCGATCCGACCGCGCTCCGCGCACGAAG
The DNA here is from genome assembly GCA_036555085.1 of Gaiellaceae bacterium. Classification (GTDB taxonomy): domain Bacteria; phylum Actinomycetota; class Thermoleophilia; order Gaiellales; family Gaiellaceae; genus Gaiella. Next base: position 1,589 of record DATBMD010000233.1, read on the forward strand.
GTCCAGGTACGAGGAACGGCGGTTCGCGAGGACCTTACACTCGCCGCCCAGGATCGCCGTTCCTCCACCCGTGTCAGGCGGCTCTCAGCCGGCTCTCAGCCGGCTCTCAGCCGGCTCTCAGGGCGGTGGCGCACCGTGGGGCTCGTGTCACGCGTCGTCCCCGTGCTCGTCCTCGTGGTGCTGAGTTGTGCGCTTGCGGTCGCCGCGGTCGGCTCGGCATCATCGAGAGCCCGGGGAGACGCTCGCTTCGAGGCGGAAGCGCAGAGGGTTGTGACCGTGTTCTTCCGGACGATCAACCAGCGTCGGTACGAGCGGACCTGCGCCCTCCTCGCCGACGGGTTCTTCGAGGGAATGCCGACCGGGCGGGAGCGCTGCGCGCTCGGCTTTCGGATCGGCTTCACGGGGCTGGGGGAGTTCCGGGTGCGTTTTCTGGGCGTGCGGGTGGAGGGCGACCGGGCCGTGGTCGGGACGGTGGTCGACGGCGCTCCGGGAAGGATCGTGATCGTCCGCGAGGCGGGCCGGTATCGCGTGCTGCGGGTCGAGGGCTGAGACCGTCGAGCTCGGGAACGAGCGCACGGGTCGAGGAAGGAGGAACGGAAGCTGATCAGCCACGAGCGAGCGTCCGAACGGACGGGAGTCCCCCCGGGGCAGGCCATCCGCTACCGGCTGCGCCAGTCGCCGCAGATTGCTTTCGCCGCGACGTGTCCCGGCTCCATGGTGACGGTTCCGGAATCGGAGCCGCCGCGCAAGCCGCCGGCGCCGTGGCCGTGGCCATTCCGCGCACTCGTGGTTGCGGTGGCCGCACTGGCCGTGACTACCTCTCTGGTCGCTTCACCGCCAGATGCCACCGCCCGGACGCAACCGGCCACTGCCTGCGTCGCCGGGGAGGCAGTGGCGTCCGCCTGCCGGTTGATCGAGAGCTTCTTCGACGCGCTCAATCGCGGCAACGAGGTGCGGGCTTGCTCGTTGCTGGGCGCGAGGCTTCGGTTCGAAACCGGCGGCGCGAGCTGCCCGCGCGTCCTGGGGCTGTCGCAGGGCACACCCTTCGAGGTCATCCGTGCTCGCGCGGCGGCGGCAATGGTCCTCGTTCGTGTCAGGGTGGGTCAGCACGAGCTCGGCCATTGGCGGATGCTCGACTGGATAGTCGTCGTCGGACCCGAGCGCGGAAGCCTGAAGCTCCTCGACACGAAGGGCGTCGCGTAGCTCCTTCCGAGCGGGCTGCAGCTGACAGGGAGGCCCCGAGCCGCGCAGCGACCTGCCGATGCCGCGACGGACGCAACTCCTACCCGCTCAGGTGCCGGGGCCGAGCGTCCAGCTGAAGCGCGTGATGCTCTGCTCCGGCGCGAGGCCGCCGGGGCGCAGCCCGGCGCGGACGAGCAGGGTCGGCGGCTCGGCGTCGCGAGCGACCGCCAGCCGCGTCTCGCCGAGCCCCTCCTCGCGCCAGCGCAGGGAGAGGCCGACCACGACGAGCCCGGCGTCGGCAGCCGCGGAGATCACGCCGGCCGCTCCGCGCGGCACCAGCACCGGCTCGGTGGGGATCCCGATCACGCGCTGGACGAGCAACGAGGCGTTCGCGAGCAGCCGGCTCGCATCCCGCTCCCCGTCGCGGCCGGCGCTCCCCAGCAGCCTCAGGGCGACGCCCTGGGCGCCGGCGATCCAGGCGGCCACCTCGACGGCGGCCCAGTCGTGCTCCGCGCCGCCGAACGGGACGAGCACCGGCCGGTCGGTAGCAAGCACCGGCGCGCGGCGCCCGCCGAGCAGCAGCGCCACGTCGCAGGGCGCGTCGGCGAGCAGCGTCTCGACCAGTGAGCCGAAGACGCCGTCGGCGACGACCGAGCGAGAAACGTCCACGAGGAGGAGGTCGACGTCCTGCTGCGCGGCGAGGCGCACGACGTCGACGGCTGCCTCGGTCGAGGTGAACGCGGCCGCGCGTGCTGCGACGCCGCGAGCATGCAGCTCGGCGCGGCGCTCGTGCAGCAGCGCCGACGCGCCGGTGAGGGCTGCTGGGCTCTCGACCACCTCGGCGAGGAGCACCTCCCTGGGCGGCTTCCTGGCCAGCGGCTCCGCCAGGGAGACCAGGTTGTCCAGGAGCGCCTCGTCCTGGACGGCCACGAGGATCGATCGCTCCGGGACGGCCACCGGCTCGTCAGGGGCGAGGGCCGGATCCTGCCGAAGGATCGCACGCTCAAGCTCCTGCAGCGCCGGGCTCGGCTCCAGTCCGAGCTCCTCGACGAGCGTGGCGCGGGCGGCGTGGTAGGCGGCGAGCGCGTCTGCCTGGCGCCCGGAGCGGTACAGCGCGAGCATCAGCAGCGAGCGCAGCCGCTCCCGTAGCGGCTGCCGGGCGACGAGCTGCTCCAGCTCCCCGATGAGCTCGGCATGGCGTCCGACGGCGATGTCGGCCTCGATCCGCCGCTCGAGCGCGACCAGCCGTAGCTCCTCGAGGCGGTGGCTCTCCGCCTGGGCGAAGGGCTCGTAGGAGACGTCTGCGAGCGCCTGGCCCCGCCAGAGCGACAGCGCCTCGCGCAGAGCGTCCGCGTCGCCCTGCTCGACGAGCCGCTCGAAGCGGTCGAGATCGAGCTCGCCGGGCTCGACCTCGATCAGATACCCCGGCGCGCGCGTGAGGATCCGCTCGGCGCCGAGCGCCTTCCGCAGCTGGGACACGTAGTACTGGACCGTGTTGGCAGCCGCCTTCGGGGGCTGCTCCGCCCACAGCTGGTCGATCAGACGCTCGGTCGAGACGATCTCGTTGGCGCGGGTGAGGAGCAGAGCGAGCACCGCGCGCTGCCTCGCTCCGCCGAGGGAAACCTGGCGCTCCCCGTCGACGACCTCGAGCGGCCCGAGAATCCGAAACTCCATCCGGCTCCTGTGCGCGCGACGCTAGCACCCGGTCTCGGGAATCTCTCCGCCGAGCCGGAGAGTGGTTGCGCGTCGGCCGTGCTTCTATGCTCGGCGGGAAGAAACGGGGGCTGTGCGTGTCAACCTCGATCGATCCCCTGATAGGCGCCGAGCTCGCCGGGTATCACATCGAGGCGTTGGTCGGCCGCGGCGGGATGGGGGTCGTCTACCGCGGCCGCGATGCGCGTCTGAAGCGGAATGTCGCGCTCAAGCTCGTCGCGCCCGAGCTCGCGCAGGACGAGGCTCTCCGTGCCCGCCTGCTGCGCGAATCGGAGCTGGCGGCCTCGCTCGACCACCCGAACGTGATCCCGATCTACGAGGCGGGCACGGCCGACGGGCGTCTGTTCCTGGCGATGCGCTTCGTCGACGGCGGCGACCTGCGTGGTCTGCTCGAAACCGAGGCGCCGCTCGCGCCGGAGCGTGCCGTTGCGATCTGCGGCCAGGTCGCCGACGCCTTGGACGCCGCGCACGCCCGCGGCCTGGTGCACAAGGACGTCAAGCCGTCGAACGTCCTGCTCGACGGGAACGAGCACGTCTACCTGGCGGACTTCGGGCTCACGCGCGAGCTGGCCGAGCAGGGAGCGGCCGGGGCCGGCCGTTCGGTCGGCACGCCCGCATACTCGCCGCCCGAGCAGATCCGCGGAGGCGCCGTCTCCGGCAGTGCGGACGTCTACGCGCTCGGCTGCGTCCTCTTCGAGTGCTTGACCGGGCAGCCGCCGTTCGCGGGCGAGCGGAATCTGGCGCTGCTCTTCGCGCATCTCGAGAAGCAGCCGCCCAACGCCAGCGCTCGCAACCCGCGACTCCCGATGGCGATCGATCCGGTCCTGCGTCGGGCGCTGGCCAAGGATCCCGACGAGCGCCATGCGAGCTGCCGTGAGCTGGTCGAGGAAGCCCGGGTGGCGCTCGGCCTCCGCGCCGTTCCGGTCCGCGGGCGCACGCCCCTTCTGCTCGTCGCTGCGGGTCTCCTGCTGGCGCTGGCCGCGGCGCTCGTCGCCCTGCTGCTCGTCTGGCGCGACGACGGCCGCGCCCGGCCGAGCACCAGCCCGACGGCCGCTCCCGGCGTCGACGCGCTCCAGCGGATCGATCCGGAGACGAACGAGCTCGTCGCCACGTTCAGGCTGGGCTCGGACGCGACCGGAGTGGCCGTCGGCGAGCGAGCGGTCTGGGTCATCTCTTTCGACGACAACCGCGTCGCGAAGATCGATCCTGCGACAAACGACGTCGTTGCGACTGGATCGTCTCCCGGGCCCGACGCGATCGCCGTCGGCGGAGGCTCGGTCTGGGTTCTCAACGGGAGCACGATCAGCGAGCTCGACCCGGCGACGGCGTCGCATGTCGGCGAGGTGCTCCTCGAGGACGGCGGCGAGCTGATCGCGTTCGGCTCGGGAGCCCTCTGGGTGGCGGACCCGCTCTCGGGCGTCCTCGCCCGGATCAACCCCCGGAGCGGCAGCACCGTCGCGACGCTGGACCTCGCCGACCAGATCGGGCTCCTCGAGCAGCTCGCGGCCGGCGAAGGGGCGGTGTGGGTGTCGACCAGCAACGTGCTCGCCGGCGACTTCGGATTACTCCAGATCGACCCGCGAACGAACCGGGAGGCCGGTCGGATCCGCCTCCGGGGAGGCGCGGCCGGCGTGGCGGCGGGCGAGGGTGCCGTGTGGGTGGCGAACACCCTTCGTGGCACTGTGTCACAAATCGATCCGTCCACGAATCGGCTGCTGCGCACGCTCCCGGTCGGCGACGGGCCGATCGGGGTCGCAGCGGGTGAGGGCGCCGTCTGGGTGACGAACCACCGAGAGGGGACGGTCACCCGGATCGACCCGGCGAGCGGCCGAGTCGTGGCGACGATCGAGGTCGGGCCGAATCCCGACCACGTCGCCGCGGGCGAAGGCGGCGTCTGGGTGACCGTGCACGCGCGCTGAGCAGTTCCTTGCAGCATCTGCTACATATCCGTCGATGAGCAGGCCGACGGCGGGAAGGGTCACCCGCGGCGAGCTTCTGCAGAGGGGCGGCGCTCTGGTGGCCGGCGCAGCCGGGCTGGGCGTAGCGCCGGCCGCGCTGGGATCCCAGCACAGTTCCCGGGCCGCGTTCGACGGCACGCTGCGAATCCTCGGCATCGGCACCGACCACACCAGCTCGCTCGAGCAGCGTGCCGAGCAGGAGCTCGGTTTCGCGGTCGCCTACGACGTCACGGATCCCGACAGCCTCGTCGAGCGGGCGATCACTCAACCGGGGTCGTTCGACGTGCTCTCGTACTTCCACTTCGGCTACGACGCGATCTGGCCCACCGGCAGCCTGGCGGCGGTGGACACCCGCAGGATCGCGCGCTGGGACGAGGTCAGCCCGTTGTTCAAGCTGGGCAAGGTCAGGCCCGGCGACGCGGGTTCCACCTACGGCCAGGGCGATGCGCCGTTCCGCACGATGTACGTGGACGGCTCTCGCCGGTATCCGGTCGCGCGCGACAAGCCTGCCGGCCGCGAGTCGATGCACCTCGTGCAATGGATCGACGAGCGGACCGGTGAAGCACACCGCGGGCTGCCGGAGCCCGCGTTCGTCGCCGGCGTTCCGACCGTGTTCAACGTCGACGCGATCGGCTACAACACGCGTGCCATCGATCGCCGGCCAGAGCAGGTGTCCTGGGCCGAGCTCCTGAACCGAAGGTGGCGCGGGCGGGTCGCGTTGTTCGGAGGGGCCCACATCGGGTTCCAGGACACGGCGCTCGCCGCCGAGGCTCAGGGCCTCATGCGCTTCCGGGACAAGGGCGACATGACGAGGGCCGAGCTCGACCGTCTCACGAAGATCCTGATCGCCCAGAAGCGAGCCGGGCAGTTCCACGGCTTCTGGACGTTCGGGCCCGAAGTAGTGGACTGGATGCGCTCGGGGGACGTCGTGGTCGAGGCGATGTGGGCGGCACATGTCGTCGAGCTCAGGCGCCAGGGCTTCCCGGTCCGGTACGCGGCCCCGCCGGAGGGGTTCCGCGGCTGGTCCGGAAGTCTCTCGATCTCGAGCGCTGTCCAGGACCCGGCACGGCTCGACGCGGCATACGGCTACATCAACTGGCAGCTGTCGGGCTTCGCGGGGGCAGAGATGATGCGCTTCGGCTACTACAGCGCGGTGCAGGGCCCCACCCGCCGCCACGTCGACCCGGCGGAATGGGCGTACTGGATAGGTGGGAGGCCGGCGGCCAAGGCGCTGCCGGGGCCGTTCGGCGACGTCACCATCCGCCAGGGAGAGGTTCGCGACGGCGGCTCGTTCCGCCGGCGTGCGCGCAGGTTCGCGTCCTGGATCTCGATCTTCCGCCAGCGCGTGCACCAGGAGCGGCGCTGGCAGGAGTTCCTCGCCGCGTAACGTCTCGGCCCGCCGAGAGCCTGTGAGGGTTCAGCAAGCACTCAGCGTTCTCTCAGGCGGCGCGCGCACTGTCGGTGCATGCCGAGAAGGCTGCTCGTGGTGGCATTGGCGACGGTCGCCGCGACCGCGCCGGCGGTGGTCGCAGCGGAGAGCGGAGACCGGCCGCTCGGGGCGGGTGCTCCGACCTGCCGGAGCGACACCGCGCATGCTTCGGCCTGCGCGTTCGTCGCCGGCTTCTTCGATGCCCTGCAGGATCAGCGCTACGGCCGAGCCTGCTCGTACCTCGGCGAGGAGCTGCGCCGCGAGACGGGCGTCGAGGTGACGGTGTTCATCGACGAGCTCGGCCACTACCGACCGCTGCGTTGGCTCGCGGTCGTCGCCAGAGAGCACGGCAGGATGCAGATCCTGTCGACGGTACAACGCAACTGAGCCTCCCGTCAGCGCGGGCGCCGCTCGTACGAGTGGTCCGGTGGCGTTACCGGTGCACGCCGACGTCCCGCTCCCAGCCGATCGCGCTGGCGATCGCGTCCACCACGAGGGCGAGCTCGAGTGGGTCGCCGTGGCCGTTTCGGTTCGTGCGCCGGCCGATCTCGAGCCCGAGCCGGTGGTGGTCGTCGAGCAGCTGGTCGAGGCTGCCGGGCGGCGGCCGGGGCGGCCGGGTCTGGCAGACGAGCCCGTGGCGGTTGCGGAAGCGGAGCCCGCCCGCCCGGTCGTGCTCGATCGTGTAGCCGCCCTCGTGCACCAGCCGGTGATGGGAAACAGAGCAGCACGAGGTTCTCGAGGCTCGTCTCGCCGCCGTCTGCCCAGTGGTGGCGATGGTGGGCCTGCAGGTGCCGTTGCCGCTCGCAACCGGGGAAACAACAGGTGGAATCGTCGCGCGCCTCCAGGAGGCGGCGCAGCGCCGGCGGCACCGTGCGCCGCTTGCGGCCGGCGCTGAGCGGCAACCCATCCCGTTCGACCTGCGTGACGACTTCGGCGTCGCAGCCCAGGCGGCGCGCCGTCTCCGGGCAGATGACGGGGCCGGCCTCGAGCTCGCAACGGCCC
>DATBMD010000345.1:0-4396 GCA_036555085.1 Gaiellaceae bacterium
CGGCTGGAGGCGCCGATCGAGACGCACGCGATCGTGGCGCGGCCCCGCTGAGGCGGCCGGCGGGAGCGGCCGGTTGCCGCGTCCCCGCGTCGCAGACGTTGCTAGCGTCCCCGCCTCGTGCGGATCCGTGTCGGCCACAGCCCCGATCCCGACGACGCGTTCATGTACTGGGCGCTCACGACGGATCTCGTCGACACGCGCGGGTTCGAGTTCGAGCAGGTGCTCGGGGACATCCAGACGCTCAACGAATGGGCCCGCACCGGCCGGCTCGAGGTGACCGCAATCTCGCTCGCGGCGTACCCCCACGTCCAGGAGCACTATGCGCTGCTGCCGCACGGCGCCAGCATCGGCGCCGGCTACGGGCCGGTCGTCGTCGCGTGTGAGCCGGCCTCGATCGACGACCTCCGCGGCCGCGAGATCGTGATCCCGGGGGCGCTGACGACCGCCGCCCTGACGCTCCGGCTCGTGCTCGGAGACTTCCCCTACCGGGAGCTTCCCTTCGACGAGATCCCGTTCGAGGTCGCGTCCGGCCGCGCCGACTTCGGGCTGCTCATCCACGAGGGCCAGCTCACGTTCGCGGAGCACGGCCTCGTTCGCGTGCTCGACCTCGGCAAGTGGTGGCTGCTCGAGACCGGGTTGCCGCTGCCGCTCGGGGTCAATGTCGCTCGCCGGGACATCGGGCAGCGGCTGCAGGATCTCTCCTCGGTGCTGGCCGAGGCGATCCAGTGCGGGCTCGACCACCGGCGCGAGGCGATCGACTACGCGGTCCAGTTCGGCAGGGGCATCGACGCCGCCGTCGCCGACCGGTTCGTCTCGATGTACGTGAACGAGCTGACGCAGGACTACGGGCAGGAGGGGCGCCAGGCCGTGCGCGAGCTCCTGCGGCGCGGCGAGGCGATCGGGGCGTTTCCGCAGCCGGTCTCGATCGACTTCGTCGAGTAGGCGCTCGGCCGGGCTATGACGGACGAGCCCAGGCCGCCGGCGCCGTCCGCCGCAGGGAGCGCGGAGCAGCAGCTGCTCGGGGGGCTCGGTCAGCGGTATGCGCGCGGCACGCTCGAGTTCGAGCGGTTCGCGTTCTTCAGCGACGCCGTCTACGCCATCGCGCTGACGCTGCTCGTCGTCGGCATCGCGGTGCCGACGGTCGGCGACGTCCGCGACGCGGGCGAGATGTGGGACACGCTGCTCGACCTGAAGCACGAGTTCATCAGCTTCTTCGTCGGCTTCGCCGTGATCGGCCGTTACTGGCTCGCGCACCACCGGATCGTCGCCGTCCTCTCGGCGGTCGACGCGCCCCTGATGACGGTGAACCTCGTCTACCTCGCCTTCATCGCGTTCCTGCCCTTCCCGACGGCGCTCGTCGGGCGCTACGAGCAGAACCTCGTCGCCTTCGGCTTCTACGCGCTGACGCTCGCGGTGATCAGCTTCCTCGAGACGCTGCTCTTCGTCGTCGCGGCCCGCCGCCGCCTCATACCGTTCACCGTCCCGCGCGACGTCGCCCGGTTCGGGCTCGTCGCCTCGACGCTGCCCGTGGCCGTCTTCCTCCTCTCGATCCCGCTCGCGCTGGCGACCAACTCGACCGTCGGCCTGCTCTCCTGGATCCTGATCTGGCCGCTCGAGGCGCTGCTCGACCGCTACAAGCCCGTGTCGAGCGACATTCTGCCCCGGGCATGAGCACTCCTGAGCCCCTGGTCGAGCGCTATCTCCGCCTCGGCCTGCGGCTGGGCCGCCACGTCGATGGGCTCGTCGACGCGTACTACGGACCGCCCGAGCTCGCCGCCGGCGTCGAGGCGGAGGCGCCGGTAGAGCCTGCCCGGCTCGCGGCAGAAGCCACGTCGCTCGACGCCGACCTCGCCGCCGGCGACCTGGCGGGTGAGCGTCGCGAGTGGCTGCGGGACCAGGCGCGCGGCCTGGAGACGTACGCACGCATCCTGGCCGGGGACGTCGTGTCGTATGCCGACGAGATCGAAGGCTGCTACGGCATCCGGCCCGGGCGCGCCGACGAGGGCTCGCTGGCCGCTGCGCAGGCGCGGCTCGACGACCTGCTGCCCGGGGACGGCCCCCTCGCGGCCCGGTACACCGCCTGGCGCAACGGGCAGGTCGTCCCCTCCGACCGCGTCGAGCGGCTGCTCGGGGAGGTGGTTGCGGCGCTCCGCGCGTGGACGGGCGAGCTCGTCGAGCTGCCGGACGGCGAATCCGTCGAGATCGAGTCCGTCACGAACGAGCCCTGGACCGCGTTCAACTACTACCGGGGTGGGCTCGCGAGCCGGATTGCGGTCAACCGCGACCTTCCGATCTCCGCGATGCTGCTCCTCGAGCTCGCTGCGCACGAGACGTACCCGGGCCACCACACCGAGCACGCGTGCAAGGAGCAGCGACTCGTCCGCTCGCTCGGCCGGCTGGAGGAGTCGATCCTGCTCGTGCCGACGCCGCAGTCGCTGGTGTCGGAGGGGATCGCCGAGGTGGGCGCCGACCTGGCGCTCGACGGGCCGGCCCGCGGGAGCCTGGAGTCGATCCTCCGCGAGGTGCTACCTGCTTTCGAGCTCGACCACGCGCTCGCCGTCGTTAGGGCGCACGACCAGCTCGCGGGGGCGTCGGTCAACGCCGCGCTGATGCTGCACGCGGACGGCTGCACCGAAGCCGCGGCGGTCGACTACCTGATGGACTGGCTCCTCCACGACTGCGAGCGGGCGGTGAAGTCGGTCTCGTTCCTGACCGATCCGACCTGGCGCGCGTACGCCATCACCTACGTCGAGGGGGCGCGGCTCTGCAGCGCCTTCGTGGACGGGGACACGCGCGCCTTCGCGCGGCTCCTGACCGAGCCGGTGCGGGTCCACGACCTGCTCGCGGCCGCCTGACGCGTGGAACGTCTCGCCGACCGCCTCGAGCTCCTCTACGCGATCGGCGGCGGCCCGGGCGCGAACCGGATCGGCTTCTCCGCCGAGGAGGACGAGGCGCACCGGCTCGTCGCCGGCTGGCTGCGGGAGGCCGGCCTGGACGTCGAGGCCGACCCGGACGGGAACCTGCTCGGGCGCCTGCCGGGCGAGCAGCCCGAGCTCCCCGAGGTCTGGTCGGGCTCGCACCTGGACTCGGTGCCGCAGGGCGGCCGCTTCGACGGGCCGCTGGGGGTGCTCGGCGCGCTGGCGGCGGTCGAGCGCCTGGGCCGGCGGCGCCGGACGCTCGCCGTCGTCGCGTTCCGGGACGAGGAGCGCGGCTGCGCCGGCAGCCGGGGGCGCGTCGCCCGCGGCCCGCTCCCCGGCGCCTTCGTCGAGCTCCACCACGAGCAGGGGCCGCGGCTGGAGGCCCTCGGCGCGCCGCTCGCGGTCGTGAGCGGGATCGTCGGCTACGTGCGGGGCGAGCGCGTGGTCGAGGGCCGCGCCGGCCATGCGGGCACGACGCCGATGGAGGGCCGGGACGACGCCCTCGTGACGGCGGCGGCGGAGATCTTGAGCATCCGCGACGCGGCCAGGTCGATCGACGGCGCCGTCGCCACCGTCGGCCGGCTCGACGTGGAGCCCGGCGGCACGAACGTGATCCCCGGGCGAGTCCGGTTCACCGTCGACGTGCGTGCGCCCGACGACCGGCGCGTCCGCGAGCTGGCGGCCGCGGTCGGGATCGACGCATCCGCGGCGGTGCCCGCGGCGGCGTTCGCCGGCCCCCCGGTCGACGCGCTGCGCGCGGCGATCGAGGCGCGCGGGCTCCCGCTCGTCGAGCTGTTCTCGGGCGCGGGCCACGACGCTGGAGTGCTCGCGCGCGCGGGCGTCCCGTCCGCGATGCTGTTCGTGCGTGCCCTGAACGGCGGTGTCAGCCACTCGCCCGACGAGGCCGCCGCGCCCGCGGACGTCGCCCTCGCCGTCGACGTCCTGGCCGACGCGCTCGACCGGCTCGCGTCGGCGGGTTGACCCGCTCTCAGGGCTCCCGGAAGACGATCTCCTGCGCGCCCTCCCAGAGGAAGCGGCGCCCCAGCTCGCGCAGGTTCTCGTCGCCCTCGACGATCGTCGCGAAGTGGTTCCCGGCGAGCTGCCCGGCCTTGGACGCGAAGTTGACGTAGCCGTACGCGAGCAGGATCTCCGTCTCGCTGACGCCGCCGGGGTAGAGCACGATCTCGCCCGGGCGGGGGTAGGACGTCGCGTTCTCCGGCCCGAGGCCGAGGTCCAGGTCGCCGAACGGGATCCAGCCGGCCTCGCCCGACCAGCGAACGTGGATGATCCTCGACTCGAGCGGCAGCAGCCGCCGGAAGGCGGCCACCGTCTCGGGCGCCGCCTCCTCCTCGAGGCGGGCGGTGAACGAGAAGCCGCCGGCGATGATCTCGAGCATCGCGCAAGCCTACTTCGACGTCGTCGAGGCGCCCTGGTCGACCCAGGCGACGACGAGGTCGCGCTCCTCGTCGGTCATCCCG
>DATBMD010000264.1:0-2446 GCA_036555085.1 Gaiellaceae bacterium
TACTCACCTGAGATCGCCCGCCGGCTGCGGAGCCGAGGTCACGACGTCTCGTCGGCCAAGGAACGGCCCGAGCTCCTCGGCCTCCCTGACCCGGCCCTCCTTGCCGTGCTGATCCAGGAGCGCTCGGCGTTGATGACCGAGCACGTCGGCGACTTTGCACCGATCGAGCGAGCTCTTGCGGCTCGCGGCGACGACCACTGGGGGTTCGTGTACACGTCGCCGCGCTCGATGCCTCGAGCGGCAAGCACGATCGGTGTCTTCGTCGAGGCGCTCGACGGCTTGCTCTCTGGCCGGCCGGGCGACGACGACTTCCGCAACCAGGTCTGGTGGCTCCAACCACCCGACTGAGTGATCTCGCGGGTACGAAACGGGTACGCGGGCTCGTGCACGGGCGGGCACGCGCGTCTACGGCGGGGCGCGGAAATCGGCCAGATTCCAGCGAGAACGTGCCCGTGCGTGCCCCGCGCCCTCACTCGTCGTTCTCTCGTAATGAACGGGGTTCGAGTCCGGGCGTCGGCTTCTCAGGCCAACTCTCGGACAACGCCAGTCCGATAGCCTCGACCGCGATGTCGCGAGTGCTCATGATTCCGGCCGCGGACACCCGGCTCTATGCCGTCGACGCACCCGGCGGCACGCCTGCGCTGCTCTTTCTCAGCGGCGGCTTCGGCACCGTGCAGAACTGGAGCCGCGTCATCAGCCGGCTCGACGGGAAGTACCGCACGGTGCGGTTCGACGCGCGAGCGCGCGGGAAGTCGGGCACATCGGCCGACTACTCGTCCAGGCGGCCGTCGACGATAGCGGACGGGTCATCGACGCGACCGGCATCGAACGCCCGATCCTCGTCGGGTGGTCGCACGGCGCCACGATCGCGGTGCGCTACGCGGCTCAGCACCCCGGGCGGGTCGGCGGACTCGTGCTCGTCGACGGTGCTTATCCCATCACCGCGCTCGACGAGGCCGGAAAGCAGAAGGTCCGCGCCCAGTTCCGCCGGTTGGGGTGGATCATGCGCATCGCGGCAGCGCTCGGCCGGTCGGCCCGGATGTCTTCCGTCGAGGCCGCGGACGTCGTGATCGAGATGGACGCCGTCAACGGCGAGCTCGGCCCCGACTTCGCGGCGCTTGATTGCCCGACCGTGTTCGTGGTCGGCACGGGAGCCCATTCGGGTGCGACCGAGGACGAGATGCGCAAGGTGCGCTCTGCTGCCGCCGACGCCGAGGAGAGGAACACGCGCGTGTCCGTCTTTGCGACGACGCCCCACAACCACACGCAGATCCTCGGGAAGGCCCCAGACACAGTGGTCGCCGCGATCGAGGACGTCATCCACGAGCCCTCCTGACGAGCGTTCGACCGCTCGACGCATCGTGACGGGGTGCTCGGTCTCGAGTCCGAGCGTCGGCTTCTAAAGCTCGTGCAAAACGGTTACTTGTGTTGGCTGGTCAGGCCTACTCAGGTAGCCGCGCGCGGACGACGACGGCGATTCCGACCGCGTCCTGGCGGTCGGACGGGATGAGCTGACGCATGAGCTCGAGGAGGTCCGGGGTGAACAGGGGGTAGAGCTCGAGATCCTCGACTCCCATGGTGGAGCGGTCGAGCACTTCGACGTCGCGGAAGCCGGCGGTCTCGAGCTTGGTGACGAAGTCACGCTCCGTCAGCGCGCCGGCTACTCAGCCGGCCCATGTTGCCGGGTGGGTGAGGATCTCCGGCGGCAGCTCCTCCTCGTCGACGGTCAGATCCGACACGGTCAGCCTGCCTCCGGGGCGCAGGACGCGCGCGCACTCGGCGAGCACGCGTGCCTTGCGCGGGGCGAGGTTGATGACGCCATTCGAGATCACGTGGTCGACGGTCGCGTCCGGCAGCGGGATCGCCTCCATGTCGCCTTCGACTGGCTCGACGTTGTCGAGCCCGGCCTGCGCCGCTGCGGCGCCTGTTCGTTCGAGCATCTCGGGAAGGAAGTCGAGCGCCAGCACGCGTCCCGTCGGCCCGGTGCGCCGGGCGGCGAGGATCGAGTCGATGCCGGCGCCGCAGCCCACGTCGAGGACCGTCTCGCCCGGCTCGATCGCAGCGTGGCGGAGGTGGTTGGCGACGCCGAGCGCGCCTTCCACGGACGTGCGGGGGACCAGAGCCAGCTCTGCGGCGGCGTAGAGCTTGTGTGCGACGGCCTCCGAGGAGCCGTCAACGCCCGCGTAGGCCGTCCGCACGAGCTCCTTCGTCTCCGCCGAGTGCATGAGGTCGCGCGTCACGGCTACCTCTCCAGCTCCTCGAGCGTGGCGACGAGCCGCGCGCGCGCGTCGTCGGGGAGATCGGCCTCCGGGTGCTCGGCCAGGAAGCGGCGTAGCTCCTCGGCGAACTCGACCTCGCCGCAGCAGCGGCGGCAGAAGCTGAGGTGCTCCTCGATCGCTTCGCGCTGCGACTCCTCGACGATCCCGTCGAGGTAGTCCCACAGCTG
>DATBMD010000294.1:0-3098 GCA_036555085.1 Gaiellaceae bacterium
TGGCAGCAGGGCGGCGACGTCACCGTCGAGGCGACCTACCCGTACGAAATTTCCTTGCTCGGCCTCGTCGTCAAGTCGGGGCAGCTCACCAGCCAGACCACGGAGCGTGTGGAATGACGATCGACTATCGCATCAGAAACATCGTGATCGCGGGCGCGCTCGCAGCGGCGGCGGTACTGCTCACGGTCATCTACGTGACCACGGCGCGCGGCGACGACAAGGCCGGCGCCAAGGAGGTCACCGTCTACGTCGCCAAGCGCGACTTCCCGGCCGGGACGGCCGGATCGAAGGTCGCCGGGGCAGTCGAGGCCGTCGTGGTGCAGCGGAAGGCCGCCGCACCGCAGGCGATCGAAGCTCCCAAGCAGGTCGCAGGGCTCTACAGCGCCCAGCCGATCTACGCGGGCGAGCAGGTCAGCCTGCTTCGCTTCACCCCGCCCAAGGCCCAGGGCGTCCGCGTCGACATCGCGGGCAAGCTGCGCGCCTACCAGGTGCCCGGCGACGCCAACCAGCTGCTTGCCGGCACGCTCGCGCCGAACGACCGCGTCGACGTCGTGGCGGTCTTCAAGCCGAGCGGCATCGAGCAGAACTCGAGGGCGACGGTCGCCCTGCGCAACCTGCGCGTCCTCGAGACGGTCGAGAACGAGGACGGCTCGGTCACGTCGGGCAACAGCGGCAAGTACGCCGTCGTCCTCGCCGTCACCGACGAGCAGGCGCAGACGCTCTCGTTCGTCGTCGAGAACGGCGAGTGGACGCTGCAGCTGCGCCCGGTCAAGAAGCCGAAGGACAGCAAGCACTCGGTCACCACCCTCGACTCCGTCCTCCGGGGGCCCCGGTCGTGACCACGCTCGCGCCGAACGGCCGGCTGCACGTCGTCGTCACCGGCGACTTCGACGACGCCCAGCTGCGGGAGGCGCTGCGCGCCCACGAGGGGATCGACGTCCTGGCCCGCAGCGCGGACATCCGCGCTGCGGCGCCGGCGCTCGGCTCGGTCGAGCTCGACGCGGTGCTCCATGGCACGGCGCTCTCGTCCGGCGCGGAGACGCTCTGTCACGAGGTGGCGGCGATCCGCCGGTTCACCTCGGCGCCGATCATCCTGCTCGCCGCGGCCGCCGACCCGCAGCTGGCGGACACCGCGATCGCCGCGGGCGTCGAGGACGTGCTCGTCCTGCCGCAGATGGCGGAGACGATCGCGTTCGCGATCCGCAAGGCGAGGGCAGGCGCACGCCGGCCAGACCGCCGTGCCGAGGGGGGCGCAGGCGGCGAGGTCGTGACCGTGTTCTCGCCCAAGGGCGGGACCGGCAAGACCGTGCTCAGCACGAACCTCGCGTCGCTGCTCGCCTCGCGGGGGGACGAGCGAGTGCTCCTGATCGATCTCGACCTGCAGTTCGGCGACGCGGCGATCATGCTCGGGCTCGACCCCGAGCGGACGCTGGCGAGTCTCGTCCTCGACCCGGGCGAGCTCGACGCCGAGAAGCTCGCCGGCTACACGATGCGGCATCGCTCGGGCCTCGACGTCCTGGCGGCGCCGCTCCGTCCCGAGGAGGCGGAGCTCGTCTCCGAGCTCAAGGTGCTCCGGCTGCTCGAGGTGGCGCGACAGGCCTACGACCTCGTCGTCGTCGACACGTCACCGTTCTTCTACGGGCCGATGCTGGCCCTGCTCGAGCCGACCGACCACCTGCTCCTCCTCTGCGGGCTGGACGTCCCGACGCTGAAGAACGTCAGGCTCAGCCTGCGGACGCTGGAGCTGCTCGGCTTCCCGCGCGAGCGCACGAGCCTCGTTCTCAACCGCGTCGCTCCCAAGGTCGGGATCACGCGCGAGGACGTCGAGCAGGCGCTCGGCATGCCGGTCAGCTTCGAGCTCCCCAACGACCCGGTCGTCGCGCAGGCGGTCAACCGCGGCACTCCGGCCGCGCTGCTCGACGCCGACTCCGACTTCGCGCACGCCGTCCAGGGCGTCGCCGGAGCACTCCGCAGCCACGACGATGAGCCCGCCGTCGCCGGAACCCCCGCAGCCCGCTTCCGCTGGCTCGACGGGACGCGCCGGCGGCTGCTCGAAGGGAGGGCGTGATGAACCTGGAGGATCGCCTCCGCGGCGACGTCAGCGGGGCCTACAGCGCCCGCCTCAACGAGCGCCTCAATACCGACGAGGAGCCGGATGAGCTGCTCGGCGGCGAGCGGCCGTCGACCGGCCCGGCCGGCTCGACCGATCCGTACGCCGAGCTGAAGACCCGGATCCACGGCGCGTGCATCCCGCGGCTCGGGCCGCGCCTGTTCAACGCGCAGGCCTCCGCGCAGGTGCGCGACGAGGTGCGGCGCGCCGTCACCGAGGAGCTCGCCAAGGAGAGCACCCCGCTCTCGGCGGTCGACCGCGAGCGCCTGACGCGCGAGATCACCGCCGACATCCTCGGCTACGGGCCGCTCGAGCCGTTCCTGCGCGACGACACCGTCACCGAGGTGATGGTCAACGGCTACGACCGGGTCTACGTCGAGCGCGCGGGCAAGATCGAGCCGACGGACGCGGCGTTCGTCGACGAGGACCACCTCTACCGGATCATCGACCGGATCGTCTCCCAGATCGGCCGGCGAGTCGATGAGGCGTCGCCGATGGTCGACGCGCGCCTGCCGGACGGCAGCCGCGTCAACGCGATCATCCCGCCGCTGTCGCTGAACGGGCCGTCGCTGACGATCCGCAAGTTCGCCCGCGACCCGTACACGATGGCCGACCTGATCGGCTTCGGGACGCTCACACCCAAGTCGGCCCACTTCCTCGAGGCGTGCGTCGAGGGGAAGCTGAACGTGCTGATCTCCGGGGGCACGGGCACCGGCAAGACGACGACCCTGAACGCCCTCTCGGCGTACATCCCGGGCGACGAGCGCATCATCACGATCGAGGACGCCGCAGAGCTCCAGCTCCAGCAGCCTCACGTCGTCCGGCTCGAGTCCCGGCCGGCGAACATCGAGGGCGAGGGCGAGATCCGGATCCGCGACCTCGTCCGCAACGCCCTGCGCATGCGCCCCGACCGGATCGTGGTCGGCGAGGTTCGCGGTGCCGAGACCCTCGACATGCTCCAGGCGATGAACACCGGCCACGAGGGCTC
>DATBMD010000313.1:0-20653 GCA_036555085.1 Gaiellaceae bacterium
GCTTCACCTCGTGACCGGGATCTTGCTCTGCCTGACCATCATCGGGATCCCGCTCGGCGTCGGCTCGTTCAAGATGGCCGGCGCAGCGCTCGTCCCGTTCGGCAAGACGATCGTCGAGCTGCGCGAGGCGGCCGCCACGCCAGACGCGATCGCGGTCGGCGACCCCTCACGCTAGTAGGAACTCACAGCGCCTGCGGGGCGAGCACGAGCCGGATAGTGCCGCGGCGCGCCCCGGGTGCCGGCACGTAGCGGGTGAGGAGCTGCTCGTGCACCGGTGCGCTCACGCGCATGTGGATGTGCGCCGGGCCGCTCGAGTAGCGCGTCGGGTACGGCCCTTCGAATCGGAAGCGGCCCGCTCGGTCGGTGATCACCGTGGCGCTCGACGCCCGCGTGTACTTGCCGTTCTTGGCCGCCTGCCAGAGCTCGACCCGCGCGCGCGCGAGCGGCTTGCAGTCGAGGGCCGAGAGGATCACTCCGGTCAGCACGTGCCCGGCGCCGATCTTGGCCCGTTGCGGCGGCATGCCGCGCCCGAACGGGCCGAAGGCATCGGTGGGTGTCGGCTTGCAGGCGTTCGCAGCCGCGGCCGGGGCAACCGTGGACGCGAGCAGCGCCGCCGCCAGGAGCGTGAAGAGCACGCCGTGCCGGACCACGAGCCCAGGTGTATCAGACCCGGCCGGGGAGCGCCGATGGCGTACGCTCGCCCGATGGACGCGCTGCCTCCCGTCGCGTCGGCGCTGGACGGGGCGATCGGCCTCGCGCTCGAGCGCGCGCACGACGGGTCGGCGACCCTCGTGCTCGACCCCGGGCCGGCGGCGGTCGTCGACGACGGGTCGCCGTTCCTCCACGGCGGCGCGCTCGCGACGTGCGTCGACACGGCGGCCTGGTACGCGGCGGAGAGCGCCTCGCCGGGAGGCTGGGTGGTGTCGTCCCTGCAGCTCGACGCGCTGCGCCTCGCGCGCCCCGAGCCCCACCGCGTCCATGCGCGCTGCCTACGGGCGGGGCGGACGCTCGCGGTCGTCGACGTGACGATCGCACCGGCCGGCGACGCGGAGCGGCTCGTCGCGGTCGGCCGGGCGACGCTCGTTCGGACGGCCTGACGACGCCTACGGGCAGCGAATCCGCGTCGACGTCCCGGGCCGCAGGCAGCCCGACGGCCCGTGGCGCGGGCCGGAGTCGGTGATCTTGACGTCGAGGTAGCGCGAGGTCCACCCGGGCTTGGCGAACGTCAGCCGGATCGTCCCGCCGGTGTCGAGCGGCAGCCCGGCGAGAAACGGGATGCGACCGTTCCCCCGGCGCGTGAGCCGCCCCCACGGGGAGCTCACCGTGACCGTCGTCCCGGCCGGCGCGTTCCGAACCTGGAAGAAGTCGAGCTCGACCTGGGACGAGGGAAGCGCGTGGCCCCGGAAGTGGAAGTCGGGCTTCGGCAGCGCGGGGAAGGGGCCGGGACAGCCGTCCCGGTTCCGGTCGAAGCGCCCCCGGGCCGTCCGCCCGCACTTGTCGGCGCCGCCGCGCAGGCCGTCGCGGTCGTAGTCGGGGGTCAGGGCCTGCTGGTAGCTGTAGACCGTGCCGCCCTGCGCCCCGTCGGGCGCGTAGTCGAACACCGTCTGCCTCGACCAGGTCTGAATCCAGAACCTGATCGTGCGCGTGACGGACGTCGGCAGCCGGGCGGTCAGGGTCAGGGTGTGGGTGCTGCCCGACGCCTGGCGGTCGGTCCACCGCCCGGGGAGCGTGCAGTCCCACTGCGCGCGCCAGCGGCAGACCTTGTACGTGTAGAGGCTCCCGGACTCGATGAAGATGTTGAGGAGGTAGTCGGCGCCGTTCGTGTTCGGCGCCCCGGTGGCCGCATTGTGGTCGGTGTCGAGGTCGACGAAGACGGAGTCGCCTTCGCGCAGGGACGGCTGCCCGGCCACGGAGAGCACGAAGGTCATCCCGCCCGTGTCGTCGTTGGAGACCCGGATCTGCGTCACGTCCGGCGCCACGCCGCTCTCGCCTGCGGTGTCCGCGAACAGCTGGCTGTTGACCGCCTGTGCAGGCGCCCCGACGAGGAGCGCGAGCACGCCGACGAGGACAGCCAGGCAAAGTGTGGGTCTGGTCACGGTTCCACCTGACAGGTGCGAGCACGATACTCGAATTCGCTGCCTGGATCTCGCTGCGGCCGGTGTCTAGGACTGCAGGAAGGCGAGGACCGCGAGAACGCGCCGGTGGGTATCGGCAGCGACGGGAAGCTGCAGCTTCTGGAAGATGCTCGTTACGTGCTTTTCGACCCCACGGTCGGTCAGGAAGAGCCGCGCACCGATCGCCGAGTTCGAGAGCCCTTCGGCCATCAACTCGAGCACCTCGCGCTCGCGGGCGCTCAACTCGAGGATCGGGTCGTCTCGACGGCGCCGGCCGACGAGTTGCGAGACGACGCTGGGATCGAGCGCGGAGCCTCCTTCGGCGACTCGCTTGACCGCCGCAACGAAATCGGCCAGGTCGTAGACCCGGTCTTTGAGGAGGTATCCGACCCCCTCGGCGCTGTCCTGCAGCAACTCGAGCGCGTAGCCCTCCTCGACGTACTGCGAGAGCACGAGCACGGCCGTGGCAGGGTGCTTCTCCCGGATCTCCTTCGCAGCACGAAGTCCTTCGTCGGTCTTGGTCGGAGGCATCTTGATATCGACGATCGCGATGTCGGGCGTGTACGAGCGGACTTTCAGCAGGAGATCCTCGGCCGTGCCGCTCTGTCCGACGACGGCGAACCCCGCCTTCTCGAGCAGGCTTGCGATGCCCTCGCGCAGAAGCACCGCGTCGTCGGCGAGGACGACGCGTATCGGTGTTGCTTCGAGCCGTTCCGGTTCGGGGGATTCGCTGTCGACGCGGGCAGTGTCGCCGACAGCCGAAACGGGGACAAACCGCATCGCGTCTTGCCCGACGGTTTCGAGACGGGTAGCGTGATGTCGTGAAGGCTGGCATCGAGACCACTGGGCTCGGTGACTCGGTCGAAGGCGCCGCGGCAGGCGTCCGGGCAGTTCATCTCGCGCGGGAGCAAGCAGCGCTTCGTCGTGTCGCGACGCTCGTCGCCGCTTCGGCAGAGCCGGAGCAGGTGTTCCAGGCGGTCGCCGAAGAGGCCGGCCGGCTTCTCGAGGCACGAACGGCCGCGACTGTGCGTTTCGACCAGCCTGCAGCAGTCGTCGTCGGAAGCTGGGGCGATGGCGAGGGCAGTGGGATCGAGGTGGGAACGCTCGTCCCGTACAGCGACCCCGATAGCCCGGTCTATCGCGCTTCGCGTGAGGGCGGCCGGATCGACGACTACGCCGATGTCGCCGGAGAGGCGGCACGGTTGACACGCCAGGCCGGCTACCGCTCGGCCGTCGTCGCGCCGATCACCGCGGGCGGTCGGCTCTGGGGCGCGCTGTTTGTGTTCTCGGCCAGTCCCCACCACTTCCGTCCGGATGCGCAGCAACGTCTGGCCGACTTCACGAACCTCGTCGCTCTCGCGCTCGAGAGCGCCGAGGCGCATGATCAGCTGACCGCCTCGCGTGCCCGCATCGTCGAAGCCGGGTTGGCCGAGCGGCGGCGGCTCGAACGCAATCTCCACGACGGCGCCCAGCAGCGCCTCGTCACGCTGGCCGTGCACCTCCGAATGGCCCAGGCATGCCTGGAGGAGGATCCCGCGGCTGCGAGCGCACTGCTGGCGACGATTGGCGAGGACCTGAAGCTTGCGCTCGAGGAGTTGCGCGAGCTCGCGCGCGGACTTCATCCGGCTGTGCTCTCGGACCACGGACTCGAGCCTGCCCTCAGATCGCTTGCGAACCGAGCTCCGTTCCTGGTCGAGGTCGTCGGAGTCCCGCCGCAGCGACTCGACGAAGGGGTCGAAGCAGCCGTCTACTACGTCGTCGCCGAGAGTCTGACCAACGCGATCAAGCACGCCGATGCGTCGGAAGCGCGCGTCGAGATCGCAACGACCGGCAAGGAAGTCACCGTCGCGATCCGAGACAACGGAAGCGGTGGCGCGCGCATGGACAGCGGCTCAGGGCTCCGTGGGCTCGCCGACCGCATCGAGGCTCTCGGGGGGCAGCTTGGCGTGGAGAGCCCTTCGGGAGCCGGCACCGTCGTTAGCGCGACGCTCCCCCTGCGCTGACGGGCTCGCACGGCCGGCTCGGATCACCGAGCCGTTCCACGACCACGGATCCTGCCGGCGTCGGCCAGGCGTTTCGGGACGACATGTGTGGGCAGCCACACCGAAGCTTCGCGGGAGCTTCATTTCCGGCCGGCCGTCGCGGTGCGAGGTTGAACGCGCATACCTCGACACCGCGAAAGGAGCCGGAAATGCACGTGCGGAGCCACAAACTGCCACTCGTTCCCAGGAGAACGACAGCACTGCGACATGGTCAGGGCCACGAGCATCGATCAGGCGGCTCCGAGACGCCCGCCAACGGCGGTCGCCTCCTCCTGTTCGTCCTGCTCATCGCCCAGCTGATGGTCATCCTCGACATCACGGCCGTGAACATCGCCCTACCGACCCTCTCCGAGGACCTCCGGCTGACGGGCTCGAGCATCAGCTGGACGATCACCAGCTACTCGCTCATCTTCGGAAGCCTGCTTCTCTTCGGCGGCCGCTCCGCCGACCTGCTCGGACGACGCCGGATGTTCCTGACCGGCCTCGGCATCTTCACCGCAGCCTCGTTCGCAGCTGCGATG
Source organism: Gaiellaceae bacterium (assembly GCA_036555085.1). Taxonomy (GTDB): domain Bacteria; phylum Actinomycetota; class Thermoleophilia; order Gaiellales; family Gaiellaceae; genus Gaiella. The sequence continues at coordinate 4,678 of DATBMD010000313.1, forward strand.
GCCGGCACCGCCGGCGCCCTCTTCGCAGCTCGGGCGGGTCAGGGTCTCGGCGCGGCGATGCTCTCCCCGGCAGCCCTCGCCATCATCATGTCCGCCTTCCACGGCAACCGGCGCGCGAAGGCGCTCGCCGCCTGGGGCGCCGTCGGAGGCGCGGGCGCCGCGATTGGCGTCCTCGTCGGCGGGGTTCTGACCGAGTACACCGACTGGCGGACGATCTTCTACGTCAACCTCCCCGTCGCGGCAGCACTCGCCGTCGCCGCCCTCAAGGTCATCCCTGCCGACACGAGCACCCCACGCTGGAAGGGCCTCGATCTCCGCGGTGCGCTGCTCGCAACCACGAGTCTCGGCACGATCGTCTTCGCGATCACGCAGGCCGAGGACGCCGGCTGGACGTCCGTCCAGACGCACCTGTTCGGCCTCGGCGGTCTCGTCGGCCTCGCGGCGTTTGCCGCTCTCGAGCGTCGCACCGACACCCCGCTCCTGCGGATCGAGCGGCTGGCCGACCGCGCGGTCGGCGGCGGCCTCTTCCTCATGCTCGCCGCAACCGGTTCGATCTTCGGTCTCTTTCTGCTCAGCTCGCTCTACCTCCAGAACGTCCTCGGCTGGGGCCCCCTCGCAACCGGTCTTGCGTTCATCCCGCTCGCACTCGCGGCAGGAGCGGGAGCGCACTCCGCCGGGCACATCGTCGGCAAGCACGGCGTCCGCGGCCCGCTCGCCGGCGCTTTCCTGATCGCGGCGGCAGGGATGGCCCTGCTCGCACACGTCGGCGAGAACGGCAGCTACGTCCGGGACGTTCTGCCCGGAATGCTCGTCGCCGGGCTCGGGCTGGGCGTCGCCGTCGTCTCCGTCTCGGTTGCCATCCTCACCGGCGCCCGCGAGGACGAAACAGGAATGATCTCCGGTCTCAACTCCACCGGCCACGAGATCGGCGGCACCATCGGGATCGCCGTCTTCTCGACCATCGCCGCCGGAAGCGGAGCCATCGCCGGCCCGCAGGCCGCGTCCGGGATCGCCGATGCGTTCATCGCCGCAGGACTCCTCGCGGGCGTCGCGAGCCTCGTCGCTTTGGCCGTCCTACCGCGGGCACGTCACTTCGTCCCGAGGCTACGGCTGAGCCCCGGCGCGATCCAGGGCCACTAGCGACGCGAAGGTCGCATCGAGCGCGCGGCGAGCGATCCCGACGGCATCGTCGAGCATCGCTCGCCGCGCCGGCGTCTCTGCGCTGCCGTTCCGGAGCCTGGCGAGGCAGAGCGTGGCGGCGATGCTCGTGACTGCACCGTGACGTCGAGCGCTCTACCCTTGGGCGATGAGCAACTGGAACACGTCGTGGACGCGCAACGTGTGGCGCCCGTCGGAGCCGAAGCTGATCGTGCGGCGCACGGAAGGGGTCGGCTGGTCGATCAACTTCGCGCACCTGCTGCGGCGCACGAGCCGGAGCAGCTGACGGCACGCCGCGGGTGCGACCGGGCCCGTAGGATGCCGTCATGGCGAGCTTCCTGCACACGATGGTGCGAATCACCGATCCCGAGCGGAGCCGTGGGTTCTACGAGGCGATCGGCTTCCGCTTCAGCCGCGAGATGGACATCGTTCGAGGCGGCGAGCTCGAAGCAACGAACTACTTCTTCTCGCTCGGCGACCAGGACAACGTCCTCGAGCTGACCTACAACCACGATGGCCGCACGTACGACCTCGGCACGGGCTACGGCCACGTCGCGATCGGCGTGGACGACCTGGACGGGACGCTGGCCGAGCTCGAGAGCCGTCACGGGATCACGCCCGAACGGCCTCCGTACCAGGTGACCGAGGGAGGGTCCCGCATCTGTTTCGTCAGAGATCCCGACCAGTACCGGATCGAGCTGATCGAGCACGGGGGCTCAGCGCGATGAGCGTTTCCTCCGTTCACGCAAGCGACGAGGAGCTGGAGGCCGGGCTCGACGAGGTGCGCCGCTCGCCCGCCGACGAGGGTGAGGTCGTGCTGATCGTCCGCCGGCCGGCAGAGAACGAGCGCGAGGTCCTCGAGGAGGCGGAGTTCGACCTCGCCGAAGGGCTCGTGGGCGACTCCTGGCGGGTGCGCGGCAGCAGCCGTACGCCGGACGGCTCCGCCAACCCGAACGCGCAGGTGACCTTGATGAACGCCCGCGTCGTCGCGATGGTCGCGCAGGAGCGCGAGCGCTGGCCACTCGCGGGCGACCAGCTCTACGTCGACCTGGACCTGAGCGCGGAGAACGCGCCGCCGGGGACCCGGCTCGCGCTGGGGTCGGCAGTCCTCGAGCTCACCGCCGACCCCCACACCGGCTGCGGGAAGTTCACGAGCCGCTTCGGCTCGGCCGCCACCCGGCTCGTCAACTCGCCGGCCGGGCGCTCGCTCAACCTGCGCGGGCGCAATGCCCGCGTCCTCGAACCGGGCACCGTGCGGGCCGGCGACACGATCCGCAAGCTCTGAATCGGCCCGTGGCGCACGAGGGCCTGCCGCCGGCGGAGTTCGCCTTCCCCGGCCCGCTGCGCGACCAGCTGGTCGCGGCGATCCTGGCCGGCCGGAAGACGTCCACCTCCAGCCTGCTCGCGGAGTACGAGCGCGGGCTGGAGCCGCTGCCGCGCGCGGGGGAACGCTCGGTCGTCGTCGACTCGGCGGGAGCGCCCGTGGCGGTGATCGAGACGGCCGAGGTGCGGATCGTGCGCATGGCCGACGTCGACGACGCGTTCGCGCACGAGGAGGGTGAGGGCTTCGTCGACGCCGCCGCCTGGCGCGCGGCGCACGAGCGCTTCTGGACGAGCGACGCCTTCGTGGCCGAGCTCGGCCCGCCGGCGATCGCGCTCGACGACGACACGCAGGTCGTCTGCGAGCGCTTCCGGCTGATCGAGCGGCTCGGCTGAGCGCTCGCCTGCGCAATTGCGCGCGGCGCGCCGCCGCGCGACGACACGAGCCCGGCACGAAGTCGTCACACACTCGTGACACTTCACCGGCTACGTTGTCTGTGATGTCAACCGCAGCCACTCCCTGGGGAACGGCGACAGTGGTCGAGGAGCTGTCGCTGCCGCAGCGCGCGGGCACCCGGCGGTTCGCATCGATCGTGCAGCTGCTCGAGCTTCCCTCCGGCGAGCTGCTCGTGCGCTTCGCGTACGCGACGGGAGGCCGCGGGCGCCGCGGGCCCGTCACCCTCCGTGGCCGCGACCTCGAGCGCCTACGAGCCGCGCTCGACGGCGTCCCGCGACTCCGGGAGGCCCTGATGGGTGCCTAGACCACAGACGCGAGCCGCGTCCGCGCGGCTGCCACGAGCCCCTCGAGGATCGGGATGCCCCCGACCGGGCCGAGCAGCGGATCGACGGCGTGCTCGGGGTGCGGCATCAGGCCCATGACGGTGCCTGATTCGTCGGCGACGGCCGCGACCCGGCCGACCGAGCCGTTGACCTCGTCCACGTAGCGAAGCACCACCTGCTGCCGCCGCTCGAGCTCCCGTAGCAGGCCGTCGTCGGCGTACCAGCTGCCTTCGCCGTGCTTCACGGGGATCACCAGCTCGTCCCCGGCGACGCAGCCGGCGGTGAAGACGGTGCCCGTGCTCTCGACGCGCACCGCAACGTCGCGGCAGACGAACTCGAGCTGCCGGTTCGGCCGCAGCACGCCCGGGAGCAGCCCTGCCTCGCACAGGATCTGGAAGCCGTTGCAGATACCGAGGACGGGCCCTCCGGCCGCCGCGAACCGCCGCACGGCATCCATCACCGGCGCGAACCGCGCGATCGCGCCGCAGCGCAGGTAGTCGCCGTAGGAGAAGCCGCCGGGAAGCACCACGGCGCCGACCTCCTCCGGCAGCTCGTGGTCGGCGTGCCAGACGAGGACCGGCTCGGCCCCGAGCGACTCGAGCGCGAGGGCGGCGTCGCCGTCGTCGTTCGAGCCCGGGAACCGGACGACCGCGACGACCGGACGTGTGGGCACTAGTCCCCCACCTCGACTTCCACGCTCTCGATCAGCGGATTGGCGAGCAGCTCTTCGCACATGCGCTCCACCTGCGCCCGCGCCTGGTCCGGGTCGGTGGTGTCGAGCTCGAGGTCGACGATCCGCCCGACCCTGGCGCTGCGGACCGGGAAGCCGAGCTTGCGCAGCGAGCTCATGACGGCGTCGCCCTGCGGATCGAGGATGCCGGCCTTCGGCCGGACGACGACGGTCGCCCTCAGAGGACGGCCCTCGGATCCGCCAGGTACCGGGCGAGCTCGATCCCCGTCAGGCGCTCGAACGCTTCGACGTAGCGAGCCCGCGTGCCGGCGACGACGTGCTCCGGGAGCTCCGGGCCCGGCGCGGTCTTGTCCCAGCCCGTCTGCTCGCACCAGTCGCGAACGTACTGCTTGTCGAACGACGGCTGCGACCTGCCCGGTGCGTACCCGTCCGCGGGCCAGAAGCGCGACGAGTCGGGCGTCAGCGCCTCATCGCCCAGCACCAGCGCCCCCTCCGCGTCCACCCCGAACTCGAGCTTCGTGTCGGCGACGACGATCCCGCGGGCCTCGGCGTGCGCGGCGGCGGCGCGGTAGACGGCCAGCGCCGCCGCGCGGGCGTCGCCGTAGCGCTCGGGGCCGCAGATCTGGGCGGCGAGCTCCTCGGCGATGTTCTCGTCGTGGCCGGAGGCCGCCTTCGTCGCGGGCGTGAGCAGCGGCTCGGGGAGCCGCTCGCATTCCCGCAGCCCCTGCGGCAGCGGGTGCCCGCACACGGCGCCGTCGCGCAGGTAGTCCTTCCAGCCCGAGCCGGCGAGGTAGCCGCGGACGACGAACTCGATCGGGAGCATGCGGAGCCGCCGGCACTCCATCGAGCGCCCGTCGTCGCGCACGGAGAGCATGTGATTCGCCACGAGCTCGCCCGTGCGGGCGAACCAGAAGGCGGACAGGCCCGTCAGCACGCGACCCTTGTCGGGGATCGGCGTCGGCAGGACGACGTCGAAGGTCGAGATGCGGTCGGAGGCGACGAGCAGCACGCGGTCGTCGTCGAGCGCGTAGAGCTCCCGGACCTTGCCGCTGCCGAGGTGGACAGCGGTCTCAGGCACGGACAACCTCCTCGCGGACGGCGACGAGCGCCCGGAGCCGCTCGATCACCACGTCCGCGTGACGGGTGTAGGCGGTCGGGTCGAGAACGGCCTCCAGGTCGACCCTCGAGGCGATCTCGGGGTCGGCTCGCACGAGCTGCGTGAAGTCGAGACGCTCGTCCCACGCCCGCATCGCGTGCCGCTGGGTCTGCCGGTACGCCTCGTCGCGCGAGAGCCCGGACTCGACGAGCGCCAGCAGGAGCCGCTGGCTGTGGTAGAGGCCACCCGTCGCCTCGAGGTTCTCGCGCATGCGCTCGACCCGGACGACTAGCCCCTCGACGAGCCAGGTGAAGCGATCGAGCATGTAGTCGACCGCGAGGAAGGAGTCCGGGAGGACGACCCGCTCGGCCGAGGAGTGCGAAATGTCCCGCTCGTGCCAGAGCGCGACGTTCTCGAGCCCGACCAGCGCGTTCGCGCGCACGACCCGCGCCAGACCGCAGATGCGCTCGGCCACGATCGGGTTGCGCTTGTGCGGCATGGCGGACGAGCCCTTCTGGCCGCGCGCGAACGGCTCCTCGACCTCGCGCAACTCGGTCCGCGCCAGATGCCTGATCTCGGTGGCGAAGCGGTCGAGCGTCGACGCGAGCAGCGCGAGCGCCGAGAGCAGGTGGGCGTGCCGGTCGCGCTGGAGGATCTGCGTCGACACGGGGGCGGGCTCGAGGCCGAGCCGCTCGCACGCGATTCGCTCCACCTCGGGATCGACCGCGGAGTACGTCCCGACGGCGCCGGAGAGCTTGCCGACCCGCAGTCCCTCGAGCGCGCGGGTGAGCCGTTCGCGGTCGCGGTCGAGCGCGAACGCCCAGCCGGCGAGCTTGAGCCCGAACGTCGTGGGCTCGGCGTGGACCCCGTGCGTACGGCCGACCATCAGCGTGTCGCGATGCTCCTCCGCGCGTGCCGCGACGACGTGGAACGCGCGGGCGACCCCTTCGAGGAGCAGAGCGCCCGCCTCCTGGACGGTCAGCGCGAGCGCGGTGTCGACCACGTCCGACGACGTCAGCCCGTAGTGGAGCCAGCGCCCGTCCTCGCCGAGCGTCTCGGCGACCGCGTCCACGAACGCGGCCACGTCGTGGTTCGTCTCGCGCTCGATCTCCGCGACGCGTTCCGGCGTGGGCGGCAGCGCCCGTTCGCGGACGAGCCGAGCCGCCGCCTCGGGGACGGTCCCGATCTGCGCCCACGCGTCGAGCGCGGCCAGCTCGACCTCGAGCCAGCGCTCGAGCTTCGCCTCCTCCGACCAGATCCTGAGCATGGCCGGAAGGGAGTAGCGGGCGATCACCGATCCGATTCTAGAGGCGCGCTCGGAGGCGGCCGCGCGGCGGGCGCCGACGCCGCGGCGAGCGCGATGTCGTCACGGCGGCGAGCACCAGCGAAGGCGATCAGGTCTGCGGCCGCATAGGCCCGCTCGCGCGCGTCTGCGACCGTCGGTCCACGTCCGGCCACACCGAGGATCCGGCCGCCGTTCGTCGTCAGCGTGCGGCCGTGCAGCGCGGTCCCGGCCTGGAAGACGAGCGCTCCCGCGGCCTCGGCCTCGGCGATCCCGGTGATCTCCGAGCCCTGGTCGTTCTCCGCCGGGTAGCCCGCCGCCGCGAGCACGACGGTGACCGCCGCGCCCGGAAGCGTCCGCACGGGCGTGGCCGGGAGGTCGCCGGCGGCCGCGGCGGCGAACGCCGCGAGGAGGTCGCCGTCGACGAGCGGGAGCACCGACTGCGTCTCCGGGTCGCCGAGCCGGCAATTGAACTCGAGCACCCTGGGCCCGTCGGCCGTGAGCATCAGCCCCGCGTACAGGCACCCGACGAAGGGCGCTCCGCGGCGCGCGAGCTCCGCCAGCACGGGACGGTGCACGAGGTCGAGCAGCTCCTCGACCTCGTCGGCCCCCAGCCACGGCACCGGCGCATATGAGCCCATGCCGCCGGTGTTCGGGCCCTCGTCGCCGTCGTAGGCGCGCTTGTAATCCTGCGCCGGCGCGAGCGCGACCGCGTGCTGACCGTCACAGAGCGCCAGGAGCGACACCTCCCGCCCTTCCAGGAGCTCCTCGATCAGCAGCGGGCCGCCGAAGGCCGAGACGGCGGCGAGGCCGGCGTCGAGCTCCTGCTGGGTCCGGCAGACGACGACCCCCTTGCCGGCGGCGAGCCCGTCGGCCTTGAGCACGCAGGGTGCGCGCGCGATCGCGTGCGTGGCCGCGGTGGGCACCCCGGCAGCACGCATGACCTCCTTCGCGAAGGTCTTGGAGCCCTCGACCGCCGCGGCCCGGCGACCGGGCCCGAACACGGCCAGGCCGGCGTGCCGCAGCTCGTCCGCCACTCCGGCGACGAGCGGCGCCTCGGGCCCGACGACGACCAGGTCGACGGCCAGCGAGCGGGCGAGGTCGAGCAAGCCTTCCGAGTCGTCGGCCCCCACCGGGTGGCAATGACCGAGCTCGGCGATGCCCGGGTTGCCCGGCGCGGCGTGCAGCTCGTCGAGCGACGGCTCCTGTGCGAGCTTCCAGGCGAGTGCGTGCTCCCGCCCTCCAGCGCCGACGACGAGCACCTTCACGCGGGCGAGTCTAGAGTCGGATCCGGTTGACGACGGCGCCCGACCGCCGCCCCCGATCGCTGAGCACGTTCAGCGGAGCGAGAGCACGCGCTCGCGCTCGGCGCCGGTGCCGACGAGCGTCACCGGCACGTCAAGCGCCTGCTCCACGAACCTGACGTAGGCCGCCGCCGCGGCGGGCAGCACGTCGTCGGCGAGCTCGGCCTCCCAGCCCTCGAGCTCCTCGAAGACGGGGCGGCAGTGGTGGAAATCGCTCTGGTGCGCGGGAAAGTCCTCGGTCTGCGAGCCGTCGGGCAGGCCGTAGCGGACACACACGGGAATCTCGGCGAACGGCGAGAGCACGTCCAGCTTCGTCAGCGCCAGCGACGTGATGCCGTTGACGCGCACCGCGAACCGAAGCGCGACCAGATCGAGCCAGCCGCAGCGGCGCTCGCGGCCGGTCACGGTGCCGAACTCGCGGCCGAGGTCGCGGACGCGCTCCTGGGCCGGCCCCTCGATCTCGCTCGGGAACGGGCCCTCCCCGACGCGCGTCACGTAGGCCTTGGCGACGCCGAGCACCTCGTCGATCCGGTTGGGGCCGATCCCGAAGCTGACGGCTGCGCCGGCCGCGATCGGGCTCGAGGAGGTGACGAACGGATAGGTGCCGTGGTCCAGGTCGAGCAGCGTCCCCTGGGCGCTCTCGAACAGGACTCGCTTGCCCGCGCGCAACGCGCGATCGACGAGCAGCGAGGTGTCCGTGACGTACGGCGCCAGCCGCTCTGCATGGCTGAGATAGGCGGTGACGACGCTCTCCACGTCGAATGCCTCGAGCTCGTATACCCGCTCCAGCCAGACGTTCTTCTCGGCGACCGCGAGCTCGATCTTCTGCCGGAGGATCTTCGGGTCGAGCAGGTCCTGGACGCGGATGCCGATCCGTGTCGCCTTGTCCGCGTAGGCGGGGCCGATGCCCCGGCGTGTCGTCCCGATCTGCAGCTTGCCGAGCCGCCGCTCGCGCGCGCCGTCGAGCGCCACGTGCCACGGCATGATCAGGTGCGCGTTGCCGGAGACGAACACGACGCCCCGCGTCTCGTGCCCCCGCGCCTCCAGCTCGTCGAGCTCGGCGACCAGGACGGCGGGATCGACGACGCAGCCGGCCCCGATCACGCTGGCCTTGCCGCCGACGATCCCCACCGGGGTCTGTCGGATCTTGTACGTCGCCCCGTCGACGATCACCGTGTGCCCGGCGTTCGGCCCGCCCTGGTAGCGGCAGACGAGATCCGAGTCCTGGGCGAGCAGGTCGACGATCTTGCCCTTGCCCTCGTCGCCCCACTGCGCCCCCACGATCACGGTCGCGGGCACATGCCCCAGTCTCGCAGAGGGACCGGTCTGGCGCGCCTAGTTGTGGGCCCTCTCCAAACCTTGCACCGGAAACCCCGTAGGGGCCGGACCTGTCCGGCCCGCTAGGGCGGCGCGTGGACAGAGTCGCTGGCGATCGAGAAACCGGTGAATCATTGCGAGACGCCGCACTAGCTGGCGTTGCGGGCGACGCTCGGATGGAAGGCTGCGGCGATCGCGACGGTGAAGCGGCCGAACTCGATGCGGCGTAGCCGGCGCTCGCGGAGCTGGGTCGGGCGAGAGGCGAGCGACGCCTCCAGATAGCTGCTCTCGAACTGTCGAATCTGCGGGTACATGGGGGAACCTCCAGATAGCTTGCGAGGAAGATAAACGCTGGATAGCTTTCTGTCAAGTGTCTTCTCGCGAAGCTACGATGCGGCCGTGAACGACCCGGACGCCGTCGACGCGATCATCGCGGGCTGGAAGCGGGAACGGCCGGACCTCGACCCGTCCCCGATGGGCGTCTTCGGCCGGATCGTCCGTGCGTCGAAGCTCACCGAGGCCCAGCAGGAAGCGCTCTTCGGCCGCTACGGGCTCAGCGGGCCCGAGCTCGACCTCCTGTTCACCCTGCGTCGCGCGGGCCCGCCGTACCGGCTGAACCCGACGGCGCTGCGCCGGGCGGCGATGGTCACGAGCGGCGGCATGACGAAGCGGCTCGACCGGCTGGAGGCGCTGGGGCACATCCGCCGGTTGCCCGATCCCAGCGACCGGCGCGGCGTCCAGGTCGAGCTGCAGCCCGGCGCCATCCACCTGACCGACGAGGTCGTCGACGCGCACCTCGCGAACGAGCGGCGGCTGCTGGAGCCGCTCTCGCCCGCCGAGCGGAAGCGGGTCGCGAACGCGCTGCGCATCGTCCTGCTCGCGCTCGAGGACGCCGAGCCGCCGCCGGAGCCGCTCGCTACGCGGCGAGCTCGGCGAACTTCGCGTAGCGCTTGAGGAAGCTGAGCTTGACCGTGTCGGTCGGGCCGTTGCGGTGCTTGGCGACGATCACCTCGGCGAGCCCCTGCTGCTCGGACTCCTCGCCGTTGTAGTACTCGTCGCGGTAGACGAAGGCGACGACGTCGGCGTCCTGCTCGATGCTGCCGCTCTCGCGCAGGTCGGAGAGGATCGGTCGCTTGTCGTGGCGCTGCTCGACCGCGCGCGAGAGCTGCGAGAGCGCCAGGATCGGCACCTCGAGGTCGCGCGCCAGCACCTTCAGGGAGCGCGAGATCGCGGAGACCTCCTGCACCCGGTTCTCGACGGTCGCGCCGGACGTCATCAGCTGCAGGTAGTCGACGATGATCAGCCCGAGCTTCGGCTCGCGGGACTTCAGCCGGCGCGCCTTCGACCGGAGCTCCATCATCGTGATCGAGCCGGTGTCGTCGACGAAGATCGGCGCCTTGGTCAGCTTGTCGCACGCGGCCGTGAGGCGCGGCCAGTCATCGGCTGCGAGCTTGCCGGAGCGGAGGCGCTGCGACTCGACCTTCGCCTCGCTGCACATCAGCCGTTGCGTCACCTCCGACTTCGACATCTCGAGCGTGAAGAGGGCCACCGGGATCCCCGAGCGGACGCCGAGGTTCGCGGCGGCGCAGAGCGCGAGCGCGGACTTCCCCATCGAGGGCCGGGCCGCGAGGATGATCAGGTTGCCAGGCTGGAAGCCCGACGTCAGCATGTCGAGCTCGCGGAAGCCGCTCGGGATGCCGGTGATGTCGGCGCCCTGCTCGTACAGGTGGGTGATCCGCTCGAAGCTCTCCTTGAGGAGCGTCTCGATGTGCGCGAAGTCCCCGGTGACGCGCTGCTGCGCGAGGTCGAAGACGAGCTGCTCGGCCCGGTCGACCAGGTCGGCGGTCTCGCCCGGCCGGTCCCGGCCGAGGCGCGCGATCTCGGCGCCGACGCGAACGAGGCCGCGCAACGTGGCCATCTCGCGGACGATGCGGGCGTAGTGCTCGACGTTCGACGTCGCCGGCACGAGGGCGGCGAGCTCGGCGATCCGGCCGCTGCCCCCGACGGCTTCCAGCTCCCCCCTCGTGTCGAGCTCGTCGGCGAGCGTGATCGCGTCGACCGGCTCGCCCTTGCCCCAGAGCCCGAGCGCCGCCCGGTACACGGTGCCGTGGCTCTCACGGTAGAAGTCGGAGGCGACGAGGATCTCCGTGACGACGCCGATCGCGGTCGGCGACAGGAGCATCGCGCCGAGCACCGACTCCTCGGCCTCGAGGTTCTGGGGCGGGACGTGCGTGGCGACCGCTCGAGGCTCGGCGAGTTCGGTCACGGCAGCATCAAACCTCGTCGCCCGCGGTCGGGGAGGTCCAGAAACAACGGGCTGTGCACAGTGTTCGACGCCATCGCTGCCTTTCGGAAGCCGGTGCCCGCGACGCCGCGTCGCGACGCGCTGCCAAGCCACGCGCGACACCTGCGCCCCGTCACGGCGAACAGACGTTCCCCCCAAGTGTTCCACAGCCGCCGGACGGCCGTTCACAGCGGCACCGCGACTGTCCCCAGCCCGACCGGCGGAGCCGCGGGACCCGTGGGGATCGCGGGGTCGCAGCGTGCGGGAACTTCGGAGGCCTCTCCACAGCGGCAGCCGCACTTGTGGAGACCCGGCGCCGCCGGAGAGCCGCCGCTGCTGCGTGTCAGGCGGCCGGCGTCTCCTCCGTCGAAGGATCGCCATCCAGCGCGGGCACCGGGTCGGGGTCGGGCTCGGGCTCCGCGCCCGCGGCGGCGGGCACCGGCTCCGGCTCGTCCGCCGCTTCGGCCTCGTCGGCCAGCATGGCTTCGGCGACCGCGCGCTGGGCGTCGTCGGACCCGGCTGCTGCCGCTGCAGCTGCCTCGGCGGCGGCGGCCGCCTCGGCTGCTTCCATCGCGGCCAGCTCCTCCTCGGGCGGCAGCTCGCCGCCCTCGGGGACGACCAGCGTCTTGACCTCGGCGGTGACACCCTCGTAGACGTGGACGGGAACGGCGAAGCGGCCGATCCGCTTGATCGTGTCCAGCTCGATCTTGCGGCGATCGATGCGCACCTTGCGCGTCCGCCACAGCTCGTCGGCGATGTCGGTCGGCGTCACCGAGCCGAAGAGCGACCCCGTCGGCCCGGCCTTCACCTCGAAGCGAAGCACGGTCTTGGTGAGCACGGCGGCGATCTCCTGTGCCTGATCGGCCGACCGCGCCTCGTGCCTCGCCCGGTCCGCCTCGATGCGGCGGAGCTCGGCGACGCGGCCGGGCGTGGCGGCCTCCGCCAGCCGGCGGGGCAGCAGATAGTTGCGCGCGTAGCCGCGGGCGACGCTGACGACCTCGCCGCGCAGGCCGAGCTTCTCGACGTCGCTGAGCAGGATCACGTCCATCGCTAGCCCGCCACGTACGGCAGCAGCGCCATCTCGCGGGCACGCTTGACGGCGACGGCCACCTGCCGCTGGTGGCGCCGGCAGGCGCCGGTGATGCGGCGGTTGCGGATCTTGCCCTTCTCGGAAACGTACCGGCGGAGCTGGTTCACGTTCTTGTAGTCCACCTCCGCGACCTTGTCCTTGCAGAAGTGGCAGCTCTTCCGGCGCCCGGGAGCCGAGCCCGGCCCGGTGCGCTTGCGAGGTGGTGCTTTCTGAGCCATCGAATATCTCCTAGAAGGGAATGTCGTCGTCGGGGGTGGACGAGAAGTCGGCGTCGGCGCTCTGCGCGGCGGCTCCGGCGGGGACGTACTGGCCGCCGCCCTGCTCGCCCTCGCCGCGGCTGCCGAGGAACTGGACGCTGTCGGCGACGACTTCGACCGCCTGCCGCTTCGTCCCGTCCTGTGCCTCCCACTCCCGCCACTCGAGCCTGCCCTGGACGCCGACCTGGCGGCCCTTGGCGAGATACTGGGCGCAGTTCTCTCCCTGCTGGCCCCAGACGGTGATGTCGAAGTAGTTCGGCTTCTCGGTCCACTCGCCGGACGCCTGGTCCTTGCGCCGGGTGTTGACCGCGAGTCGCAGCGAGCAGACGGGCATGCCGGACGGCGTGTGCCGGAGCTCGGGGTCGCGGGTCAGGTTGCCGACGAGGACGACGCTGTTGATCGTGGCCATGGGCTACTCCTCCTCTGCGGATGCGGACGCGGGCTCCTCGACATCCTCGCGTGCGAGAGCGCCGACGGCTACGGGCTCGGACGGACCACCCTCCGGGCGACGTGTCGCCATGTGACGCATCACCGCGTCGTCGATCTTGAGGACGCGTCCGATCTCGTCGAGCGTCTCGGCCGAGGTGCTGAAAGACAGCAGGTGGTAGCTGCCCTCCGACTTGTGGTCGATCTCGTAGGCGAGCTTGCGACGGCCCCAGACGTCATGGCGCTCGAACGTGCCGCCCCCCTTCTCGATCAGGTCGCGGACCCGCGCGATCACCTCGGCCTGGCGCTCCTCGGCCAGCTCCGGGTCCAGCAACAGCAGAATCTCGTAGTCGATCACGGTCTCCCTCGTTCTCCTTCCTTCGGTCTTAGGCGGCTCCGCCGGCAGGCGCCACCCGGGAACAGGCGGCGCGAAGCGGAGCAGGAAGCGGGGGCAGTGTAGCAGCGCCCCTCAGCGCCGCAGCCCCTCCGGCTGACGAGCGAGCTAGCATCGGCCCATGCGGAAACGCCTCGCCTGGCTCGCCGGGATCCTCGGTCTCGCGGCGCTCGTGCGGGCGGCGAGGAGCCGGCCGGAGCCGCCGTCGGCGCCCGCGTCCACGCCGTCCGACCCGGCCGACGAGCTGCGCGCGCGGCTGCAGCAGGCGCGAGACGCCGTCGCGGCGGAGCCCGAGCCGCGAGCGGAGCCTGTCCCGCTCGAGGAGCGGCGCGCCCGCGTGCACGCGAAGGCGCAGGAGGCGATCGACCTGATGCGCGAGCCCGGCGAGGGCGCGTGACCGCTGTGACCGAGCCCAGCGGCGCATCGGTGCCGGAGGACGCGGTCGCCCGCGAGGTTCAGCGGCTCGGAGAGCAGATCGAGGCGCTCCAGCGGGACATCCGCCGCCTGGGCGGCGGCTCGCTGCCGGCAGCGGCCGGGCAGCCCGGCTGGGACGACTCGCGGCCGTCCGAAGAGCCCGGGTCCTACGCGTGGGTCGGCTCGCTCGAGCCCCCCGGGCGACGTCGGCCGGCCGTGCCGCGGTTCCTGCTCGAGGCTGCATTCCTCGTCGCGGTGGCCACGCTCGCCGCGGCCGCGGATCTCGAGCCGCTGGTGATCGTCGCGGTGATGGCCGGCGCCTGGGTGATCGTCGCGCTCGCCGAGCTGGCAGCCGGCCGTGCCGACCGCCGCCGTGCGGAGCTGATGGTCCCGCCGCCGCCCGCGCCCGTCGCGCCCCCGCCGGTGGACGCCGCCTGGTTCTCGCCGCCCGTGGAGCAGACATTGCTCGAGCCGGGCGCCACGGATTCCGACACCGCGGTCACGCGACTGCCGCCGCCGGTCGACGACGCGACCGAGGAGCGACGGCCCGGCAACTAGTACACGCGGCCGAGCGCTGCAAGCCGGGCCCGGGCCTGCTCGACCGCGGGCGGCACGCCTTTCCGCTCGTACTCGGCGAGCGCGCGCTCGAGCGCGGCACCGGCTCCCGCGGTGTCGCCGGCGAGCTCGAGCACCTCGGCGAGATCGGCGAGGGCGTTGCCACGCGCGAAGAGCATGTCCGTCCGCTCGCCGATCTGAACCGCCTCACGCGCGAGCGGGATCGCCGCGTCGTGCTCCCCGCGCCGCGCCAGCACGCGGGCGCGGGCCTGCCGGAAGAGCATCTGGGTGAGCCCGTCGTCGCGCGCGCCGAGCTCCTCGGACCGGCGCGACCAGTGCTCGGCCTCGTCGTCGCAACCGAGCTCGAGCAGTACCCGCGCGAGGTAGCCGCTGTACGTCGCGAGCACGCCGAACTGGCCGGACCGCTCGACGAGGTCGCAGCCGACCCGGCTCTGCCGCTCGGCCTCGACGGCGTTGCCGGCGAGGAGCTCGAGCTGGCCGTGGCCCTCGGCCGCGGCGCCTCCGAGCGGTACGACGACGCCCATCTCCCGCATTCGGCCCTCGGCCTCGAGGATGGCTTGGCGCCCTTCCTCGAAGCGGCCGAGCATGCCCAGCACTTGGCCGCGGCTGACGCCGCCGGACGGCCGCGTTGTCTCGAGCCAGCGGTGCTCCTCGTGCCACGACAGCGTCTCCGGGGTGGGCGTGGGACCGTGGACGAGCGCCTGTCCGATCAGGTGCAGGAGCGTCCGCTCGATGTGCGCCTTCCCGGCGCGGCGAGCATGCTCGATCGCCCGTGTCAGGGCGGCGACGCTCTCCGCACACTGGCAGCGCAGCCATTCGGCGTCGGCGATCGCCCACCAGGCCTCGGTGAGCCCCGCGTCGTCGCCGCGCGCCTCGAAGACCGGGATCGCCTCGGCGGCGATCGCCATGAGCTCGACGCTCTCGTCCGCCGTCCCGGCCCAGAGCCGCTGCTCCGCGAGCTCCTTCAGCGCCAGGAGCTCTGCACCGCGTTCGCCTGCACCCCGGGCCAGCGCGCGCGCCGCCTCCGCCGCGTCGGCGGCCGCCTCGACCTCCCCACTCCGATAGAGCGCGCGCGCCAGCTCGAGCCGAAGCGACACCGAGCCGGGCGTCTCGCCCGCCAGCGCGACCGCGCGACGGAGGAGCCCGGTCTCGGCGCTCAGGTCGCCGCGCTCGTACGCTCGGCGTCCGGCTGCCGCGAGCCGATCGGAGGCGCGGCCTGCCAGCTCCGCTGCCCCCGCATCCGGCGGTCCAAGCTCGACGCGGTAGCGGTGCGCCCGCTCGAGGTGGTAGCCGAGGATCTCGTCGAGCTCGACGAGGTCGCCGCCGCGCTTCTCCAGCCAGTCCGCGAAGCGCTCGTGCAGCTCGGCCCGCACGGCTTTCGGGAGCGCCTCGTAGGCCGCGTCGCGGATCAGGAGGTGACGGAAGCGGTAGGCGTCGTCGCCGCGGAGCTGCGCCCGCTCGGGGCGGACGAGCTCCTTGCGGACGAGCGCGGCAAGACGTGCCGGGACGTCCGGCTCGCCGCCGGCGAGCGCCTCGACGGCGCCGCGGTGGAAGATCTCCCCCTCCACCGAGCCGCGCTCGAGCACG
>DATBMD010000325.1:0-10818 GCA_036555085.1 Gaiellaceae bacterium
GCCCGGCTTCAGCGTCACCACGTCGGTCGTCATGACGTCCTTGACGTGCATGCAGCCTCCCTTCGATCGCCCCCAGCGTGCGGCCGGGACGCTGCGGCGGCATCGGGCGCGACGCCGATCCCGCTGCGGCGAACTACCGAGCCCGCCGGGCCGGTCGGCCGGTCAGTAATCGACGGGCGCGAACGGCGGGGTATCCGCGACGACGCTCCCCGCCGGCCCTGCGACGCTCGGGGCGATCGAGATGACCGAGCCAGGATTCAGCCCGACGGCCCTCGACGCGCTGCCTCCCACCGACGTGGCGCGCAGGGCCGCGGATGTCGGGGTGGCGAAGGCCGGCATGCCCGCGCTCGACCTGTTCGCCCTCGCCGTGCTCGCGGGCGCCTTCATCGCCCTCGGCGCCGTCTTCGCGACGACGGTGGCGAGCGGCGCCGGGGACACGGCGTACGGCGTCACGCGGCTGCTCGCGGGGCTCGCGTTCACGCTCGGCCTGACCTCGTCGTCGTCGCGGGCGCCGAGCTCTTCACCGGGAACAACCTGATCGTGATGGCGTGGGCCGGCCGGCGCGTGAGCACCGTGCTCCTGCTGCGGAACTGGGCGATCGTCTACGCCGGCAACTTCGTGGGCGCACTCGGCACGGCCGTGCTGGTCTGGCTCGGCAAGCAGAACACGTTCGGCGGCGGCGCCGTCGGCGCCACCGCGCTCTCGATCGCCTCCACGAAGACGGGGCTCGGCTTCGGCCAGGCGGTCGTCCTGGGCGCGCTCTGCAACGCGCTCGTCTGCCTCGCCGTGTGGCTGACCTACGGCGCGCACACGACGACCGACAAGGTGCTCGCGGTCGTTCCGCCCATCGCCGCGTTCGTCGCGGCCGGCTTCGAGCACTCCGTCGCGAACATGTACTTCGTCCCCACCGGCCTGCTGATCAAGACGGACGAGGCCTGGATGGCCTCGATGCCCGACCTGCCCGACGTCGGCGGCCTGACCTGGGGGAGCTTCCTGCTCGACAACCTGCTGCCGGTCACGATCGGGAACGTCGTCGGCGGAGCGTTGATGGTCGGCGCCGTCTACTGGTTCGTCTACCTCCGCCCCCGGCGGGCCGTGCCGGGCCCGACGCGGTAGCTACGGAGAAGTACCGAGCGGCGACCCGCGCCGTCTCGGATGCCTCGCCGACCCCGGCGGCGGACAGTGTGGGTCGTGTTCCAGGTACGCATCCACGGGCGCGGCGGCCAGGGAGTCGTGACGGCGGCCGAGCTGCTCTCGGTCGCGGCCTTTCTCGAGGGGCGCCACGCGCAGGCGTTCCCGACGTTCGGCTCGGAGCGTACCGGCGCGCCGGTCGTCGCCTTCTGCAGGATCTCCGAGGCTCCGATCCGCTCGCGCGAGCCGATCGTCGAGCCCGATGCGCTGATCGTCCAGGATCCGACGCTGCTCCACCAGGTCGACCTCTTCGGCGGCGTGGGCCCGAGCGGCGTCGTCGTCGTCAACACGGCGCGGCGCCTTTCCGATCTCGGCCTGAACGAGCTGGCGGAGCGCTTCGGTCGGGTGGTGACGGTGCCCGCGAGCGAGCTCGCGCGCGAGCACCTCGGGCGGCCGCTGCCGAACGCCGCCCTCCTGGGCGGCTTCGCCGCCCTGACGGGCGTCGTCGCGCTCGAGTCGGTCCAGACGGCCGTCCGGCGGAGGTTCCCGGGCGCCGTGGGAGAGCGGAACGCCGCGGCCGCGGCCGCGGCGTTCGCGCTCGTCGACGCCGGGACGCGGGAGGTGGCTCGTGCGTGAGCAGATCGAGGGCTCGCTCGCCGTCGCGAGGGCTGTCGCGCTCTGCCGCCCGGAGGTGATCAGCGCCTATCCGATCTCGCCGCAGACGCACATCGTCGAGGCGCTTTCGGACCTCGTCCGCATGCGGGAGCTCGCGCCGTGCGAGTACCTGCTGGTCGAGTCCGAGTTCGCCGCGATGTCGGCGGCGATCGGCGCCTCCGCCGCCGGTGCCCGCGCGTACACGGCCACCGCCAGCCAGGGCCTCCTCTACATGGCCGAGGCGCTCTACAACGCCTCCGGGCTCGGGTTGCCGATCGTGATGACGGTGGCCAATCGCGCGATCGGTGCGCCCATCAACATCTGGAACGACCATTCCGACGCGATGTCGCAGCGCGACTGCGGCTGGGTCCAGCTCTACGCGGAGTCGAACCAGGAGGCCGTCGACCTGCACCTCCAGGCCTTCCGGCTGGCGGAGGAGCTCTCGCTGCCGGTGATGGTCTGCATGGACGGGTTCGTGCTGACGCACGCGTTCGAGCCGGTCGACCTGCCGGCGCAGTCGGAGGTCGACGCGTTCCTGCCGCCCTTCGAGCCGCGCCAGGTGCTCGACCCCGGCGAGCCGGTCACGATCGGCGCGATGGTCGGCCCCGAGGCGTTCACGGAGGTCCGCTATCTCGCGCACGCGAAGCAGATGCAGGCGCTCGATCTGATCCCGGACGTCGCCGCCGCGTTCGCGCGGGCGTTCGGCCGCCCGTCGGGCGGGCTGCTGCGCCGCTACCGCACCGAGGACGCGGACACGATCGTCGTCGCGCTCGGCTCGGTGCTCGGGACGATCGAGGAGGTCGTGGACGAGCTTCGGGAGCAGGGCGTGCGCGCCGGCGCGCTCGGCATCAAGTCCTTCCGGCCCTATCCGCTCGAGGAGGTGCGCGCGGCGCTCGGGCACGCGGAGCGCGTCGTGGTCGTGGAGAAGGCCTTCGCCGTCGGGATCGGCGGGATCGTGGGCCAGAACGTCCGTCTCGCGCTCTCCGGCGCGGCGCCCGAGGTCTTCGACGTCGTCGCCGGGCTGGGCGGGCGCCCGGTCACGAAGCGGTCGCTGCACGCGCTGCTCGCCGACGTGATCGGGGGCCGGCTCAACCCGCACCGGCTGGTCTTCCTCGACCTCGACCGGCAGCTGGTCGAGCGCGAGCTCGCCCGCCTCTCCGGCGAGCGCCGCTCGGGCCCGCACGCCGAGAACATCTTGCGCGACGTCGGCGTCGTCGGGGGGAGGTCGTACTGATGCCCCACCGGCCGGTGAAGTTCTTCCAGGTCGGCAGCTTCGCCGCCGGCAACCGCCTGCTCGACGAGGCGGGCCGGTCGGTGCAGGCCGACCGCGGGCGCTCGAACACGCTCACGAGCGGCCATCGCGCCTGCCAGGGCTGCGGTGAGGCGCTGGGGGCGAGGTACGTGCTCGACGCCGCGATGCGCGCCACCCAGGGGAGGCTGGTCGCCGCGAACGCGACCGGCTGCCTCGAGGTCTTCTCGACGCCCTATCCCGAGTCGTCGTGGCAGCTGCCGTGGCTGCACTCGCTGTTCGGCAACGCGCCGGCGGTCGCGACCGGGATGGCGGCCGCGCTGAAGGCGCAGGGCCGCGACGACGTACGCGTGATCGCGCAGGGCGGCGACGGCGGCACTCTCGACATCGGCTTCGCCTGCCTCTCGGGGATGTTCGAGCGGAACGACGACGTGCTCTACGTCTGCTACGACAACGAGGCGTACATGAACACGGGCGTGCAGCGCTCCGGGGCCACGCCGCCGGGGGCGCGCACCGCGACGACGAAGCCGGTCGGCGACGAGCCGGGGAACGCGTTCGGGCAGGGGAAGAGCGCGCCGCTGATCGCGATGGCGCACGAGATCCCGTACGTCGCCACCGCCACGGTCGCCGAGCTCCACGACCTGGAGGCCAAGGTCGAGCGCGCGATGGAGCTCCACGGCGCGCGGTACCTCCACGTGCTCGTGCCGTGCCCGCTCGGCTGGGGCGCCGAGGCCAGGGACACGATCAGGATCGCGCGCCTCGCCAAGGAGACCGGGCTCTTCCCCGTCCTCGAGGCCGAGCACGGCGAGGTCGTCGCGGTGTCGAAGATCCGCAGGCAGGCGCCGGTGGAGGAGTACCTGCGGCTGCAGCGCCGCTTCGCGCACCTCCTCGGCGACCCGCCGCGCACTGACGTGATCGAGCGGCTGCAGGCGATCGCCGATCGCAACATCCGCCGCTTTGGCCTCCTCGAGGAGGAGGGACAGCCATGAAGAAGCCGTTCGCGATCACGCTCGACGTCGGCTCGAGCCTCGCCAACCGGACCGGCAGCTGGCGCACCGAGCGCCCCGTCTACGTCCACCGGCTGCCGCCCTGCAACCGGGCGTGCCCTGCCGGCGAGAACATCCAGCAGTGGCTCTACGAGGCCGAGGAGGGAGGGGACGGCTACGAGCGCGCGTGGCGCCGGATCATGGAGGACAACCCGGTCCCGGCCGTCATGGGCCGGGTCTGCTACCACCCGTGCGAGACGGATTGCAACCGCGCGCAGCTCGACGAGGCGGTCGGGATCAACGCGGTCGAGCGCTTCCTCGGCGACACGGCCATCGAGCGAGGATGGCGGCTCGAGCCGCCGGCGCCGGCGTCGGGAAAGCGCGTGCTCGTCGTCGGCGCCGGCCCGTCCGGGCTCTCGGCGGCCTACCAACTCGCCCGGCGCGGCCACGGCGTGACGATCCGCGACGCGGGGCCGCGCGCCGGCGGGATGATGCGGTTCGGGATCCCCAAGTACCGCCTGCCCCGCGAGGTGCTCGACGCCGAGATCCAGCGGATCCTCGACCTCGGCGTGACGCTCGAGTCGAGCACCACCGTCACGGGCGTCCTCGACGCGATGCAGGAGGGCGGCTTCGACGCCGCGTTTGTGGCGGTGGGCGCGCACATCGGCAGGCGCGCCTACATCCCCGCCGGGGAGGCGGCGCGCGTGCTCGACGCCGTGGCCGTGCTGCGGAGCATGGAGGGCGAGGCGAAGCCGCTGCTCGGCCGGCGGGTCGCCGTCTACGGCGGCGGCAACACGGCGATGGACGTCGCCCGCACCGCGAAGCGGCTCGGCGCCGAGGAGGCCGTCGTCGTCTACCGGCGCACGCGCGAGCGGATGCCCGCGCACGACTTCGAGGTCGAGGAGGCCGAGGAGGAGGGCGTGCTGATGAAGTGGCTCTCCACGGTCAAGCGCGCCGACGGCGGCATGCTCGTGCTCGAGCGGATGGAGCTCGACGAGAACGGCTTCCCGCAGCCGACCGGGGAGCTCGAGGAACTCGCGGCGGACTCCCTGGTCCTCGCGCTCGGACAGGAGGCCGACCTCTCGCTGCTCGACGGCGTGCCCGGCCTGGAGGTCGAGGACGGGGTCGTGCAGGTCACCCCCAACATGATGACCGGCTATCCGGGGATCTTCGCGGGCGGCGACATGGTGCCGGCCGAGCGGACCGTCACCGTCGGCATCGGCCACGGCAAGCAGGCCGCGCGCCACATCGACGCCTGGCTGCGCGGCGAGGGCGGCGAGCCCGCTCCGAAGCACGAGCCGGCGGGCTTCGAGACGCTGAACACCTGGTACTACACGGACGCCCCGCGCGCCGTGCAGCCCGTGCTCGAGCTCGCGCGCAGGCGCTCCACCTTCGAGGAGGTCGTCGGCGGGCTCGACCAGTCGACCGCGCTGTTCGAGGCGCGCCGCTGCCTCTCGTGCGGCAACTGCTTCTCGTGCGACAACTGCTTCGGCGTCTGCCCCGACAACGCGGTGATCAAGCTCGACGACGGGGACGAGCCGTACGCGTTCGACTACGACTACTGCAAGGGCTGCGGGATCTGCGCCGCCGAGTGCCCGTGCGGCGCGATCGAGATGGTTCCCGAGACGATCTGATCAACCGCTCCCGGCCTCGGCCAGATCGGCGAGGAGCTTCGCGTACTGGATCAGGTGGCGGTCGGGCAGGAAGCGCTCCCGCACCCGCCTGCGCGCGTTCCGTCCGAGCCGCCGGGCCTCGGCGGGGTCGGCCAGGAGCCGCGCGACCGCGGCGCCGAACGCGCCCAGGTCGGACGGGTCGTCGAGCAGGACGCCGCTCTCCCCGTCGACGATCTGGTCGGCGATGCCGCCGACCGCGCTGGCCACGACCGGTCGCGACTTCCACATCGCCTCGGCGACGGTGAGCCCGAAGCCTTCCGCCAGGCTCTTCTGCACCACGACCGTCGCGTGCCGCTGGAGGGCGTTGACGACGTAGGCGTTCTCGTCGGGGTCGTCCATCGGGATCAGAGCGAGCTGGACGCGACGGCGCGCGACGGTCGGGAGGCTGTGCCAGCGCTCGACCATCTCGTCCCACACCGCAGCCGCCTCGGGATCGTCCGCCACGCCCGTGGGCGCAGGCCCGGCGAGCACGAGACGAGCACCGAGTCGCGGCGGCACGTGCTCGACG
Source organism: Gaiellaceae bacterium (assembly GCA_036555085.1). Classification (GTDB taxonomy): domain Bacteria; phylum Actinomycetota; class Thermoleophilia; order Gaiellales; family Gaiellaceae; genus Gaiella. Next base: position 6,202 of record DATBMD010000325.1, read on the forward strand.
AACCCGTCGAGCACGCCGCGCATGTCCTTCATCCGGTCCCAGCGCGAGACCTGGACGACGATCGGCCCGTCGGCCGGCAGCGCGCCGCCCTCTCGAAGCAGGTGCACGTGGCGCGTCACGCGCCGCGAGCGTCCGAGCCCGTCGCGCCGGAGCAGCATCGCCGCGGCCAGCGCCGTGCGCTGCGCCGGACGGGACATCGAAGCGTTCTTCGGGCTGAGCGGGTCGATCGACGGTGGAATGATCGCGACGGGAGCACCGGCTAGAAAGCCGGGCACGAACGACGCGCGCGAGAAGACGTGCGCATGCGCCGGCTCGACGTAGCGCCGGAGGAAGCTCCAGGCCCGCTCGGACCATTCGTTGGCGGCGTCGATGCCGACGTGGCACCGCCAGACGACCCGCGCGCCGCGGTCGACGAGCAGCGGGACCAGCCACGCCGGCTGCGGATCGTGGACGACCACGACGTCGCCGCGGCGGATCGAGCCGAGCGGACGATCTCCGTTGGTCGCGATCGCTCGCTCGTAGATCCGGCGCTCGGCGGCACCGAGCGGCCCGCCGTCTCCAGGACTGCCGTAGAGGCCGTTGTGGATCCGCTTCGTCACGGCGAAGAACTCCGGGCTGCCGGTGATGACCCGCCACTCCGCCGCGACGCCAGCGCCTCGCGCGTACCCGAGGAGCATCTGCAGGAGCTCCGCCACGCCGCCGCCGGTCGCCGTCGAGCTCACGTTGACCACCGGCCGGCTACCGAGCAGCGCCCGCACGCGCCTCGCGGAGTCGAGCAGCTCCCGCAGCCGGTGCGGCCCGACGACCGGCTCCAGGTGGCGCGGGTCGACGACGCCGACGGGGACGCGCGCCGGAGTCGGCGGGCCGCTCACGCTGCGATCCTAGTGGGTTGTCGACGCGCCTAGGCGTGCGGCTCGGAGCCCAGGACGCGTGCGACGTCCAGGGACGAGAGCACTCCGACGGGGCGCAGGCGGCCCTCGGCGAGGACGACGAGATGGGTGACTCCGTGACGCTCCATCAGCTCGGCCGCGCGCTGCAGGCTGGCGTTCTCGCCGATGGTCGCCACCGGCGTGCCCGAGGCCCCGACGGCGGCGCGTGCGAGCGTCTCGCCGCGTGCGACGGCCGTGATCAGGTCGAGGTCGGAGATCGCTCCCCAGATGCCCTCCGAGTCGTCCTCCTCGTCGCCCCAGACGACCACCGCATGCACGCGCGCCGAGGTCATCGTCCGCGACACGCGTCGCAGCGACGCGTCGGGGAGGCAGGTGATCACGCCCGGATGCATCGCGTGCGCGACGGTCAGCCGGTCGAGCTCGGGGTACGGGCGCCCGGTCTCGCCACCCGAATGCGGCGGCACGCAGCGGTAGAGGTCGAAGCCCTCGCGATGCTCCTCCAGCCAGGCCGCTTCGTCGGACGCGTAGTCGAACGTGGCGAGAAACCCCGGCTCGAGCTCGCTGGCCGAGAGCGGGCCGGCGCTTCCGGTCACGATGCCGTCGTGCAGCTCGACGGCGTACAGTCGCCCGCTCGAGCGGTCGCGCCAGAACTCCTGCTCCTTCATCGCCGACGCCCGGCGCTCGCGACGGTTGCCCGGGCTGCTTCCAGCAGGAGCCGGCGCTCGGCGGCGTCGATCAGGCGGCGCGTGCGGTCGACGACGTCGATGTTGACGGAGATGGCGTCGATGCCGGCGCGGACGAGCAGCTCGGCGTACTCGGCGTGGACGCTCGGGGCCTGGCCGCAGATCGACGTCCGCAGGCCGAGGGCGCGCGCCTTCGGGATCAGCTGCTCGAGGTACGCGACCACGGCCGGGTCGCGCTCGTCGAGCTCGGCGAGCAGGCCGGAATCGCGGTCGGCGCCCAGCAGCAGCTGCGTGAGGTCGTTCGAGCCGATCGAGATGCCCGTGACTCCGAGCGCCGCGTAGCGCTCGAGGTTGAACAGCACCGACGGCACCTCGGCCATGATCCAGAGCTCGAGCCCGTCGCGCTCGGGAAGCCCCGACTCGGCGACGAGGGCCCGGCAGCGCGCCAGCTCGTCGGCCGTGCGGACGAAGGGCAGCATCACGTGCAGGTTCGAGTGGCCGGCGTCCCAGACGCGCCTGATCGCCTCCAGCTCGAGGGCGAACAGGTCGGGCTCCCGGACGTAACGGAGCACGCCGCGGTAGCCGATCATCGGGTTGGCCTCCTCGGGCTCGAACCGCTCGCCGCCGCGCAGGCCGCGAAACTCGTTCGTGCGGAAGTCGATCGTCCGGTAGGTCACCGGCCGCGGCGCGAAGCCGGCGGCGAAGGCCGTCAGCCCGGCGGCCATCCGCTCCACCATCTCGCCCGAGCGGCCTTCCTCCAGGAGCAGGCGCGGGTGGTCGCCGTCGAGCGCCTCGATTAGCATCAGCTCCGCCCTGAGCAGGCCGACACCGTCGACGTCGAGCGCGGCGGCGCGTGGTACCTGCGAGGGCTCGGAGAGGTTGAGCAGCAGCGCGGTCCCCGTGGTGGCGGTGGCGCCGCTCGACACGACGGCCGCCGGCGCTGGCGGCGGGAGCGGTGCGGCGACGAGGCCCTGGAGCACGAGCCCTCGGGTCGAGTCGACCGTCACGACCTCGCCGTCGCGAAGCGTCGTCGTCGCGTCCTGTGTGCCCACCACGCAGGGGATCCCGAGCTCGCGGGAGACGATCGCCGCGTGACAGGTCATCCCACCCAAGTCGGTGGCGATCGCGGCCGCCCGGCGCATCAGCGGCACCCAGTCGGGCGCCGTCATGTGGGTGACGAGGACGTCGCCGTCGCCGAACTTCGCCGCCTCGGTTAGCGAGGCGAGCATGCTGACGGGGCCGCCGGCGCTGCCCGGGGCGGCGCCGAGGCCGCGCACGAGCACGTTCTCGCCGGCGGCGCGAGGCGCTTTCCGGGGCGCCGGCGTGCCTGCCGCGGTGACGGGGCGCGCCTGGAGGATCCAGATGCGACCCTCGCGGTCGATGGCCCACTCCGTGTCCTGCGCCGAGCCGTAGTGGCGCTCGATGCGGGCGCCGTGCTCGGCGAGCGTGCGCGCCTCGTCGTCCGTCAGCGTCGGGCGCACTGCCTGCTCGGCCGCGACCTCGCGCACGGTCGTGCCTCCCCCGGCGACGGGCTCGATCGTCTCGGTCTTGGGATTGATCTCCCGGGCGAGGATCTCGCCGCTCGCCTTGTCGACCACGTACCGGTCGGGCGAGACACGGCCGCTCACGACCGCCTCGCCGAGGCCGAAGGAGCCTTCGATGACGATGCGGTCGGCGGCGCCCGTGGCGGGGTCGATCGTGAACATGACGCCGGCGCGGTCGACGTCGAGCTGGCGCTGCACGACGACGGCGATGTCCATGTCCGCCTGGCCGAAGCCGCGCTCGGCGCGGTAGTAGACGGTGCGCGCTCCGAAGAGCGACGACCAGCAGCGGCGCACTGCGTCCACGGTCGCGTCGGCGCCGCGGACATTGAGGAAGGTCTCGTTCATGCCCGCGAAGGACGCGGCCTCGGTGTCCTCAGCGGTGGCCGAGGAGCGGACGGCAACGGGCTCTGACTGCGGAGCGAGGCTCGCGTACGCGTCGCGGATGGCCCTCTCGACGGCGTCGGGGATCGGCTCGGCGTCGACCATCGCGCGCAGCTCCGCAGCGGCTGCCTGCAGCTCGGCGGCGTCCCCGACGTCGACACCCGCGATGCGCGCGGCGAGCCGCTCGCGCAGGCCCGCGTCCGCGAACGCCGCGTACGCCGGAGCGCCGACGACGAAGCCGATCGGCACGGGGAAGCCGGCGCGCGTGAGCTCGCCGAGGTTCGCGCCCTTTCCGCCCGCGAACGCCACGTCGGCACGCGCGAGGTCCGCGAAGGCGCGTGTCAGGGGCGTCTCGCGCACGACCGCCGTCTCGGTGATGGCCATACCTCGATGCTCGACGACCGGGCGCGCCCTGTCGTCGGTGGCCCCCCGCTCGTCGCTTCGGGCAACTACCGATCGAGCGTGTCCCTGCCGCCTCGGGGCTAGACCCGGCCGCGGCGGGTCCGCTTGCGCTCGCGCATGTGCGACGCCGCGCGGCGGAGGAGCGCGTCGGCGTCCTCCCCGGGGAGCGCCGCGACGGCGCCCACGCTGCCGCCGCGGAAGCGCGCGCGGATCGCGGGCGGCAGCGCCAGCTCGTCGAGCGTGCGCGTTACCCGGGCGCCTCGCTCCAGCGCGCGTGCCTCGCCGCTGTCGAGCAGCGCCACGAACTCGTCGCCGCCCAGGCGCGCGGCCAGCTCGTGCTCGTCGAGCTCGGCCGCCAGCGCCCCGGCTGCCGCGCGGATGATCAGGTCGCCCGCCTCGTAGCCGACCTCGTCGTTGACGGCCTTGAGCCCGTCGAGATCGAGCAGGAGCAGCGAGCGCGGCGCCGCGGCGGCTGCGAGCGCCCGCGCCAGCCCGCGGCGGTTCGCGAGCCCCGTCAGCGGGTCGGTGTGCGCCAGGCGCGCGAGCTCGGCTCGGACGTGCGCGTTGTAGAGCGCCAGCGCCGCCAGCTCTCCGAAGGCCCGCAGCACGCCGACCTCGCGCTCGTCGAACCGCTCGCCCTCGGCGCGGCTCACCGTGAGGTTGCCGACGAGCACGCCGTGCGCGACGAGCGGGAGCTCGAGCTGCTGCTCGGAGCCG
>DATBMD010000015.1:0-2301 GCA_036555085.1 Gaiellaceae bacterium
CGACGCCGCCGCCCGCCTCGACGACCGGCAGGTGCCGAAAGCCGCCGTGGATCATCAGCACGGCCGCGTGGGCGGTCGTGTCGGAGGCTTCGACGGTCTCCGGATGGTGCGTCATCCAGCGGGAGACCGGGTCCGAGCCGGCGTAGCCCGCCGCCACCGCGCGCAGGACGTCCCGCTCGGTGAGGATGCCGACGAGCCGGTCGCCCTCGAGCGCGAGCACCGTGCCGACGTTGCGCTCGGCCATGCGCCTCGCCGCCTCGTCGAGGGTCGTCCCGGGCTCGACGACGAGCAGGTCACGGGACATGTGGTCGGCGACGACGGCCATGCCCGAGTCTAGGGACGCGCTCGCGGCCGTGTCTAGGATCCGCGCGTGGAGACGCTCGAGCTCGGCCGTCCGACCGACCGGAGGCCGCCGTTCAAGTACTCGGCGCTCTCGCGCGTCTGGTTCTCGGACACGGACGCGCAGGGCGTCGTCTACTACGGCCGCTACCTCCCCTACTTCGACCACGCGCGCACCGAGTACCACCGCCATCTCGGCTCGCTCGGCATCGACGGAGCCGAGTTCGTGATGCGGGCCTCGACCGTCGAGTACCACGCGCCGGCCCGCTTCGACGACCTGATCGAGTCGTTCGTCAGGATCAGCCGCATCGGTCGGACCAGCGTCACGTACGAATGCGCCGCCTACCGCCTGCCCGACGACACGCTGATGGTGACGGCGACCCAGACGCTCGTGCTCGTCGATCTCGCCGGGCGGCGGCCCGCCCCGATCCCGGACGACGCGCGCGCGCCCGTCCGGGCATTCGAGCGAGGCGACCTGGAGGAATGAGCCTCGCCGACCACGGTGCGGGTAACGGCGCGACGAGACGAGGGACGGGTGCACCAGCCGCGCGCCCGTCCACCGGAGCGGACGGGCGCTACGACTGGCTTCCCCCTCCCCCACACCTCCTTGTAGTGACCCATTTGGGGCATGCAATCCCTCGAACGAGCTAACCCGGATCAGCGCCGCGATCGCGCAGGGGCGGCGGCGGTCTTCCTGGTCGCCCTCGGCACGGCATGGTCCGTCGGCAACGTCGGCGCGGTCATCGGCGAGCTCAGCTCGGACTTCGACATCTCGCTGGCGACGGTCGGCCTCCTGTCCGGGACGATCATGCTCGGGTGCTCGGTGCCGGGCACCCTCCTGGCGCCGGCGATCGCCGAGCGCATCGGGATCGTGCGCACCATCATCCTCGCCGTCGTGCTGTGCGCGGCCGGCGGCATCGCCTTCGCCCTGAGCCCGGACGTGGCGGGCCTTGTGGTGGGCCGCGCGGTGGCGGGCTTCGCGCTCGGCCTGGCGGTCGTGCCGGGCCCGGTCTTCGCGCGCGCGACGGGCGGGGTGACGCGGGTCGCCCTCTTCGGCGCAGCGATCCAGCTGGGTGCCGCCTGCAGCCTCGGGATCGGCGCGATTCTCGTCGACGCCGGGGTCGACTGGCGGCTCACGTTCGGGCTGTCCGCCCTGGTCGCGCTGACTCCGCTGCCGTTCCTGATCAAGCGCGAGGACGTCCACTACGAACGGGGCGGCGGGAGCGGGTTCCTCCGGCTCGCCGTGCGCAGCGCCGCCCTGTGGCGGCTGGCGGCGCTGTTCGTGTCGGTCTTCTCGGTGCCGTTGATCCTGGGCTCCTGGCTCGTCCACTACCTGAACGTCGACATGGGTCTGGCGGCCGCCACGGCCGGCACGCTCAGCTTCGTGCTGTTCGGCACGTCGGCTGCGGCCCGTGAAGCCGGCGGGATGCTCGCGCAGCGCGGCGTCAGCCCCGGGCTGCTCGCCGGCGGCGCGACGTTCCTGGCGGCCGCCGGGCTGGCACTGCTTGCGTTCGGAGACTCGTTCGCGCTCGCGCTGGTCGCCGTGGTCGCTGCCGGCGTCGGCTTTGCCGTCCCGTACGGAATCGCGATCGTGCAGGCCCAGCGCCTGTATCCGAGCGATCCGACCGAGCCGATCGCGCTCGTGACGCTCGTCGGGACGATCGTTCCCGTGCCGCTGGTCCCGGTGATGGGGGCCCTGCTCGACGACGGGTACGGAACCGAGGTGTTCCTCGGACTGGCCGCGATCGTCGCCGTGGCCGGCGCCCTCAACCTGCGACCGGTCGCGAGCGGCGCCCCGCCGCCCGAACGCTGAGCGGCGGGACGCCGGTTCTCTTCTCGGGGCTAGGCGGACGCAGATCGGTCGGCGTCGTCCCAGGCACCCGGCGGCGGGAACCCGCCCCGCGGGCCGGGCCCGAAGCCCGTTTCCTCGACGAGCTCGTCGACGCGCGAGCTCAGGTGCTC